>QYQD01000124.1 GCA_007280345.1 Deltaproteobacteria bacterium | reverse complement strand
GTCTTCCAATCGTAATTGTCACTATAAGTTAATGTGGTTCCTGGAAACAAAAGGTGAGTTACTTTCTGTTCCTCCGCATAGCTACCTATTTCTTCGAAAATCTCTAATCGTTGTTCATTAAACTCGTCAGCATAATCTTCAATCTAATTCCATCTTTCCTTTCTATATTTCTTGGTATCATGAAGACTATGGTTAAACTCCTTTGCTTCGTAACAGAAAGAGATGATACCGATTTTTTTCATTTTTAATCCTCCTCAATAGTAAAAATAAGCTTTTCGAAAAGGGTAAGGTCTTTTCTGCAATCTGGGTTCAGAGTGCACCATGGATATTGGGCTCGGTGGATGCGTATCGTTGCCCCATAACGCTTTTCAATTTTCATAAAACCTTCTTTATTTAAAAGCATTTTCATAAATTTCTAAAGTTTCGTTTGATAATATATATTCATCCATTAAACAGCAGGTTATTACATTTGCTGCCTTTACATTATTTTTATCAATTAACCAAATTACGCGCATCTGCTTTGTACTATCTATTGTCATAGCCCATGTACCATAACCAACTAAGATTCCTTCACCTATAGGATTCTTGCGAATCTCCCAACCATAATGGTATTTTTCTGGAATATGTGCAGTACTCCTAAGTGCATATTCATAATACGAAACACGTTCTCCTACACGTCCATCTGTACGTTCATTAGGCTGAATTATATGATAATAACTTTTTAGTACACTAAGTGCTCTTTCTTTATCTCGATAAGAGGTATCTTCTGGACCATATACAGATATAACCAGAATAAAGATTAACAAAACTATCGTAAGCAGTATCTTTACGATAAAAGAAAAACTTCCATTCTTCCATAGAGCATACACTCCTACAGGATAGAATACTACCAAAAGGAAAATAACCAACCATTTTTTGTCATACCATTTTTGTTTCATTTTCATATCCTCCGTGTCAAACCAAATCTTCGATAGTAGTACAAGAATCCCTCTATTATGTCGGTGAGGATCTTCATTTCGAGAATTCAGTAGAGCCAACTACTGACATGTTCCTCCCTGTAGGTGCTTGAGAGCTGCGGGCTTTCCCTTCCAAAGATTAGATTATTGCTTTTAGACAACAGCCGGTAATGTTCGGCAGAAAGTTCCTCCCAAAGGGATATATGATAGTCTCTGAAATTTTGGAAAATAATGTCGATGACCTCGGTATGCGGTTTATCGTTCATACTTATGTCCGCCACATATGTCTGCGGACCTATACTGCCTATGGCTCTTATCGTAACGAAGCGTGTATTACTGAAATGGAATTATGTCCTTCCCAAGGGTATGCCTTCATCCATATTGGAAATAATCTGTTTAGTCGGACGCTATTTGTCCTACCTCATAAGGTATATTGGCTTGAGGTTGCGGGTTTTGGGTCACGTGTTGCTGGTTACGAGTTTTGTCCAGCCAATGAGACTGAAGCGCGCGTCCTATTCCTGACCTTGACTTCATGATTGATTGCCTGGAGGTAACGAGTATGCCAAATTCTAACGGTCAGGATCTGGCCACCAGAATGAAACAATATGAGAGGGCTTTTGAATACGTATTGCCTCGCCGGATTCCGGTAATAATCCGTATAGATGGCAGGGCCTTCCAGTCGCTGACTCGAAAGCTGTTCGGCAAGAAGTGGTCTATGGAGTTTGTCGAACAGATGATTGAAACCGCCGCCAGGGTCATGAAAGGCATGCAGGGTTGCGATTTCTGCTACTCGCAGTCTGACGAAATCAGCTTTCTCCTCACGGATTACAGAACGATAAAAACCGAGGCGTGGTTCGGATATGACGTCCGCAAACTCATTTCCATATCCGCATCGCTGGTTGGCTCGGTATTTTCAAGGCTTTCTGGCGTGGATGCCTGCTTCGACAGCCGCTGCTTTTGTTTGCCGCAGGATGAAGTTTGCAACTACTTCATTTGGCGGCAGCGTGATGCCACACGGAATGCAATCCTGGCAGCCGGGCGGGAACACTTCTCCCACAAGCAACTGCATCTGAAAAACGGCACGGACATCCGGGAGATGTTAATTCAGCAGCATGGAATCAACTTTGAAGACTACCCAGTGGTAAGAAAAAGAGGTTTTTGTATTTGCAATGGCACTGTGGACTTGAACATCCCGGTTTTCAGTAAAGACCGGGACTATGTAGAACGGTTCGTGTATGTCAGAGAGGACTGAATTGGTATGATCCGAATAGGCTGGATAACATCTGTCCAAAATAAGATATTTAACGGGCTGGATTTGGACGGCATTTTTAAAATCTCCCCTGACCCCTCTTTCCCAAAGAGGGGGATTAACGGCATTTTCCCCCTTTGAAAGAGAGGGAAGCCTTTAACTCCCCCTTTGAAAAAGGGGGATCAAGGGGGATTTGAAGGCCACAGCACATGAATCAGCAATTTGGACAGCAATGAGGCTGAATAATAATTCGTGGCTCATTCGTGTCTATTTGTGGTTTTAACCAACCAGCATGGCTTCTTTCGAGGAACATTGTCAACGGTGCAAAGAAATCCTGGGGGAGCCCTTTCCCAAGGTGCACCTTTGGCTTGACGAATTCTTTTTAAAGCCGCCCTGGGGCACCCGTCACCGGCATTTGCGCCACCATCGTCAGGGGATAGAAGAGGTCAGGAGTTTATGGGGCGATCAGGCCGCTCTTGCGGCTGAAATACACATTCGCCAGGATATGGAAATGGAGGGCTGGCCCGAAGACCGGCCGATTCCGAAAGACGGCGAAGAGTTTCGCAAGGCCGGGTTGTGGTGAGGTTTGGAGCGAACGAATTTTAAAAGGCCGCCTTTCAAACCGATAAGTAGATTATCAATTAAAACGTCCAGGATGGGCTGATCAGAGGAGGCAAGCAATGTCTATGAAAGCCAAAGATAGTACCTATCTTAGCAAATCTTTATTCATGAAGGGCCTTCAGTGCTATAAGGCACTATATCTGCACAAATTCCACCCGGAGCTGAGAGATGAAGTCTCCGAGGCACAGGAGGCACGATTCCAGAGCGGCCGCGAGGTCGGGACCTACGCCCGGCAACTCTTTCCGGGAGGGTTTGAAGTTTCTTACGAAGACCTGTCGATGGAAGAACAGCTCAATCTGACTGGAGAGAAGATCAAGGGCGGCGCCCGAATCCTTTATGAGCCAGCTTTCAGTTATGACAATGTATTCGTAAAAGCGGATATTCTGCGCAAGGCACGACAGGGTTGGGAACTATATGAGGTTAAGGGATCAACCGGGCGGAAAGACGTGTACTTGGACGATGTTGCCGTGCAGTACTATGTGTTGAAGGGAGCCGGAATCCGCATCAGCAAGGCCTCGGTCGTTTTTCTCAATAAGCAATATGTAAGAAATAGCGCGATAGATCCGTCCAAACTCTTCGTTATCGACGATGTCACCAATACGGTCCGGGACAAGCAGCGCTTTGTGGCGGATGAGATAGCCAGTATGAGAAAGGCGCTCGGAAAGCGGGTTCCGGACATCGACATCGGTGAGCGTTGCACTAAGCCATACGATTGCGCCTTCTATGGACATTGCCGGCAGCATATACCGGAATACTCTGTCTTTAACCTGGATGGCCGCGGCCGGGTAAAACCCCTTGACCTATATCGGCAAGGAATAGTGGATCTCAGGGATGCCCCAAAGGAAATATTGTCCAAAAAACAAAATATCCAGCTAAACTCTTTCCTGCAGGAGAAGGAGTATGTTAACAAGGCAGGACTGAAACAGTTCCTGGACTCCCTCTGGTATCCGCTGTACTTCCTCGATTTTGAAACGTTTTCCTGTGCCATACCCACCTTTAGCGGCACAAGGCCCTATCAAAATGTCCCGCATCAATATTCACTTCATCACTTGAAGCGAAAGGGGGCGCGGTTGGGACACCGCGCGTTCCTGGCCGAGCCAAATATTGACCCACGGGAGGAGCTGGCAAGAAATCTCGTTAGCGAAATCCCGGATAATGCGTGTGTGCTGGCCTACCACGCCAGTTTTGAAATCGGAAGACTGAAAGAACTCGCCGCCTCGTATCCCCGGTACCGTAAAAAGCTGCAAAGGATTATTAAAAATGTAAGGGATCTGGAAATCCCTTTCAAAAAGAAGGATGTGTACCACTGGAAGATGAAAGGAAGTTCTTCGCAAAAATACGTTCTTCCGGCCCTAGTGCCGCAGTTGAGCTACGAAGGGATGGAAATAAGTAATGGGGGCATGGCCGTGCAGGCGTATTTCAGGACATGCGAATCTCAGGATCAATCAGAGATTGAAGCAATCCGGAAGGCCCTCCTCGACTATTGCAAACTGGATACCCTGGGAATGGTGAGGATTTTGGAGAGGTTGAGGGAGATGGCTTAACCACGAGGGTTTAAGTTTTGTACTGTAGAGACCGATAAAGACAAGTAAATTTGGACTACAATCCTTCGACTTTGCTAAATAAGGGGGGGTATATGCCAATAGACTGGTACATAATCAAAAAGGAGCACGTAGAGGAAGCGTGTCGTCAATACGATCTTGGATGTCGCCCTACGCCAGAAGCAAAGAACACGTTTCTCCTTGTTAGGAAAGATAAATATCCCGCTAAGTTCATTTTGGGTTTGGCCTATGAAGTGGCAGGAGGCCGCAAATTGAATCGAAGTGTGGATTATTCCGGCGGAGCACAAACAGTACAGATATGGAAGAAGTTAGGATTCTCAACTGAATACAAGAGCAAGATTGTTAAGGGAGCCTACACTGCGGAAGATATCGGAAAATGTAACGTGAGCTGTAAATGCGAATCTTCAAAAAAAGCAAGACTGAATGCCAAACAACAGAAAATTGTGCTTAAGAAAATTCTAGAGAAACAATTTGGCAGCATCGAATCCGAAAAAACATTTGATTGGCTGGTAGTGCCTGACAAATCATCCATGGATACTGTTTTGGCTAAAATATATAAGGCCATAGGGCATTTTCGGGGTAATCACAATTTTGCTACACCGGGAGAACAATTAAAATGTGACTTCTTTATCCCATCTAGGAATCTGATTATAGAATACGATGAACGCCAACATTTTAGCGAACCTAGAGCTATTTCTTTGGATCTCTATCGCCCAGACATGTCCTTTTCATTCGACGTTGAATATTGGAAAAGAGAATGTCGCTCTATCAAGGCAAAAGATTTGGATAAGAGAGATCCATGCCGCGATGAAAAAAGAGCATTTTATGATAGTATCCGAGATGTATTTGCCGACCGTAATGGGATGAACCTTGTGAGGATAAAACACGGTGACTACGATTGGGAAAAAATGAGAGGGAAGGAGATAATTATGAGCCTTCTTGGTTCCCCGCCCATCAAAGGAGTGGCTCAGCCTCAATTTTCCAAAGAAGTAAATAAGAGAAAGTGGACTGTGACTGGTACAAAATCTTAAAGCAAATTGCACAACTTCCGATAAGAAAGACATTATTTAAGATGCTATAAGGAGGACAGAGAAATGGTTGTGAACCGGAGAGGACGGGTAGTCCAAGAGGTAAAGAGCCCGGCCAAGGTGGTTAACAGTAAAGTGAAAACAGGCAATAAACCAAAAGACGAACTTAATCTCTCGTCTCGTTTGTTCTCAATACCCAAAAAGAGTCGCATACTGCTTGTTTCGTCATCTCATTCCGAACAAAAAGCCCCTGAAATCATATCGAAAGTTTTGGAGAGAGCTGAGTTAGACGGCTGTCAGGTGGTCATACATGCAGGTTGCTCATTCAAAATAAAAAGTAAAGAAGACGA
This sequence comes from Deltaproteobacteria bacterium, assembly GCA_007280345.1. Classification (GTDB taxonomy): domain Bacteria; phylum Desulfobacterota; class QYQD01; order QYQD01; family QYQD01; genus QYQD01. The sequence continues at coordinate 4,254 of QYQD01000124.1, read as the reverse complement.
AAAAGGCGTATTAAATCCTATACGTGAGAACATTCGCAAGACAGGAGTAACGAGATATCTCTGCGAAATATGTCGTTGTGATCGCCATGGGGACATAATAAGCAATAACTATTATATAATTTCACATGATTCGCGACGTATTTCACCGGCGAAGTGTCTCGCACAGCAGGTTTTTAAGTCATCAGAAAGAAACGAGGCTTGGGCCTTTGCAAACGTTCTGGGAACCTTAGACCCCAAAAAAACAGCGATGCCGAATGAGTACCCTTGCCTTTTGTTAGTATGCGGAGAGAACAATCTTTTTAACAAGGCTAACCGGGGAGGTGGAGATGCCATAGAGTATAATTCTCTTTCTGACAGAGTTCTGGCGGCACTGAAGGAAATTCAGAAGAAACAATGGTGCATCATAAATCCTTCTCACGTGCCTTACAAAGGTAGGCAAATGGGTGAGGCAATAATGGCTTTCCATAGGACATGCTCAGAGGATAATAGAGTCAAATGCGTATTTGCTGTTAATAATCAAGGATACAGAGAACCTTCTGAAGCCAATCAAACGGCCGTGTGGCAGAATGGCAGCCGTACGCCAGCACAGGTCGTGTACAATGACCGAGGCACTTGTATGTATAGATTCGGTTTGACCTAGTAGATTGCAGGCCCCCTATCTGCTACTTCCGTTGAAGAACGCCCCAAGCTGCGATCTCAGCGCAGCTTGGCGGTGTCCGTACGAATGACGAAGAGACAATGGGACCAAGGCTCCGCCGGCGTGGTCGAATGACAGCAAGGCGGAAGCGCGATGCGGTAATCAGGCTTCTTCAAAGGGAATATCTCGGGACACTCTGTCGATGGGGTGGCAGAGCTGCACCGCAGTCAAAAATAAGAATATCTCAATCATGTCACATGTCATACTCTATTATCTCATTAAAACAATTCATGTACGCTGTCTATGGCAAGAAAAGCCTATCGTTCCGCGATTCAGAATTGCCCATCAAAAGAGACTGGTTTAGATCTCCCACATTTTTTCCCATTCTTTCTTAGCCCGCCACAATAAACGCACAAGAAGAATATCCGCCTTGGACGCTATCTGTCCTATGCCTTGGGCTATATTCAGTATCGCCGGAAAAAGATTCAGGGAGGGTTTTATGATGCTGGGCAGAAGGGATTTTTTGAGGACTGTCGTAGGTGGCGGCCTTGCCTCTATTTTGAATTTCGATGTTCCGGGGGATATTCACAAAGGAAATCGTCCGGTGTCCAGGCAGACTTTGAGCTTTCTTAAAGAGGAGATATTCCCTGCGAACAGCAAGCCCTGGCTCCGTCGGTTTTTCTCTGAGGAAGCCCTAGACTGGGCTGTAGGAAACGGATTTTATGCTTACTGCATTTACACGGAAAGAACCAGCGAGATAAAACTGATACACGGGACCCTAGTGAACCCTTCCGTTATGGCTGACTGGGATCGGGAAAGAAATGCCTTTGCGCCTTATATTGAAAAGTACCATCCCCGTAGTTTTAAGGAGACGCTCTTTTATTTGGACCTTTATCCCCATAAGCCGGAAGAAATAATCGGCGACTTCCGCGCGGGCCGGTCAACCACTGCCGGTGTTATAGAGTCGATGCTGAAAGACACGAGGGGAGTCCTCCTCTGGCACCACCAACTAGAGGACATGATTAACCTGTTCGTCCGGGACAGGACCGAAATTATGGCCCTCAGGAAAGGTATAAACGCAAAACGGCCCGAAGCTATCAAGTTTTTAACGCAGATCAATATCGAGAAAAATCTGACGCTCCTGGACTTCATCCAGAACCGGATGATCCGTGGTTACACCCGCTATCCCAATGTCACTGGAGCTTCTGTACTTTATGGGTTGTTATGTTCAGCAGAAGGCAATTTCGCAAGCGATTAAGGCTGACTCTCTAAGGAGTAAATATCGTTGGAGGCGTTTTCTTGCGCACAGCGGTTTTGGTGGGCTTAGCCCACCCTACATGGCTATACTTGTTCAAACTATCCCGATAATAACCCCGGAATCGTTCGGGCCCTGGAAAGCAGTGCGCCGGATTTCCCTCACACCGGACCCGGCCAGCATATCCATGATCTGTTTTTCCGAATAAGACTGTCCCCGGGCCGTACCCAGAAGCATGTTGAGAGAGAAAAGCGCCGGGAAAAGCGGCCCATCCATAGTGTCGTTTAAAATGAAATCGTGAATGATAATCATGCCGCCCGGCTCCAGGACGGAAACAGCCTTCCGGATAAGCCGCCCCGCGTCTTCCGGCCCTTCCCCGTGGAGAATATGAGAAAGCCAGGCCACATCATAGACCCCCTCGACACCTTCTTCCAGGTAATCGCCATTCACGAAGTCTATACGGTCGCTCAGGCCAAATCTTTCAATAGTCTTTTCTGCAAACGGTCTGGTAGTGGGAAGGTCATAAACCGTGGCCTTGAGCCGGGGATTGTTGAGGCAAAAATGGATGGCATAGGTCCCGGGCCCGCCACCCAGATCGAGGAGGTGTCTGCGGTCGGAGATATCTATTCCAGCGACCAGCCTGGGGGCCAGATTCATGGCTAAGTTGAACATGCCCATAAGGAAGCTCTCCCGCCATTCCTCATCACTGTAGGACGCCCTTTTTCGGACCGGCTTACCGGTCTTAACGGCCTGGTCCAACTGAAACCAGGAATCCACCAGATGGTGATGGTGCATAATCATGTGGCCGATATACTCAGGAGAAGTCTTGGAAAGAAAAGACAGGCCGGCGGACGTGTTAGAATACTTATCATCCGCTCTTACCAGTAGATTCATGGCAACAAGGGCATTGAGAAGCATGGTTACTCCTCTTTCATCCCCGTTCAGCTTCCGGGCGACCTCCCCGCCGCTAAGCTCTTCAGCGCCTATCACGGTAAACACGCCGAGCTTGACCGCGGCATGAAGGGCACAGGCCTTCCAGTAACTTCCGGATACTTCCAGCAGCTTGCCCGGATTCCATTCCGTCCCGTCCATATCAGGACTCCTTCTCTCTTTTGGTCTATATCGACCAGCCAATTAAAAAGGGGCTTGCAGAATTTTTGCAAGCCCCTTTGCTCTCATTGGTGCGCCCAGCAGGAATCGAACCTGCGACCTACGGATTCGTAGTCCGTCGCTCTATCCGCTGAGCCATGGGCGCAAGTTATCGGGTGGGATGTATTCTTAACCTCTTTGCCCTGTTTTGTCAAAGATAAATTACCCCCGTTCCGGCAAACAGGTAGATGTGGGTTCAGTTAGAGCCGTCTGTTTTTTTCTTATCGCATTGATCCTCAATACGGCATGACCGGCTCATTCAGGTCTTGATGCCAAACCTGGGTAGAATCCACTTATTCAAAGCAAACCATACAACGATTATCAACAGAACCGTCAAAAATAATCTCATAATGTACCCCGCAACTTTAATAAAATCTCCCCAGACCCCTCTTTGCCAAAGAGGGGAAACAATGTCCCCCCCTTCTCGCAAAAGGGGCTGGGGGTATTTAAAAAGGGTTTTTCAATTAATTTAGCATCTATTTTATTATAAAGCTACACTGATGGATAAATTTAATCCACTTTTATGGCATGTCATGAAAATCTTCCTCTCCGTCGATAAGTATAAAAGCGATCGGCCAAATGGAGATAAACAAAATGGACTGGGGATTTTTGCAACCATTAAAAGAACTCTGGCCTCAGCAGTTGCCCGAATTTCTGGACAAGATTGACTGGGAGGCGCTATTCCATAATCCTTATTTTATCAGCCTGGCTGTCATTGTTTTAGCATATGCACTGTACAAACGAATGTATAAATTTCTGGCCTTGGTCTTTTGCAGCAGCGCCTTCTATTATGCCGCACACTATGTCGCAACCGGCGGCGGAGATACTGTTTCTCTTAAAAATATTATTACCTTTATCGGCCTATCTATTGTTATAATAGCTGTCGCCGTCTATTTTTTCTTTATCCGCTCCGAATAAATGAACAAGAAACTGGATGAGATCTTCCAAAGGATGTTCGCAGCCTTCGGCCCGCAGCACTGGTGGCCAGGCGAAAGCCCTTTTGAGGTGATGGTCGGCGCCGTTCTAACGCAAAACACCAATTGGGGAAATGTCGAGCGGGCCATAGGCCGTTTAAAGCAGGAGGGGATTCTCTCACCCCAGGCTATCTACGAAATCCCCCTGTCACTGTTATCTTTGTATATCCAGTCTGCCGGTTATTACAATATCAAGGCCGGACGCCTGAAAAACCTCGTCTCCTTTTTTGTGGAGGAAT
>QYQD01000053.1 GCA_007280345.1 Deltaproteobacteria bacterium | reverse complement strand
CCATTATTATGTCAAAGGGCAGGAATTCGAAAATCTGGAGGATAAAACCGGCAAGGTTCAACGGGAATTCCAGGTGGTGGCGGAAATCGGCGCGGAGATGCGTTTTACCCATGAAATCGTGTTTTCTTCCACCCAGTTGCTGAATAAATACTTCTTACCCCAAAACTAGAGGTTAAGCACCCAAGCTATGGACAGCGCCAAAAAGATTCTCAGCCTTGAGGAACTGGTGAAGGTGGTGGAGGCTCTTCGGCAGGAGGGCAAAACCATAGTCCAATCTCATGGGGTCTTCGATATCATTCATCCCGGCATCATTCAGCACCTGAAAGAGGCGGCTTCCCTGGGTGATGTGTTGGTGGTGACCATCATCAAAGATAAGGATGTCCGGCGGGGGCCGAGCCGGCCGGTCTTTCCGGATCGATTGCGGGCGGAAAATGTGGCGGCTCTGGGGATGGTGAATTATACCTGCGTGGTGGAAGACGAAATTCCCTTTGAGTGCGTCAAACGTATTAACCCGGAGATTTTTGCCAAGGGCCAGGCTTACAAAGATCGAGACCGCAAGATGCACGAAAAGATCTTTCGGGAAGAACGGGAACTTTTTCTGGGGAAAAGCCGGATTATTGAAACAACCGGGTTTTCTTTCAGTGCTTCGGATATTATCAACCATCTGTTGGATCTCTATTCCGAGGAGACCAAACTTTTTCTCGACGACTTTTCCAAGAAATATACCTTCCATGAAGTGGCGGCTGCCATCAACAGCCTGAGCGATCTCAAAGTCCTGGTCCTGGGCGATGCCATCATTGACGAGTATCATTTCTGCACTCCCATGGGCAAATCGGCCAAGGCCCAATTAGTAGTGAACAAATTTCTCACCCACGAGGTTTATCCCGGGGGGGTATTGGCGGTCGCCAACCACGTGGCCGCGGTCTGCTCCAAGGTAACCCTGGTGACCATGTTGGGCCGGGAGGATGCCCGAGATGAATTCATCTCCAAGAACCTGCGGCCCAACATCAAGAAAAAGATATTTTTTCGGGAGGATGGCCCTACCGTAGTTAAGAAAAGGTATGTGGACCACTACAACAATCAGAAGCTGTTTGAGATCAATTACCTTAATGATCGATATCTGGACCGCGACTCCGAAGACGAGGTGATCACCTTTCTCTCAGGGGAAATTCCCAGGTATGATTTAATAATGGTGGCCGACTTCGGGCACGATTTCCTTAGTCAGGGGATTATTCAGGCCCTGGAGGCCAATACCCGGGTCCTGGCGGTCAACACCCAAACCAACGCCGCCAACTACGGCTTTAATTTTATTACTAAATATCGGCAACCCTGGTTTGTCTGCCTGGCGGAACATGAAGTCCGATTGGCCATGCGGAATAAAACCCAGGATATCGGCATAGTGGCAAGAGAACTGTGCCAAACCCTGGGAAGTGAGAGACTTATCGTTACCTTGGGGAAAAAAGGCTCACTGGGGCTGGACCAAGCCCACGACCTGATCTATACCCCGATTTTTTCCCCCAAAATTGTGGATACCGTGGGTGCCGGCGATGCGGTCTTCTCCTATACCGCCCTCTGCTCCGCCAAGGGGCTGCCCTTGGACCTGACCTCCTTTGTGGGTAATATGGTAGGGGCTCTGGCCGTGCAGATCATGGGAAACAAAGAATCCGTGGAAAAATACGCGGTGCTGGAATTCATCAGTTCTATCTTGGAGCCGGGAAAGATGAGATTACCGCAGAGGGCCGAATTGAGCCGTTAGAGGTCGGTAATCGGATCGTAACCGGATCACTTGGGACGGCCAGGCCCTGAAACCGGAGAGACAGGCGGCGGCAACCCGCGGACCGGTTCAGGGGTCGACATTATGAGCGATTTTGCCCGCACTTATTACCAAGATCTAAAGAATTTTATTGACGGCTTGACGGTTACCGACAAAGCAGGCGGGGGCTTGGGATTTTTTCAGGGTATCGAGCAGGTGGCGTCCTTGCTGCTGGAACGGGGGCGAGCGGGTAATAAGCTGTTTTTTATCGGCAACGGCGCCAGTGCCGCCATTTCCAGCCACATGGCCACCGATTTTTGGAAGAACGGGGGCATCAGGGCCATAGCCTTTAACGACGGGGCCCTCCTCACCTGTATGGGCAACGATTACGGCTACGACCTGGTCTTTGCCAAGCCGATAGAAATGTTCGCGGATGCAGGAGATGTCCTCATCGCCATCAGCAGTTCCGGGCAATCCCCCAATATACTCAAAGGCGTGGCCGCTGCCCGAGAGCAACACTGCCGGGTGATCACCCTCTCCGGCTTCCAGCCGGACAACCCCTTACGCTCCCTGGGTGATTACAATTTCTATGTAACTGCCAATAATTACGGGCCAGTGGAGATTCTGCATCACTCTATCTGCCATTGCCTGTTGGATGCTGTTTATCATCACCAGGGACAACTTTGCCGCGCTTGAGGGCAAAGCCGGTGAAGCCGGCAGGCTGGTTTGCCGTGCCTCAATACCACTGAATTCCCTGTAACATACTAATCTTAAGGACCAGGAGAACCATGACTCAAACCAAAAATGTCTTCGTGACCGGCGGGGCCGGTTATGTGGGGGCGGTTTTGGTCCCCCAGTTGTTGGCTAAGGGGCATCGGGTTAAAGTATTAGATCTTTATATCTATGGCGAGGATGTCCTAAACGTGGTCAAGGATGATCCCCACTTAATCCAGATCAAGGGCGATATTCGGGACCGCGGCCTTTTGGAGCGGGAGTTGGCAGGCTACGATACGGTCATCCATCTGGCCTGCATCTCTAACGACCCGAGCTATGAGCTGAATCCAGCTTTGAGCAAGGCCATCAATTATGATGCGTTTCTCCAGTTGGTGGATGTGGCTAAACAGGTGGGAGTCAAGCATTTTATTTATGCCTCCAGTTCCAGCGTCTATGGCATTAAAGATGATCCCGAAGTGACTGAGGACTTGCCGCTCAACTCCCTGACCGATTACTCCAAGTACAAGGCCAAGTGTGAAGAGTATCTGGATCTGCAAGCCACTGCGGAATTTTCGGTGACTACCATCCGCCCGGCCACCATTTGCGGCTATTCACCCCGGCAGCGGTTTGATCTGACCGTCAACATCCTCACCAACCACGCCCTCAATAAAGGCAAAATCACCGTGTTCGGCGGCGAACAACAAAGGCCAAATTTACACATCCAGGACATGGTTGACCTTTATCTCTTTTTATTGGAATTGCCCCCGGAGAAGATTCATCGCAAGATCTACAATGTGGGCTATCACAATTACACGGTCCGGCAGCTGGCGGAAATGGTAAGGGACACCTTAGGGGGCGAGATCCCTATTGAGACTACACCCTCCGACGACATCCGTTCCTATCACGTTTCTTCCAGGAAAATTAAGGAAGAGCTGGGGTTTGAGGCCAAACATACGGTGCCAGAGGCTATCCTGGACCTGCACCAGGCTTTCAGGGCTGGCCTGCTTCCCCATCCCCTGGACGATATCCGCTACTACAACATCAAAACCATGCTGGCCATCAACTTGAAATGACCCGGGTCCTCCTATGAAAGTCAAATTTTCCTATCTGCAGGAGCAGTTTAAAGACTATCAAGTCTATCTGGAGAGGATCGCCGAGGTGGTCAAGGCCGGGGACTACACCCTGGGTAAGGCGGTCAGCGACTTTGAACAGCGGTTTGCCACCCTGTTGGGAGCTAAATACGGCGTGGGGGTCAACTCGGGCACGGACGCCTTGATTCTCTCCCTTAAGGCCATCGGGGTGGGACCAGGCGACGAAGTAATCACCACCCCCAACACCTTTATCGCCACGGTAGGGGCCATCGTGGCTGCAGGGGCCAGGCCCGTGTTTGTGGATTGTACCGAAGAATACGTTATTGATCCCGATTTGATTGAATCGGCCATTACTTCCCACACCAAGGCCATTATGCCGGTGCATTATGCCGGAGTGCCGGCGGATATGGATAAGATCATGCCCATGGCCCACCGCCACGGCCTGCCAGTCATCGAGGACTCGTGTCAGGCCATCCAGGGGGCCTTAAACGGCAAATGCACCGGTACCTTCGGCCTCACCGGCGCCTTTAGTCTGCACCCCTTGAAGAACCTCAACGTCTGGGGTGATTCGGGTATCATTGTCACCGATAGTGAACAGATGCGAGACCGGCTGAGGCTGCTCCGCAACCATGGCCTCCAAAACCGGGATGAGGTGGTGATTTTCGGATACAACAGCCGCTTAGACACGGTGCAGGCCGCGGTGGGCAACCAGTTGATTCAGGAGATCGACTGGATCACCGCTACCCGCATTAAATGGGCCAATAAATTGGACCAGGCGTTGAGGGAGTTGCCCGATGCCATCACGGTGCCTGAAAGACGCCCCCACAAACGCTATGTCCACCACCTCTACATGGTGCAGGCCAAGGACCGAGACCAACTACTGGCCTTTCTCCAGGATCGGGGGATCGAAGCCAAGGTCCATTATCCCATCCCCTTACACCTGCAGCGGGCGGCTTATCGTCTGGGATACAAAGAAGGCGATTTCCCGGTCGCAGAGTCCCAGGCCCGATCCATCATCACCCTGCCGGTGCACCAGCACCTGGAAGAACCGCATATCGACTACATGGTCGATAATATTCGCGAATTCTATCAGTAGGGCACGATGCAAGTCAAATACCTCGATCTGCCCCGCCAGTTTCAGGACTCGGAACTCCACCGGGCCATAGCTCGTATCTTTACCCATTGCCAGTTTGTGCTGGGGCCGGAGGTGGCAGGGTTCGAAGCGCAATTCGCCCAGGTGTGCGGCACCCGGTGGGCGGTGGGGGTAAACTCAGCCACCGATGCCCTCTTTCTGGCCCTGAAGGCCTTGGGGGTGGGCCCGGGGGATGAAGTCATTACCGTCTCCAACACCTTCATCGCTACCGTGGGCGCGATTGTCGCCACCGGGGCCAGGCCGAGCTTCGTCGATGTGGGCCCGGACTACAATATGAACCCCGACCTCCTGGAAGGGGTGATCACCCCACGCACCAGGGCTATCCTGCCAGTCCACCTCACCGGCAAGCCCGCACCCATGCCGGAAATCCTGGAGGTGGCCCGGAAGCACCACCTCTTTGTGGTGGAGGACGCAGCTCAGGCGGTGGGGGCGGCAATCAATGGTCAGACCGTCGGCTCCTTTGGCGAGGTGGGCTGCTTCAGCCTCCACCCCCTGAAAAACGTGAATGCGGCGGGGGACGGCGGGGTGATGACCACCGATTCCGAGGAGATGGTTAACCTCTTGCGGCAATTGCGCAATCACGGCTTAAAAAACCGGGACAAAATCGATTTTTTCGGCTATAATTCTCGGTTAGACACCATTCAGGCCCGGGTGGCCACTTACCATCTTCAGTTCTTGGAAGAAGTAACCCGTAGGCGTCAAAAGAACGCTGAGCTTTATGACCGACTCCTGGCGGACTTGTACGATGAGGTGGTTATCCCACCCCGTGGCGGGGACGTGAAGCAAGTCTTCCATACCTATGTCATTCAAGTTGAACGCCGGGAACAGCTTATCGAACACCTGACGCAACACCTGGTGGAAACCAAGATTCATTACCCCATTCCCATCCACCTCCAGGCCCCCTGTCGGGAGTGGGGCTGGAAGCCGGGGGATCTGCCGGAGACGGAAAGACAAGCCCAGCGGATTCTCACCATGCCCATCCATCAGTTCCTCACTGAGGCACAGATACACTACGTAGCTGAGACCAT
>QYQD01000128.1 GCA_007280345.1 Deltaproteobacteria bacterium | reverse complement strand
TCCGAATGCTTTGAGCTATCTTAAGCCCATGATCTATATCATATCTCCCGATAGAAAACTTGATGATATCCAGAATGAACAGTTCGAAGTCATTTGTCTTCATTGATGCTTCAACTTCTTCTTTATTTTTTGTCCAAATGACTTCGTAGCCTAATTCAACTAATAAGGTTAAAATGAACATTGCATGTGCTTCCTCATCTTCATACAGCAGAACTTTCGCCATATTGTACCTCTTCAGCCTTAGGTAAGACTACAATGAATTTTGTCCCTTTTCCGGCTTCACTCTCGTACCAAATTTTCCCTTGATGGAAATCTATATAATACTTTGCGATCCAAAGACCAAGGCTAAGACCGCCCTCGAATCTCGGTTTAAAAAGTTCGTCCTTATCTTCACTAATCCCTATTCCAAAATCCCTGATCGAGACAAAAACATCCTCATCTTCAGCCCATGTTTTTACAATGACGTCGTTTGAAGAGTATTTCAGGCCATTATCGATGATATTCAAGATTGCCATTTCTATCAAATCAGCGTCTACTGTGATACTTATGGGATCTTTTGCATCTATTCTGACTCTACCTCTCGAAAGGATTGGTATGCGTTCAATTACGCGGTCTAGTAAGTCCTTCACAAAGATGCAACGCCGATCGCATTTTCCCGCGCCAGTTTGGATTTTCGCCATGGCCATTAGTTTTCTTACAATCTGGTCAATCTTCCAGGCACTTGTGCGAATACCATCAAAAAATCTGTTTTTTGCCAACGCAGGCTCTCTCTCGGCGAGTAACTCAGCGTCCTGCGCTATGGCCGCCACAGGACTTACTAACTGATGGGCTACAATGTTCAAAGTTCTTTCCATTCCTTCTGAACGTAATCTTCGGACGTATGTGGCCACGATAAAATTGGCATAGGCCTTTAACGCCTCGATTTTATTTGTCTCCATGGGGCGACCGTCAAATTTATTGTCGACAAAAATCACCCCCATTTTCTCTGTGGCGCCGGTCTCATGTGAGATTAAGGGCATCAAAAGGCATTCGCTAGCAGGCGCTAACGTCTCTAAGACCGACGCCGGAAAATCATCCGGTTTTTGTATGATCTGACATCGGTGTGAGTTCAACGCCTGAGCAAAGGGATTACCGCCGTCCAGGGTTATTTCTAATCCCTTAATAGCCTGTTCGAGTGGCTCGAATTGGTGCTTGGCCTCCAACATATTTCCGATTATATCGTTGAAGGTTACGTTCTGTTCTTTCATTTGCTCCCATACTTGTCTACCTTCTCTTTCTCCAATATGGCCAATAGCAAGCCAACCTTTAAGTGTATTCCTCTCTGGATCGTATCTGAAAATCGCGGCTCGGTTGAACGAAAGTCCCTCTTTTGCAGTGATTCCTGTCAAAATTAGTTTTAAAGCAGTGTCAAGGTTGCCTGCCTTTTCGATCGCTTCAGCAATGTGGCCCAAGGAAATTATCTTGCCGTATGTTTCTATGTTCCAGATAAGCGTAGCCACCTGAGTAGCAAAAGTCTCCATAAGCTTGATCTCCCCCTCGGGAAGATTTCGGACTGTGCCAACGAAAGCGTCCAAAACACCGAAGGTTTCCTGCTTTATCTTTAAAGGTAACGAAATAAATGTTCCCGAGTCTAACAGATGTGGGGGAAACTTATATAGAGAATCTCGAACATCATCTATTATCAAGCGTTCGCCAGTTGCCGAAACGACTCCTGCTGCATATTCTTTATTACCTATTGCAAATTGATGAGGTGGTTTGTTACCTGTCCAACTTCGAGGGACTAAGTATCCCTTCTCATTTCTCACCCACACCATGCATGTCTTATAATACAAAGCGTCGGTCACAGCTTTTGCCACCGTTTGGCAAGCTTCATCAACATTAAATTGTCCAGTAAGCGACTCCGTAACTCTAAATAAGGCATTGAACTTAGAAACCATTTCTTCATGTTCGGCCATGAGCCTAGCATTCTTGATAGCGATGGCCGCATGTAGGGCAAATTTGTCAAAAAGGCCAAGCTTTCTCGGGGTAAAGAAACTAAGTTTGCTACTCTGAACCGTTGCCGTGCCGATGACCCTTGCTTTTGTTCCATTTATCAGCTTAAGTGGGACAACCATTTCCGATTTAATTGAACCTAAGTACTGTTCGTATTTATTATCTTTATCAAAATTTGGCTCATTCGCCTTCTTTTCTTTATATACTTGAAGCATTTGTTGAAAATGTGGGGCTTCACTGACATCTTTGATGATCTCTGCCTCCCCAGACGCGAATACTTTCCCCGAAACATCTGCGCCCGGCTTTTTACTTTTAGGAGCATAATCTATGTAAGGATGTTGGTCTCCAGATGTCCGGCCCCACCCAGTCACCATATTTAGGCTATTTGTCTTTTCATCGAACAACCTAATATGTGCCCAGTCTGCCTCAGTAATTTGCAATGCAAATTCTAATACTTTGTTTAACACTTGTTTTAGTTGTAAAGAGGAACTGAGTGCACGATCAATTTCATAAAGTGCTTTGAGTTCAGCGATTGATGTTGCTGTCTCAATAGAGGTAATTATGATCCTTGAAAAAACGTCCAAGATGTCTTTATCCACCTCATCAAATCCCTCGGGAGAGCGTTTATTTTCTACTTTTAATATTCCTAACAGTGAACCGTCAGATCCCAATAAGGGATTATAAATTAGGGAATAAAGTTGTTTTGATAGTAGGTAATCATAAGATTTATCTTTGTTAAGATAAGCATGATTTGCAATTTGCTCTCCCTTCAGGATCAGTGGCCGTTTTTCTCTTGCAGCGAATTTAGTCAATCCCCGGCCTTCAATCTGTATTTCTTCCCCGATATCAAAGCTCCCATCCGGAGAGCCAAAGTTGGCTACTAGGGTTAAATAACCAGGACATTTACTCATAAAGAGGGCCGATACTTCTGCCTCGGCTATCTCAGCCGCATAACGAGTTATCACATCAAAAACGTCATTCAGGTTGAGACGATCAAGATTCTCAAATGTGACCTCAATAGCACGTATGATCTTTGTAAGATGAGTTTCTCTACGTGAACAAGCTCTGACTTGGGTGGAGATATGGCGAGCGGCTTTAGAAGAATAATCTTCACAGAATCTTACCCCTACCTGATATAGATCTTCATCTTTTTTACGCCATATCACCTGAGCCTGCAGTCTTACATCTGGGATTAAAATTTCTATTTGTTCCGAGAGTGGCTCCTTGCACTGGAGTCCCCATCCCGTTTCTGCAAAATCAACAACCAGAGCTTCAAGCAAATTTTCCCCAACTCTTACAAATATAGGCATATTACTTTGGAACCTATAAGATCTCCGTCTTTCAGAAGAGTAGCCCATCTTCTTTCTCCTAAAGATTTGGTTCTATGTATAGGAAAAGAGGAAACTTGGATGAAAGAGCCAAGAAAAATCTCCCTTCACTTAGTATGATTTCATATTTCCATAAACAGGTCAAGGAATATGAGGAAAGCCCAAAAGCGGTATGCGGGGTAACATCTTCATATGTCCAGGGAACATCTATGCCCGTCCATAGATTTTAGTAACTTCTGAGAGTTCTCCTGCGACCGAAGGCGTTAATTGTCCCGGCAACAGCCTCCATTCCCAGTTCCCGTTAGCTGTTGATGGGGTATTCATCCGGGCCTCTTCTCCCAGACCAAGGATGTCCTGCATGGGGATGATAACCAGATCGGCCACGGACATCATGGCCATCCTCACAAACTCCTGGCGAACCGTCTCTTCCGTAACCTTCCGCCCCAGGTATTGAAAAAGCCTCCGCTTATCTTCAGGTCTGGCCTCTTTCCTAAACCATCCCTTAGCCGTGTTATTGTCATGCGTTCCTGTATATACCACACAGTTTTTTACGTGATTGTGGGGCACATAGGGATTAGTAGCCACGTCGTCACCAAAGGCAAAGAGGAGCAGCTTCATCCCCGGGAATCCGTATAGGTCAACAATCTCCTTTACATCCGGGGTTATAATCCCCAGGTCTTCGGCAATAATGGGAAGGGAGGAAAAACGTTTTAAAAGCTTATCGAAAAAGTCCCGGGCCGGAACTTCTACCCATCTTCCATTTATGGCCGTCTCTTCACCTGCCGGGACCTCCCAATAGGCCACAAGTCCCCTGAAATGATCGAGCCTGATTATATTAAAGAGTTTCAGGTTGTGTTCTATAAGCCTTATCCACCAGGCGTATTCTGTCTCCCGCAAAAAATCCCAATTGTAAACCGGATTGCCCCAGAGTTGGCCTGTGCTGCTAAAGTAATCGGGGGGGACCCCGGCCATAAAGGTTGGCCTTCTGTTTTCGTCTAATTTGAATATCCGGGGGTTAGCCCATACGTCTGCACTGTCGTAATTCACATAGATAGGGATGTCTCCTATTATCTGGATGTCTTTGCTATTACAGTAAGCTCTTAATGAATGCCACTGTTTGTAAAATACATACTGAAGAAACTTTCCCATCTCAATTTTGTCTTTAAGCTTGCCCTTTAACTCTTTCCTTATCTCCCCTTTTCTATCTCTTATATCCTCCGGCCATTCGCTCCAGACGGCTCCGCCAAAACTTTCCTTTAGAGTCACAAACAAGACATAATCATCAAGCCAGTAGCGATTCTCATTACAGAACTCTACAAAGCCGTAATCTTTTTGCCTTCTTTTTTTAAAGTTGCCATAGGCAGCGCGAAAAAGTTCTGTCTTGTACTCTGTCACAGTTTTGTAGATAACCGTCTCATCAGGAAAAGAAGGGTGGTCTTTGATATCCGCTTTTGAGAGAAGGCCTTCCTCTACCAGGCGCTCAGGACTGATAAGGAGTGTATTCCCCGCAAAGGCGGAAAAACTGCTGTAGGGAGAATTGCCGTGCGCCGTACTGGTAGGCTTTAAGGGGAGTATCTGCCAGAAGCTCTGTTTGGTTTCAGAAAGAAAATCCACAAACTGGTACGCCGATGGGCCTAAATCTCCTATACCGTAAAATGAAGGCAGGGATGTGATGTGCAGTAAGATGCCGCTTCCTCGCCTCTTCATTTCTCCTCCCAATTTTTATCATAACTATTTAATTTAAGCACATTTCACCGGTATATTCTATCCCCCTCACTTTTAAAAAAGAGAACACCCAGTGGAGGCAGCCGCAGGGACAGAGAATAGTGTCTCCCATGCGCCGGAACCGGGGCTGCTTCAACGCCTCCGGAATTTCCCCAATTGCTCCCCCAGTATATGTGGGCATCGCTGTTTAAAACCTCTCTCCAGAATCCGCCTCTTGGGACCCCTACTCTGTAGTTCTGTCTGGGAACCGGAGTAAAGTTACAGACCACCAGGATTATATCGTCCGTATTTTTGCCTTTTCTTATAAAGCTTATACTGCTTTGCTCCCAATCATAGAAATCTATCCACTCAAAACCCTCTGCCTCAAAATCCAGTTCATACATGGCCGGCTCGTTCCGGTAAAAGTGGTTCAGGTCCTTGAGCCACCTTTGCACCCCATGATGAGCGGGATACTCAAGGACATGCCATTCCAGACTCTCTTCATGGACCCACTCTCTACACTGCCCGAATTCACCGCCCATAAAGAGCAGCTTCTTTCCCGGGTGACCGTACATATATCCAAATAAAAGCCTGAGATTGGCAGACCTCTGCCACTCATCCCCAGGCATCTTTCCGGACAGTGCGCCTTTTCCATGAACCACCTCATCATGAGAAAGGGGAAGGACAAAATTTTCTGTAAAGGCATACCAGATGCTGAAGGTAAGCTGGTTGTGATAATACTTTCTAAAGACAGGGTCGTTAGAAAAATAATCCAGCGTATCGTGCATCCAGCCCATGTTCCACTTCATGCCGAATCCGAGGCCCCCCACGTATGGCGGCCGTGAGACCATGGGCCAGGCGGTTGACTCTTCCGCCATGGTC
>QYQD01000054.1 GCA_007280345.1 Deltaproteobacteria bacterium | reverse complement strand
CCACATACCGGAAAAGGCCTGGCAGCATTTATCAACCGTATGGGCAAGTTAGCAAAACCTCCCTACGCCATTAAGGGACAGATCACCGGACCTTTTACCTTCCTGACCGGGATTACTGATCAGGGAAAAAGATGTGCCTTATATGACGAACGCCTGCGTGATGTTGCGGTTAAGGCCTTGTCACTAAAGGCCGCCTGGCAGGTAGAAGTGCTGCGGCAATTTAAGTCGCCGGTTTTTGTCTCTATTGACGAACCCGGCCTGGCCGGTTACGGATCTTCTGCCTTTGTCAGTATAAATCGTAAAGACGTAATCGATATGCTTAAAGAAATGTCCCAGGCCATACACAAGGCCGGCGGACTGGCCGCAGTGCATGTCTGCGCCAATACGGATTGGTCCCTGCTCATGGAAAGCGATATAGATATTATCAGCTTTGACGCCTATAATTATTTCGACCGGTTTATACTCTATCGGCCGGCTATCCTCTCCTTCCTGGCCCAGGGAAAGGTTATCGCCTGGGGTATAGTGCCTACCGCCAACCCTGCTGATATCGAAAAGGAAAGCGTATCATCCCTGGCGGCACGCTGGAAAGAGGAGGCGCAAGAACTGGTAGGAGACGGAATTACCCAGGCGGCCCTGCTGAGGCAGTCACTTCTTACCCCCAGTTGCGGCACCGGTTCCCTCCCCCAGGCCCTCTCTGAACGCGTCCTGTATCTGACCAAAGAGGTCTCCCTTCAATTAAGGAAGGACTTACTTTAATCCTGATCTACCATCAAGACATCATCTGCGGCGGAAAATGGCTATGCCTATAGGCCAGGCATAGGAGATAGCCTCGCCTTTCTGGAGCAAGGCCCTGGCAATATTTTCAGCCGCAGTGGCCTTATTACCAAAGAAACCAAAGAATACGCCCCGCACCCGGAGGACTTCCAGAAAGTCGCTTGCCCTGCGGAATCTCTCCTCCATACAATATCGTTCAAAGCGAATGGGTACCAGGCCCGGCAAACCCCTTACTACCTCGTTCCAGTTTAGCCCGCGCGTACCCCGAAACGGATGCCAGGCCGGCTGCATCTCTTTCAATCTCCGAAAAATGGTCAAAAGCAGGCTGTTCCCCTCTTTTTTGGGAAAAGGCATGATCAAAGGAAAGGACATTACCAGGACGCCGTTTTCCTTTAGGGCATCTCTCAGGACCAGCCGGTCTCCCGGGGACAACCAGTGGTAAGACATGTTGGCTATAATGAGATCGAATCTTTTTTCAGAGATCGGAAGGTTTTTGGTCTGTCCGTAACAGAATGTGACGGTTCTTATATCCTCTTTCTTTCTGGCCAGCTCCAGCATGGAAGGGGATCGGTCCAGCGCCGTGACCTCGGCCCCGGGAAAATATTTAACAATCTCTACTGTAGAGATGCCCGTGCCGCAACCTACGTCCAGGATTGACTCCGGCTGAACGTGTTCTTTCGCCAGGATACATAGCTTTTCCGCCAAATGACCGTAAAAAAAGTGGTGCCGGGGCTGATCGTAGGAGGAGGCCACCTGGTCATAATGGAGAAATGCCTCAGCCATGGACCACCTGTTCGGCCAGCCACGACCAGATCACACCCCGCGTCTCGCGTGAGGTAAGTATGTCGTGGTGGTCGCTGTCTTTTATCTCTTTGACGGTGTAATTATCCGGCGGCACTGCCTCAGCCGTCTTCTTTACCACCGAAAGGTCATATTGCCCGAACAATAGCAGGCCATTTTTATCAGGATCAGCCGGTAAATATTCGCCTAATCTATTTAATGTCTCTACCAGGCCGGCAAAAGGAGCAGCCTCCCTGACCCGCCGGGGTCTCAGAACGCGTATCATCTCCTTTTTCCCGCCTGCAAAACCGGCGGAAAGGGGCGGTGAAATGAGCACATTCCAGGAAAGGTCAAGCGACAAGACCAGACGGCCGCCGATGCTGTGGCCTATGGCCGCCACAAAATTATTTCTTCTGCGTCCCTGCCAGTAAGTCAGGCATCTCATCGCACTCTCATAATCAAACAGACCGCCGCCTTCCCCGTGGCCGGGCAAGTCTGCGGCCAGGACGGAAATTCCTTTCCCGGCCAGAAAGACAGACAGCGGAAGCATCTCTTCCTTACAGCCGCCATAGCCGTGCAAGACGAATAACCATGCCGGTGACGCATTCTCCGGCTCAACCTCTAAACCGGTAAACTCTCCCTCTCCAACCGGCCTGATATGAATCTCATCGCCCGCCATCAGCCTTCTTCCGTAACCTTCTTTATAGACCCATAGGTGATGGAGAGTATGGCCTCCAGCTCTTCCAGGCTCACCGAAAGGGGCGGCATAAGGACAACCACATCCCCCAGAGGCCGGATTATGAGTCCATGCCTGCGTGCCTCCAGAATTACCTGCCTCCCCATCCGCATGGATGCAGGATAGGGTCTCTTGGTCGACTTGTCTTCGACCAGCTCCATACCCACCATAAACCCTCGCTGACGGATCTCGCCGACATGAGATAGTTCATCAAATTCTTTCAGTTTGTCTTCTAAGTATTTGATTTTTGGTTGGAGAGATAAAAGAGTCTGGTTGGTCTCAAACAGGCGCAGGTTAGCCAAGGCCGCCGCGCAGGCCAAGGGGTTCCCTGTATAGGTATGTCCATGAAAGAAGGTTCTCTCTTCTTCGTAATCGCCATAAAAGGCAGTAAATATCTCTTCCGTGGTCAAGGTCGCGGCCAGGGGCAGATAACCTCCGGTGATACCTTTGGCCAGGGCCATCAGGTCCGGACTGACCCCCTCCTGTTCACAGGCAAAAAGGGTCCCGGTGCGGCCAAATCCCGTGGCCACCTCATCGGCAATAAGCAGTATCTCATAGCGGTCTGCAAGCTGACGCAGGCGTCTGAGATAACCTTCCGGCCAGAGCAGCATTCCGGCTGCGCCCTGGACACAGGGCTCGATGATAATGGCTGCTAATTCGTGCGCATGTCCGGCTACAGTGCTTTCCAGTTCTTTAAAACAGGCCAGTTCACAATCTGGATAATCAAGCCCCAGATGACATCGATAGCAATAGGCAGCCGGGACGCGCATGGATTTTACCGTCAACGGCCCGTAAATACGGTGGAAGAGATCGATCCCCCCTACCCCGACTGCACCCAGGGTGTCGCCGTGATAGGCATTTATAAAGGAAAGAAACCGGGTCTTTTGTCTGCGCCCAGTCTGCTGTGCGTATTGAAAGGCGATCTTTAAGGCCACTTCTACTGCTGTGGAGCCATTATCTGAATAAAATACTCGTTTAAGACCGGACGGCGCACGTGTTATAAGCTCCCGGGCCAGTTCAATCGAAGGTACGTTACCTAATCCCAAAAGCGTAGAGTGCGCTATTTGGCCAAGCTGAGCAATAATGGCTCTGTCGATCTCGGGACAGCTATGTCCGTGCACGTTCACCCACAGGGAAGAAACACCATCCAGATAACGCCTTCCCTCGATATCAACAAGATAACTGCCCTCTCCCGCAGCGATAATCGGCGCTTCCTCCGCTTCATACTCTTTGGCCTGGGTGAAGGGATGCCAAACGTAACGCAGGTCATCGCCGCGCAAAAAATTATTATTGGACATGCTCTTCCCTCCAGCGAGAAAGCCGCTCCAACAGTTTAAACTTTTTATCCACGGCCTGGGCTACCTTTTGGATATCCCCTTCTTCTGCCTCTTCCACGGAAAGGCTGGTGATATGCGGTACAATAGCCAGAACCGGCACTCCGGCAAATTTTTCGATGGCGCCGGGATTATCCGCTTCAACCGGACCCGGCCTGGCCGGGTAATTATTTATTACTACACCGACCACTTCAAGCCCCCTGGCCTGCGCACAAGATACAGTTAAAAGGGTATGGTTGATCGTTCCGATCGAAGGCCGGCTTACGATGAGAAGGGGCAGTTTAAGCCTTGCTGCCAGGTCGGCCATAAGACAATTGTCATTCAAGGGCACGAGAAGGCCTCCGGCCCCTTCAACCAGTACCGCATCACACCTTGAGGAAAGCCTGGCATGATCAGCCTCAATGCGTGCCGGATCTATGGAGATACCGGCCAGGGCCGCGGCCAGGTGCGGGGAAACAGCCGGAGTAAAGGCATAGGAATAGACCGGCCCCTCTCCAGTAGAAAGCACCCGCCGCAGGAGGGCCAGGTCACCTGCTAAGGCCGCATCCTCACCTGCTTTCACACCGGTTATGACCGGTTTCTCCAGACCGACCTTTACGCCCGCCTCCTGGTAGAGCAAGGCCAGAAGGGCGGTGATAACCGTCTTTCCCACCCCGGTATCCGTACCGGTAATGAATATCGAAGGTAATCTAATCAATGATGATCTCGCAAAAAACCGAAGTATGGACGGCACAGTAAAAAGCTTCAGTTGCAAGGCGCGCAAATCCTGAGGAATGAGGCGTAGTTGTAGCTACGCCGCAGTGACGAAGGATGCCGCGCAACGCAGCAAATGGACTTTTTACGAAGCCGTCAATCAATGATTCCTTCCTTCTTGCCTAATTCAATTAATGACCCGGCCGCATTTTCCAATTCGGCCTGCTGATGAGCCGCACTGACCGTAAGCCTCAGCCTGGCCTGCCCGGCCGGAACCGTGGGCGGCCGGATGGCGGGTAGATATATGCCCGCTTTTTCCAGTAGGCTCCGACTGATAGCCACGGCCTTTTTCGCTTCCCCCACCAGAATGGGTATGATCGGCGTTTCGCTGCCCATCAGATCGAAACCGGCAGAGGTCAGGGTGCCACGCATATAACGTACGTTGGCCCGGAGACCTTCGAGGAGCGAAGGTTCTGTCTCTATGAGTTTTAGGGCCGCCGTGGCGGCAGCCACTACTCCCGGCGGGAGGGCAGTGGTGTAAATAAAAGGGCGCGCCTTGTTTATAAGATAGGATATCAGGTCACTGGAGCCGGCCACAAAACCTCCGACCGCGGCGATGGCTTTGCTAAGCGTACCCACGTGGATGTCTATGCCTTTACTCACCCCAAGGTAGGCAGCAGCGCCCTGCCCTTTTTCCCCCATAACGCCTGTGCCATGGGCATCATCGACTAAAAGGAGACATCCATGTTGAGAAGAGATGTCTGCGAGCTGTCTAAGTGGCGCTATGTCGCCATCCATGGAAAAGACGCCTTCAGTTACGATTAATCTTTGGCCCTTTGTCTTCTGGGCATGGAGTAAGTCTCCCAGGGAGTTCACATCATTGTGACCAAAGCGGCAGAGTTTTGCCCGGCTCATGATGCAGGCATCGATGAGGCTTGCATGGGCCAGACGATCGCAGAAGACGAGGTCATCCCTGCCCATAAGGGCGCTTATGACGCCTATATTAGCGGCATAACCGGAGGAAAAGACCAGGGCCTTTTCCGTGCCCTTGTGCCGGGCCAAGGCAGCCTCCAGTTCTTCATAAAGGTGGGAATGGCCACTTATCAGTCTGGAGGCCCCGGCGCCCGTCCCATAACGCTCCGTGGCCTTTATAGAGGCCTCACTTACCTGCGGATGATGAGTCAGACCGAGATAGTTATTAGTGCAGAATAGCGTTACTTCCCTGCCGTTAAGATAACCGCGCGTTGGTCCAATTGGAGTGATGGAAACAAGCTCCCGATAGAGAGAGGTAGTTTTTAGATTGTTTAATTCCGGTGCGAGGTTAATCACAGACACTGACCACTTTCCCAATTATGGCTGGCGTAAGGTTCAAAGAACGGATCATCTCACGGTCAGACTCTACGCCGGCCCCTTTAGTCGTGAGATAGTCACCGATCATGAGTCCGTTTATACCTGTCTCTATGGCCGCCGCCTGCTGATCGCCAAGGACTTTTGCCCTTCCTCCGGCCAGTCTTATAGGAACATCCGGTATTATAATACGGAAAAGGGCGATAGTCATTATGACCTCATCCGGTGTAAGGAGAGGCTGCGCCTCCAATGGAGTCCCGGGGCGGGGATCAAGAAAATTGAGCGGGATAGAATCGGGGTTGAGGTGTTTTATCTCTAATGCGAATTTAACTCGATCCTGAACGGACTCTCCTAGTCCCAGTATTCCCCCAACACATACTTCCAGACCAGCCTCCCTGGCTATATGAATCGTAGATAGGCGATCTTCATAAGTCTGAGTGGTACAGACCTTAGGATAAAAATCACGGTTCGTTTCCAGATTATGATGGTAGCGCACCAACCCGGCCTCCTTTAGTAAAAGGGCTTCATCGAGAGTGATTTTCCCCAGCGAAGCGCAAGGCAAAAGTGTTGTTTCCTGCTTAATCAGGCGAATTGCCTCACAGACCACAAGGAGTTCTCCTTTAGATAGCTTGGCTCCGCTCGTTACTATGGAAAAGCGATGCGCCCCGGATTTTTGCGCTGCCTGAGCTGCCTCTAAGAGACCCTTGGGTTGGCGTAAGGGATATGCCTTAATAGGGCTTCGGTGATGACTCGATTGGGCACAAAAGGAACAATTGTGCGGACAGACACCGGATTTAGCATTGGTTATAGCACAAAGTTCGATAACCGGGTCATGGCACTGTCTTTGTATATCCCTGGCCAGAGAAAGCAGACTTGCGCCCTTACCGCTGACCATAAAATCTGCAAGCCGAAGGCCATCGTCAAGGGTGAGATGAGCGTCCTCATTAATCTTTTTCTTAATGTCTTCTATGCCCACCAATCTACTCAATTGTTATCATTAAAACGTAAATGAGAAACATAGGCAAAAAAACTACGGTTGTCAATAAAGGGTCGTCTAATTCACAAGTAGCGGTTGGCGGGGGATGGTAATGTCATCAACCAATTGAAATGATATTCGGGGCCGCCTAGAACAGCGTAAGGGTAGCAATCATGTTTATTAAATCCTGAATAGCCTCCGGACTGGACATGGCCTGATTATAGTTGGCCGAAGCCACAAATACCCGTTTTCTGGCCCGATCAATGATAACCTTTTGATAAGACTGTCCTTACGTTTGCCTAATTTTTGGTATATCTTAATACGACCATCTACAATTGCCGATATAGATATTAAACATGCCGCATGCTCAAATAAAAGGGTCAAGATGTCACACTATATTTTTTAAAGGAAGTCCTCCATGAAAGGTAAGGAATTTAAAAGTTATTTGGCCAACTTGATAACGATTGCCATCGCTGACGGAAATATCAGCAAAAAAGAAGAAGCAGCTATAGAGCGAGCATACAAAGAAATAAACGCCAAGAAAACTGACCTGGAAGAAGCGAAAAGGATCGCTGAAAGAGGTGACTATCAGGTCACTCCGGTTGGAAGATATTCAGAGCGAATACGCAGCTTAGAAGATATGGTCTTTATTGCTTTGGCCGATAGTGGTTTTGCTGATTCAGAAAAAAATGTGATTCTCTCCTTTGCCAGGGCAGTAGGAGTAAAACAAGAACAAATCAATACTATTCTTTCTGAAGCAATCGCTCGTTTTCGAACCTATAACGCTACAATCCTCTGTCCTAGTGCTTAATTGCATAAGTTAACGATAGTTGTTTTTAGCTGCGATCCTTTGACTTCACGCTTGCGCCACCGGAACGGTCTAGCCGTTGGGCCGTAGGCTGCGACAAAGGCTTCAATAGCTTCACGTAATTGTTCAGTAT
>QYQD01000020.1 GCA_007280345.1 Deltaproteobacteria bacterium | reverse complement strand
GCCGAAGGGTCATCCGCCTGGGCGACAAAGGCATTTCCCTGCGCCATAGGCGCTGTGCCCTGTTGGAGAATGGCAAACCCGGCGGCAAAGGCGGACAGAGGAAAGAGAAGACAAAGCACGCCGGTTGCAATCGCGATAATTATAAGTTTATTCATTTGCATCCTATGCTATCTTGTATTCTCCTGAAAAGTCAAGACCAAAATGCAAGGAAAAGATCAGACACACAATTTCATGAAGAACTCAAATCGATGTCTCACTGCGGGACGCACAGAACCGGACACGGCAACAGACGCACCACCTTTTCGGCAGTACTGCTAAAAAATATCTCGTCTATCTGTCCTCCCTTACCATGCTGGCCATATCCTCCCATAACGATCAAGTCAACCTTGTCTTTTCTGGCTTTAAGGGCAATCTCGTGGAATGGGACGCCTGCAGCCACTTCCGCGGTACAGGGCGTTTTGGTGTTATTCCGCTTTTCGATAAAATCTTTGAGCGCTGTTTTTGCACTGTGCATCATCTTTCCCTGGATTTCTTTTAATGGTGCGCCAGTAAATTCAGCAATGCGTTCGATATGCCGGGTATCAATTACATTAAGTAAAATTACCTTGGCCGGAAAAAGGACAGCCAGGTCCAGGGCATATCTGAATGCCGAGGCCGAACATTCGGAAAAGTCTATAGCTACCAGAATACTCGAGATCTTCATATTTCCTCCATCCGAGCAATATCTCATTCACAGCTACTTATATCTTTCGCCGGGCATTTGTCAACAGTTCTCGCCAAACGGGCCTTCTTGACAGTCCCGGTGAATAACAGTATAAACGCTAATAACGTTCCAACGTTCGAACGGTTGCAGGCCTTGCAAATGACAGTATAAATGCCGATAAATAGAGAACATGCAAAAGACCGCTACCGGCCCTGTAGAATTTTACCAGTTTGACCTCCTGAGCAACTTTCCTGAAGTCACACACGCTGTATTCACCCGCCGGGGGGGAGTGAGTCCGGTTCCTTTTGATAGTTTGAATGTCAGTTATCAAACCGGAGATGACGCAGCCCTGATCCGCAAAAACAGGAAAACAATAACAGCAATAATCGGCGCCACCCATCTGGTCTCGGCGCATCAAGTGCATAAGAACGGAGTCAAAATTATAGGTCATTTCCCTGAGAGTGATAATGAACCGCAGGGATTTGATGCCTTGCTTACTCATTTTATGGACGTGGCTTTAATGATAAAGCAGGCTGACTGCCAGGCCATAATCCTCTACGACCCCAGGTGTCAAGCCATCGGCAACGTGCACTGCGGCTGGCGGGGAAATGTCCTGGATATTATTGGTCATACTGTTCAGACCATGGCAGAGGCCTTTGGGAGCAGGCCACAGGACATCCTGGCCTGTATCAGTCCTTCTCTGGGTCCATGCTGCGCCGAGTTTAAAAATTTTCAGCAGGAGTTCCCTCCTTCACTCTGGCGATATGAGGTAAGGCCTGATCATTTTGACCTCTGGGCCATAAGCCGCGACCAGTTGCTTTCGGCCGGTATTCTGCCGGAGCATATTGAAATGGCCGGAATATGTACAAAGTGCCACCGGGATGAGTTCTTTTCGTATCGTGGGGAAAAGATTACCGGCCGTTTTGGTACGGTAGTAGCCTTATCTAACGGAGCCTTTTAGTTTATGGTACGCGGGGCCAGGAGCAAGATGGACCAAGTCACAGCAACTGTTTTAGAAAACCGGTTCGTGGCGTCCAGTGTCTATAGACTGCGCATAGAAGCGCCGGCCATAGCCAGGGTAGTCCGACCCGGTCAATTCCTCATGCTACGTGTTGGACAGACCCTGGACCCGCTCCTTCGCCGCCCCTTCTCTATACATGCCGTTCATGACTCCAGGACCGTAGATATCCTCTACCGCGTAGTAGGCAAAGGTACAAATCTCCTGACTGCTATAAAGAAGGGGGGAAAGCTGGATATCGTTGGCCCTCTGGGCCGGGGTTTTTCCTGGCGAGAGGATTTGCCGTCCCTTTTTGTGGCTGGCGGTATGGGTATCGCCCCCCTGTTTTTCCTTGCACAAATCATCACCCAAAATGGCACAGGGGCTAAGACCTCTGTACTCATCGGCGCCCGGAATAAAATAGAACTCCTTTGCGTGAAAGAGCTAAAGGCTATGGGGCTTCAGGTGGAGGCAGCTACCGAAGATGGCTCAGCGGGTAAGAGAGGGCTGGTTACGGATTTGCTTACCCGGAAAATCATAACCTCACGACCTGTTCTTTATACCTGCGGGCCATATCCAATGCTGCGCGCCGTAGCCCATCTGGCCAGGGAGCACGGCCTTTCCTGTCAGGTTTCCTTAGAGAGCTTTATGGCCTGCGGACTTGGCGCCTGCCTGGGCTGCGTGGCCGAGATGCGAAACGGCGATTTAGTCCGGGTCTGCAAGGAAGGCCCGGTCTTTGATGCTTATGAGGTGGCCTGGAAATGAAAAAGACAAGACCTGACCTTTCGGTCCGGATCGGCCTCCTTAGACTGCAAAACCCGGTGCTTACTGCCTCGGGCACCTTTGGCTATGGCCAGGAATATGCCGGCCTGGTTGATCTTAACCGTCTGGGCGGGATAATTGTAAAAGGTCTCTCTCTTCAACCTCGTCCGGGGAATATGCCGCCGCGTACTGTAGAGACACCCTGTGGCCTGCTGAACGCTATCGGCCTGCAAAATGTAGGGGTCGAGAATTTCATCGCAGACAAGCTTCCATTTTTACGCAATCTCTCTATCCCGGTCATCGTCAACATCCTGGGACAAGACATCAAAGAATATCGAAAACTGGCGGAAAGGCTGAGCAGTGTCGAGGGCATAGCGGCCCTGGAGGTCAATATCTCCTGCCCTAATGTAAAGGCCGGCGGCGTGGTCTTTGGAACAGACTACAAGGCCGCAGCACGGGTTACCAGGGCGGTACGGGCGGCAGCGGAGCTTCCAATAATTGTCAAACTCAGCCCCAACGTGACGGACATCGTGAACATAGCCCGGGCCGTGGAAGAGGCTGGAGCAGATGCCGTTTCCCTCATCAACACCCTCACGGGCATGGCTATTGATGTTGAAACAAGACGCCCTAAGCTGCATAATGTCACCGGTGGCCTCTCCGGGCCGGCCATTAAACCCGTTGCCCTGCGTATGGTCTGGCAGGTAGCCGGCGCGGTGAAAATTCCGGTAATCGGTTGCGGCGGCATTATGACCGCGGCAGACGCCCTGGAATTTCTCATCGCCGGTGCATGCGCGGTGCAAGTGGGGACGGCCAATTTTGTCAACCCCAGGGCCACTATGGAGATTATCTCCGGGATAGAAGAATACCTGGTCAGGCATAACTTTAAAGACGTCAAATCTCTGGTGGGCAGCCTGATACTATAGATTTCTTGACTTTTTATGGGGTCATCGACTTTCCCCTGCCAATTTTATTGACAGGGGAATTTTTTGTGCTATATTATTGGCATATGCTAATAATTAAGAGAGACAATCATGCCGCGACCTTTTAAATGCAGACGGGTTTGCGGTCTTCCCCGCGCAGCCTACTTCAAGCCTGCGGGAATTCCAGTATTTGCCCTGGAACAAGTCAACCTTACGGTGGATGAATTTGAGGCTATCCGGTTGGCTGATTTAGAGGGGCTGTATCAGGAAGAGGCCTCTAAGCGGATGAATATTTCACGGCAGACCTTTGGCAATATCATTGAATCTGCCCACAAGAAGATTGCGGATGTAATCGTTAATGCCAAGGCGCTAAAGATCGAAGGCGGAGTTGTTCAAATGATGCAACGATATTTTTTATGTCCGGACTGCACAAACGAATGGGTTATTCCTTATGACACCGGTGGGCCGGTTGAGTGCCCGAAGTGTCAGGGCAAAAACATTCGCGAAGCGCTCCAGGATCATGATTGGGCAGACGGCGGAGGGCCGGGCAGGGGACGGGGCAGGTGCCGCCGTAGAGGCGGGGTATGAAGGTATGCGATTTCAACTATAAATGTAGAACGATAAAGAGGAAGAGGAGGTGAACGGGCGTGAAGATAGCGATTAGTGCAAAAGGTAAAGGGTTAGATGATGAGATTGACCCGCGTTTTGGCCGGGCAGCCTATTTTATTATAGTTGACCCCGAAACCATGGAATTCAAGGCTGTGGATAACACGAAAAATATCGAAGCCATGCAGGGAGCCGGTATCCAGGCGGCGCGGACTGTAGCGGAAGAGGGCGCCGGCGTGCTCATTACGGGCCATTGCGGGCCGAAGGCCTTTGTGACCCTGCAGGCAGCCAAGATAAATGTGGCGGTTAATGTAAGCGGGACGGTCGGAGAGGCAATCGAAAAATTTAAAAGAGGCGAAATTTCATATACTAAAGCCCCCAATGTCGAAGGACATTGGCGCTAAAGGAGGATAAGATATGCCACAGGGAGATGGAACCGGACCGGCAGGAAAAGGGCCGGGCACAGGAAAAGGGTTAGGACGCGGCGGCGGACGTGGCCGGGGCGGTGGTTTGGGCCTGGGGCCAGCCGGGGAATGTGTCTGCCCGAGCTGCGAAAAGATGGTCCCGCATCAGCGGGGTGTGCCCTGTAACACGATTAAGTGTCCGAATTGCGGCAGTCAAATGACAAGGAAATCTTGAAAGTGTGGTAAGTAAAGCCGAAAAAAGGAAGGAATAGGAATCTCAAATGGTAATCACTATAGCCAGCGGCAAAGGCGGCACAGGAAAGACTACCGTGGGCGTGAATATGGCTGTGTCATTGGATAAAGCGGTAAGGTTTTTGGACTGCGATGTGGAAGAGCCTAATGCTCATCTATTTTTAAAGCCGGTGATCGGTGAAAGGACAACAGTTAATACCTTTGTTCCGGAAATAGATTTTACTAGGTGCAACTATTGCGGGAAGTGCGGCGAAATTTGTCAATTCAATGCCATTGCCGTGCTGAAAGATTATGTGCTGACCTTCCCTGAGCTGTGCCACAGTTGCCGCGGCTGCCTCTTTGTCTGTCCGGAAAAGGCTGTACTGGAGTCAAAACGGGAATTGGGCGTTATCGAACAGGGCCGGGCGGGGCAGGTAGAATTTATACATGGCCGCCTGCGCATCGGAGAGGCCATGTCGCCGCCCCTGATCAGGAAAGTTAAGGAGAGGATAGTGAGGGAGCAGGTAAATATTGTTGACGCCCCGCCCGGGACATCCTGCCCCGTGATTGCCGCCTTAAAGGGCGCTGATTTCGCCCTTTTGGTGACAGAGCCTACGCCTTTCGGCTTGAATGATCTTATATTGGCGGTAGAGGCCGTGCGGGCGCTCAAGATGCCTCTCGGGGCGGTGCTGAATCGTGCGGGTAACGGTGATAGTGGTGTGCAATCATATCTGGCCAGAGAAAATATCCCGCTTCTCCTGGAAATACCCATGGATCGAAAGATTGCAGAGGCCTATTCACGGGGTCAGATGATAGTGGATGTCATGCCGGAATGGAAAGAAAAATTCAAAGGATTATACCAAAAAATAGAGGGCATAGTTAACAGGCAGGGGAACATATGAAGGAACTGACTGTAATCAGCGGCAAGGGCGGGACCGGGAAGACCAGTCTGGTTGCGGCCTTTGCCAATCTGGCAGAGAATAAGGTTATTGTGGACGGCGATGTGGATGCGGCAGACCTGCACTTAATCCTTAGGCCGGAGGTGAAGATCCAGGAGGAGTTTAAAGGCGGGCGAAAGGCGCGGATCAATCCGGACTTGTGCACCGCCTGCGGTCAGTGTATCGAACTGTGCCAGTTCCAGGCCATAAGCAGAGACTATGTGGTAGATGAGTTCGGGTGCGAAGGGTGCGGGGTCTGTGTCCACTTTTGTCCGGTTGAGGCCATAGAATTTCCGGAAAACATCTGCGGTGACTGGTTTATCTCGGAGACCAGGTTTGGCCCCTTTGTTCATGCGAAGCTGGGCATTGCTGCGGAAAACTCCGGCAAGTTAATTACCATGATAAGACGGCAGGCAGAGAAACTGGCTGAGGAGCGCGGCCTGGATATGATCCTCATAGACGGACCTCCGGGTATCGGCTGCCCGGTTATTGCGGCTACTACCGGCGCCACAGCAGCTCTGGTGGTCACAGAACCCACCATTTCCGGGATACACGATCTGCAGCGGGTAGGTGACTTGAGTAAATATTTCCAGATTCCCGTTATGGTCTGCATCAACAAATTCGATATTAATCCGGATGTGGCGGATCGTATTGAGAAGTATTGTGTTCAGGAGGGCTTTGAACTCGTGGGCAAAATTCCCTACGACCCGGTTTTTACGCAGGCGATGATAGCGGAAAAGACGATTATCGAATACTCCCAAAACGGGCTTTCGGACATGGTTCGCGAAATGTGGGAAAAGATAATGAGCACGGTGAATTCTATTTAAAGAGCACCCTTGTATCCGGTTCGAATGTATGTGACCATTAAACGTGCTATGTGAGAAAAAGGAGGCAAGAAAAAATGGCAAAAATTGTAATCCTGTCGTGCAAAAAGATCAGGGATATCCACTGCGTTTCATGTATCAAGTGTTTCAAGGCTATGAAAGAGCGAGAGGGAGAATTTGAAAGATATAAAAACGAAGACCTGGAGGTAGTAGCTATGGGCGATTGTGGTGACTGTCCTGGATTAGCTATGCCCAAATTAGCGCTCATTAACGATCTTGCCAAGCAGTACGGCCGGGATTTTGATACGGTGCACATCGGAACCTGTATTGTCAAGGCTGGGGCTACGGCCGCTTGCCCTATAAACATCGATCGCCTAAAAGAGATGATTGAAAAGAAGATGAATAAAAAGGTCGTAGTTGGTACTCATAACTATTAAATGAACTATTTTTGGCATGAAGTCTGTAAAGGACGGAGCGACAGCACAAAAATCACCCAGAAACTATGAGGTCAACCCCGTCAATTTAGGCCAACTAGTGAAAAAGACTGTAGTGTGAGGGGGAAAATGTTTAATCCGTATGAAAGTAACTATATGCTTGAACGATTGGTACGTGGAGCCATTGCGCATGATTAGTGAGCAATACCGAGGACATAAAAATTCAGGAGGCGAATATGCTTAAATTGTTGTTGGTAAGCCCTGACAAGGACTCCTTGTCAGGGTTAGCTTCGGCTCTGGAAAAAGATGACAATGTCGACTTGTCTTGGGCGGGATCTGGCGCCAGGGCTCTGGAGATAATTTTAGACACTGTTGTTGACCTTGTGGTGACAGATGAAAAACTAGGGGATATGACGGGTATTGAGTTCGCACGAAGACTCCTTTCGGTAAACCCTATGATCAATTGCGCCTCAGTAAGCCCCCTGTCGTCTGAAGACTTCCATGAGGCCAGTGAGGGGCTGGGGTTGTTGGCGCAGCTGCCGATTCGACCCGGTGAAGAGGATGCAAAGGATCTGTTGCAGCGTCTCAAAAATCTGAAGAATCTCGCGGCCGGGTTCCTTTTGACTCCCTCTTTACAGAATCTATGATTCAAGGACAAACCATCTTTGAATACAATATAGAAACAGAAGCAGGCCTGACGGTCAAACGGATATGGGAGAAAGTAAGAAAAACCTTGCAATCAATAGATAATAAGGCTTATAGAACCTTAATATTTTTTACTGAGGAGGATACTTATAATGAAAGATGGAAGAATTGCTATACCGTCTGTAGAGACAGGTGGCCTGGACGGCCAAAGGTCAGGACATTTTGGCCACTGCGACGTATTTACCCTGGTAGATGTGGAAGGTGGAGAGATCAAGCAGGTTACGACCATCCCCAATCATGGCCATGTCCAGGGAGGATGTATGGTCCCTGTCAATCTTCTGGCGGGGCACAAGGTGAATGCACTGATTGTTGGTGGTATCGGCATGCGCCCGCTTATGGGCTTCAGGCAGGTAGGTATTGATGTCTATCACGATGCAGTCCGCCTTGAAATAAGACCGGTTGTGGAAGACCTGATAGCCGGGAAATTACCCATAATCGGGGATCAGCAGGTCTGCGGAGGGGGCGGAGGCGGGAGCTGAGCCGGATACGGCGCCGACAGATGATCTGTTCTTAAGGGGGTAGAGGATGAATTATGATCAAGCTTTTGACCGGGAAGACACGCGTGCTATTCGCGAGATGCTTTCCGGTTCCGGGTACTCGGACAAGGCGATCGAGTACTACCTGAATCGGCCTAACATGGGTAGTCTACCTGACGCCAACCAGGTGACTGAGCTAACTGGTCGGTGTGGCGACACGATGAAGGTTTATCTCAAACTGGAACATGGACGAATCGAGGACGCCAAATTCCAGGTGCTGGGTTGTCCTGGGGCGGTGGCATCTGCCATGGCTGCGGTAGATATCATCAAAGGTAAGACCATCGAAGAAGCCAGGACCATTAAAGACCGGGATATCTTTCGTGTCCTTGGGGAACTCCCTGACCAGAAACAACACTGCATCCGGTTGGCCGTAAAGACCCTGCTAAAAGCCCTCGATGGCCATGTGGGCAGCAATGATCTTGACCCCGAAGGAGGGTAGTTATGCCACTGTTTGATTACCTTTGTTTGGACTGCAAGGAGATCACCGAGATCCTGGTCGCGAGTTCTGGCGAACAGGTTCAATGTCGGAACTGTGGGAGTCGCAACCTCAAGAAGCTCCTTTCTGCCCATTCATCCACTTCTGGGCCTTCCAAGAGCCGCGTCCCCGGTTCAGGGGATACCTCTTGCTGCGGATCCAGTCCCAGCCGGGCGGGTTGTGCCGGACCCGGTAGCTGTTGCGGGAAATAGCCGATCATGGTTACGGAGATACAGCGTCGCATTAGAGAGATAGAGAAAAAACGGTAACAAGAAATTTTGTAACACTTTAGGTTTTTGAAAAATATGCCTAAGCAAGGCGCTATAAGAGCCAAAATCCCCCTCAATCCCCCTTTTCCAAAGGGGGAAGTGTTTCTCCTCCCTTTGGAAAAGGGAGGTTGGG
>QYQD01000003.1 GCA_007280345.1 Deltaproteobacteria bacterium | reverse complement strand
TAGGCTTTTATTATACGAAAACATAGTTACTACCAAGAGTTTTCAAATCCCCCCTCGCCCCCCTTTACTAAAGGGGGGATAATAAGAAGCACGCCTTATTTTAAGAGAGATTTACCCACACTCTTTCACGATGAGCCATTTTACTTTTTCAACTTCTGCTTTTCTCATCAGCCTTTCATGTCTCTGATGAATTTATTTATTCGTTCTTTGTCGTGGTTATTCAAACTTTCAAATTCTATTCCCATTCCTGCCCGGGGATGCCCGGCGCCTTTTCCCGGGGGACTGGTCGTGGACCAGACGACCACTCCATGCGTCTCGATGGGCTTATTATGGTCACCGGGGAGATAAAATTTTATCTCAACTACTGTTCCTATAGGGGCCGGCCTGTCGGTTTCGATAAAGATACCCCCTTCATTCAGGTTTTGGCTGAGACTGGTAAAAATATCCATTGGAGTTGAGTAATAGATCTCAAGCCTGATCGCCTTCCTGGAAACTCGCCTTCTTTCTTTTCTGTTCATCTAACTCTATGCCTTCTTTCTCTAGTAAAAGTCATTAGTCAACGGTCACTTGTCACTGGTAAAAGCTGATCGACTTAATTAATGACCAGCGACGGCACCTATAAATATCTTATCGGGAATTAAATCCTTTTTCCAAAATTTAGGCAGAGAGAGGATTGCAATCTTGAATGAAATATGTATGATGGGATAAAACTAAAGTGCCTTTCATCTATGTTGCTCGAACTTACCATCCAGGATTTTGCCCTGATCGCTAACCTCAAGATTTCGTTTGGCCCGGGCCTGAACATCCTCTCCGGCGAAACCGGCGCAGGCAAGTCTATTATCATCCAGGCCATCCAGATGGTTCTGGGGGGCCGGGGAGGCCCGCACTTGGTGCGCACCGGTAAGGAGGAGGCCAGGATAGAGGCTTATTTTGAGTATCCGGAAGACAGCCGGATGGCTCAGAAGCTAACAGACATGGGCATAGACAAAGATGAGACCCTGATTATCCGGCGGACTATTTCCCGTACCGGCAAGGGCCGGGTTTTTATTAACGGAACGGCCGCTACCTTGCAGATGGCCACACAGCTTGCCACTGAACTGATTTCCATTGCCGGACAGCATGAGTATCAAGTCCTATTACGTCCCCAAAATCATCTGGTTCTGTTGGATGCCTTCGGGGGGCTGGCATATCTTCGCCTGGGGGTACAGAAGGATTACCGAAAGTGGCAGGAGCTTCGTGAACAGTGCCGGCAACTGATTGAACAGCAAAACGCCGCGGTTGCGCGTAAAGACCTTTTAGCCTTTCAGTCGCAAGAGATAAGGAAGGCGAATTTACGGATTGGCGAGGAGGAGGAACTTATTCAGGAGAAGTTTTTGTTGGCTTCGGCGGAAAAACTGCGCGAGTGGGCCCAGCGTGCCTATGATTTACTGTATGCCTCATCCGGTGCGGCGACAGAGAAACTCGGCGAGTCCAGGACACTGGGTCAATCGCTGGCCGGGATCGATAATTCCCTGGCTCCGCTTGTGGAGGCCTTGGACGCTGCCTTTTTTCAGGTAGAGGATATAGCCTTACGATTGAGAGATTATCTGCAGAAGATTAACAGTGACCCGGGGAGACTGGAGGCCCTTGAAGATAGATTACAGGAGCTGTCCAGGCTTAAGAAGAAATACGGCGGAGATATTCAGAAAATCCTGGCCCTGAGCGCTGAGATGGAACAGGAGCTGGCCGGCATAGAAGGACGGCAGGAGGAACTTGCCGGCCTTGAGGCATCCGTAGCCGGGGCTGAAGAAGAAGTTATCCGGCGGGCGCTGGATTTGTCGGCTAAGCGTAAGGCCGCGGCTTCACAATTGGCAGAGGCGGTTTGTCGGGAGCTGGAATCGCTCCACATGCCCCGTACCAGATTTATGGTTGATTTCAGACCGCTTAAGAAAGAGGTAAGGGATATTCTTTCAGAAGATGGTATCGATGAAGTTCAATTTCTCATTGCCCCGAATATCGGCGAAGATTTAAAACCACTGGCGCAGATTGCCTCCGGAGGAGAGCTTTCCCGTATCACGCTGGCCCTGAAGAGCGTCCTGACAGAAAGGGATGGGGTAGAAACTACCATTTTTGACGAGGTTGACGCGGGTATAGGCGGCGCCGTGGCCGAGGTCCTGGGGCGCAAGCTGGGGGATCTGGCCGGCCGCCATCAGGTTATCTGTATCACCCATCTGCCACAGATTGCCTGTTTCGCAGACAGGCACTACCGGGTAGATAAGTTGCACAAGGGAACCCGCACTGAAACCATAGTCAAGGAACTATCCGGGGAGGAACGCGTGGAAGAGATAGCGCGGATGTTGGGTGGTGTAGAGATTTCCGAAAAGACCAGGGCGCATGCCCAGGAAATGATAGAGCGGCGAAGGAGATAGGTTTTTTGACCAAGATAAAGGCCTTGGCCCTTTTTTCCGGTGGTCTGGATAGCATATTGGCCTGTAAGTTAATGGAACAGCAGGGTATAGAGGTCGAGGCCTTACATTTTGTCTCATCTTTCTTTGGCCGCGGGAAGGACAGGGATTTATATCCTGAAGAGGCTTGGAGACATTATGGTATAAGGCTTTCTGTAATAGATGTCGGGGAAAGTTTTATAGAGGTCTTAAGAAATCCACCTCACGGCTATGGGCGCTATTTTAATCCCTGCGTGGACTGCAAAATCCTGCTGCTTACGAGGGCCAGGAGGGAATTGGCTTCGCGAGGGGCCTCGTTTCTGGTGAGCGGTGAGGTTCTGGGGCAGCGGCCCATGTCCCAACGCCGGGACACACTCCGGATAGTAGAAAGGGATGCCTCGGTTACGGGCCTGCTCTTGCGTCCGCTTAGCGCATTAAAGCTTCTGCCTACCCGGGTGGAAGAAGAGGGAGTGGTGAATCGCACCCGGCTTTTGGGCATAAGCGGACGGGGGCGCAAAGAACAGATGGCCCTGGCCCGTGATCTGGGTATCCATGACTACCCTGCACCGGCCGGCGGGTGTGTACTCACGGACCCGGCTTTATCCCGGCGGATTAAGAATCTTTTTGTGGCTATACCGGTGATTACGGAAAACGCCTGCCTTCTCATGCAAGTCGGACGACATTTCCTTCTCCCTGGGAAGCGTTGGCTGGTTGTGGGTAGAAACGAGGCCGAGAATAAGGAAATTAAAGGCCTCTCCCAACCGGGTGACCTGTTAATAAACGTAATCGGTGGTCCAGGGCCGACCGGTCTGGTGTGCGGGGCCTCATCTTTTTCCGAACGCTCTCTGGCTGCCGGTATTGTGGCTGGTTATAGTCGGTTAAAGGGAGAACCAGAGGTGCAGGTTTCAATCCGCGGGGACGGGTGCGAAACGATAAAGGTCACGCCTGCACCATCTGATGCACTGCATTTATATCGGCTATAGAGGCATGTCCTCCAAAAATGAGAGGTTTTGTCTGATCTCCGCAGGGATGACGGCAATTTTATAATAAGTGCCTTCTTTTTTAGACCGGCCAACGAAGAGGAGGCCATGCGACCGCAAGAGACCCAGGGGGGAGGCCGGTTTTCTTTTATCCCAGAAATATCCGTCTGTTTCTTCACCTGAAAATCCCCCTGTATCCCCCTTTTCCAAAGGGGGAGTTAATGGATTTCTCCCTTTATCAAAGGGGAATTTAGCAGATACCCCCCCTTTAGTAAAGGGGGGTGTGGGGGGATTTGGTGGATTATTTTCTTCGCCCTTTGTCCGCCGCAGGCGGATGGGTGTTTCACTACTAAAGAGGTGGATTAGTTTGTCATAAGGGTAAATCCCGCCATGGGTGTAAACTATGTTTAAGGCCTTTACCGCGGGCATAGATAGTGCGGCCAATTTCTCCACAATACTGTTTAAGATTTTGAGGCTGGAGAGATTCTCCGCAATAATTTTAATATTCTTTCTTTTTGTGGTTTCCTGCGGGAGATCAAGATTTTTCTGAATGGCGGTCACCCACAGGGCCGGTATATTATTCAGCGCGGTGGTAAGCGAGGTATGCGGGTTAATAGGTTTTTGTTCAATCTTTTCACACCAGACTTTCTCAATTTCCCAGGTGACGGTATCAACCACCTCTGTGGTAATGACCTGGCGGTGATCCCAGTTAGGGTCACCGATTAGCTCTTCAACTGTTTTCCTGTGCAGGTTACCGGATAAGGCCTCTGCCTGTAGAATTTGTGTCATTTCTTCCATCTGTTCCAGTGTCCTGGTTAAAGCGGTTAGCTCTGTTTTTGTCCTTTTGCCCTGCTCCAGGAAATAAACAAGCCCTTGCAGCATGACATTTACTTCAGCCAGCCTTTGAGCCAGGGTGGTTGAGGTATCCTCCCCCGCCTTCTTAATAGCCATGATAAAACGCAGATTGTTGTCAATCGCGGTCATTATTTTTTCTTTTAGCTTTTGCCTTGTAATATGATCTTCCTGGAGCAGAGGGTGCCCTTTGAACCCCAGGATATCTATAAGACGATTAAAATCATAGAGACCTATCGATGACTTTTTAAAGGTAGCCAGGAGAGCGGCCAATCTGTCCCGTTCTTTTTTGCGTTTGCTGCGGGCGCACTGGAGGGGCGTCAGGCCGTCCAGTGCCGGAATTTTTTCATGAACCCAGTGCACCTCAAAGTAGCTTTTAAAGAATTCAGGCGGCAGATGGGGAGATAGGTGGTCAGGGAAGAGGGGTGAGGGGGGGGTAGTTTCATTGTTCTTTGTCTGCCGCAGGCGGATGGGTGTTTCATAGGTGGTTATCCGGTAGCGTAGATTTGGCCCGGCAACTTTTAATAGAATTTTTTGTCCCATAGCGGCGTGTGTTTTGGTTACACATTCCAGAATAAGTCTTTTGCGGCCCAGGGTTATAATCCCTAATAAGGTTTGACCGTCATCGCTTATCAGATGTGTCCTGTCCGGCCCTGACTGCCGACGGGTCATGCCACCGGTCGTGCCATAGGCAGGTTCGACATCCGCTAGAGGCGGACATCTTCGACCTGGGCGAACCGGGTTGTGTATCCAAAGGATATTGGTTGCCCCATCCCCCTTTTTTTTCTAATACCTTGAAATCAGGTCGGGCCTTTAATGCCTCGAGGAAATTTTCCGAATCCAGGACGTCGAAGATAACCTTGCAGATGAGGATTGGGTCCCGGTCCCCGTCGGTAGCTATTAGTGGCATCGTGTACTCTTGCCTTCCGCAAATTAATATCTTAAAGTTAGCCCAAATCCAGTGATAATATGGTAAGAACAAGCAAATTCGTCATTCCCGCGAAGGCGGGAATCTGTGCGCCTGGGAGCAGGTGCGATCTGAGAGGTGAAAGTCCTCTCCCAGGGAATGCCCG
>QYQD01000206.1 GCA_007280345.1 Deltaproteobacteria bacterium | reverse complement strand
CTCCAGGCCTATCCGCATCAGGCGGATCAGCAAAAATCTACGACAAACAAAACATTAAGCTGAACGCTGAGTGCTGACAGCTCATCTGGAATTTTTTGGGTTTCCGGGTGAAAACTAATTAGAACACTATCTCGTAGAAAAATATCCGGGTGGAAGTACCTGGGTGAAGTCGTAGTCAGGATAGCATTTCTGGATGTAGTCCAGTTTGTCTTCATCAATTTCCATGAAGAGGTCGGTCTTTTCTACAAAAAAATACCGTATATCCTCCGGGGACATCCTGAGTCCGCCCGTGGGAAATGCCTTCCCCCATCCTGATTCATCGCCATTATTGGCCGTGAAGAAAAAGGTATAAAGGTCACAGTCAAAATCCTCCATATTATAGACATCCGCAAATCGTGCATGCGCTGTGCGGAGGTCCATGCGCTCCAAAATGGCCGGCGCATCCTTTACTGATGGGAAATATCTCAACTCTCCGATCGGCTCAAACAAAAGTATATCCTCATAGAAACGGGTGTGTTTAGGGTTTACGGCAATACAGATATCATCGACTTGCGCATATTGGGCATATGCATAAACGACCTTAAAGAGAAGCATGAAGATATTACTGCACTTAAATTCCTTTGCGGTGACCAGCGAAGACCCCTCGGATACCAGGCGGCCTTTGTTCCTTAACATGTCCAGCTCTTTTTTATATATTGTATCGGATGGCAGTCCCAAGGGAGAATCGATAATAAGGGTGGCGGTGGCAACCGCCCTTCCCTCGTATCTGGCGGTAAATACCCGGGTCGAGGGCAATATGTTTTGGATCTTCAGCCTTATTGTCGAAGGATCCGGATCCATGTAACCCAATTCTACATATCTATCATGTGCCAGAGAAAAGGCCTCGATCCATTCTTCCCGTGAAGTGGCGGTTTTAATCCGGTAATCAAGGGATTGCCCTACTTCGGTAAGCCGGGACCGCCTCAGTCTTATGGCCCTGCGCCTCTCCGGGAGGTATTTTTTTTCTCTCAGAAGTTCTGCGTTTCTTATCAGCATCAGGCTTAACTTCTTTTATTTAGTTTTTTTCGTTAACGTTCTTATCGGCCCTGTTCCAATTTTGATAAAAACTTTCTGTAACAATACCAACTTCCTCCAATCAACTTTTTTATTAAAATTACCGATTGAAAAAGCAAAGATTATCTATTACGATCTTGAAACCTTTCCCTCTTCGTTCTGAGAGCATTTTTTTCCTTTAGGGCTCCGATATTTTGTAACTTCATGTGTCGTGCTCAATAATAGAGATGCGTGAGCTGTTTTAAGGTGTACCGGTTTTCTTTGCATTTTTCTCAAAGAGCTTCTTGTGGTATAGTATAAAAGTCACGCGTTTCTTATTATAGAGGCGCTTAATCTTAATATTTTTTCTGAATTTACCGATCGTAAGTAATAATGATATAATCTTAAAAATCTCAGTAGAAACCGGGCCAATAACAACGTTGGATTGCAGAGGCTTTATGGACGTAGTAGAGGTAAAGGAATTAACTAAAGAATATTACCTGGGCAAGACCTTGATCCATGCATTAAAAGGCGTGGATCTCACCATAAGAGATCGTGATTTTTTAGCGATAGCGGGACCATCCGGTAGTGGAAAAACCACCCTGCTCAACCTGATTGGCTGCATAGATTTGCCGACTGCGGGCAGTATCAAGATTGACAACATAGACGTTCATGGTCTTTCTTCGGACCAACTAGCAGAACTAAGGGCGGCAAAGATAGGCTTTATATTTCAGACCTTTAATTTGATACCGGTCCTTTCAGCATTTGAGAATGTAGAATATCCACTTTTACAAAGAAAGACTAAAAAGGACGAAAGAAAAAAGGGGGTGATGAATGCCCTCAAGAGCGTGGGGCTGGAGACATTTGCCAAACATAAGCCGGACGAACTAAGCGGAGGCCAAAGGCAACGGGTAGCTATAGCACGGGCTTTGGTCTCTGAGCCCAAGATTATATTAGCCGACGAGCCAACCGCCAACCTGGATCATCAAACCGGCGCTGCTGTTTTAGAAGTAATGAAAAGGATAAACGAAGAACAAGGAACTGTTTTTATTTTTTCTACCCATGACCCTAAAGTAATGGAACTGGCAAACAGGATTGTACAATTAATGGACGGGAAAATTGTCCCTTGAGAGGGTTGATCTGGTTAATATATGGAACTCTTAAATCTAAAACTGGCCTTTAGAAATGTTTTCAGGAATAGGGTTAGATCGCTGATCACCCTGGCAGCGATTGCCTTTGGTTGCATTTCCCTGATTATTGCTGGTGGCTTTTTTGAAGATACCTTCATGCAAATGCGGGAGGCTTATATTCATGGCCATCTCGGCCACATTCAGGTCTATAAAAAAGGCTACCTCGAAAAGGGGAACACAAGGCCTTTTGATTATATGATTGAACACCCTGAGAAAGTTAAAGAACTCATCGCCTCAGTTGATCATGTAA
Organism: Deltaproteobacteria bacterium; assembly: GCA_007280345.1. Lineage (GTDB taxonomy): Bacteria > Desulfobacterota > QYQD01 > QYQD01 > QYQD01 > QYQD01. Next base: position 3,464 of record QYQD01000206.1, on the reverse strand, counting down.
AGTTTATTACGCCAAGGATAAGTTTTTCAGGACTTCTGAGCACAGGAGAAAATACGATTTCTATATTAGGTCAAGGAGTCGACCCCATCGGGGAAAAGACAATAGGTATCATTGAGGGAGCAAGCGCTGGTGTAGCAATTGAGGCGGGAGAAAATCTATCAAGTGACGACATGTATGACGTAGTTATAGGCACAGGCCTGGCAAAAGCAATGGGGTCAAAGGTCGGCGATTTTATAATACTGGTCTCTAACACCGTGGGTGGAGCCTTAAATGCTTTAGATATGAAGGTAAAAGGCGTTTTTTTTACCGCCTCCAAAGAATTCGATGATCGCGCCTTACGAATGCCGATTACCGCAGCTCAGGCTCTCCTTCGCACTGATGGAGTACAAACTTTAGTCGTTCTACTAGACAAAACCGAGCATACTGACACAGTAAAAAATTCACTTATGGATTTATTCAAAAATAAGAACCTAGACTTAGAACTCAAACCCTGGTATGAAATGGCAGATTTTTATAACAAAACCGTTGAGCTATACGGCAGGCAATTTTTTGTTCTTAAGTTAATAATTGCCATCATTGTTGTCTTAAGCATTTTTAATACCATTAACATGTCAGTATGGGAAAGAGCGAGAGAAATTGGCACGATCATGGCCTTAGGTTCCAAACGATATGAAGTCCTAAAACTATTTTTGCTGGAAGGGCTTATTCTGGGTATTCTAGGAGGCCTTCTAGGTATTATCGTCGGAACGGGACTTGCGTACGTCATTTCCTTTATCGGAATCCCGATGCCCCCGCCTCCTGGAGCTAATATTAATTGGGTGGCCCACATCAGAGTGGTGCCCAAGCTGCTTTTTTCTTCGTTTCTTATAGCTCTAATCTCATCGTTGCTTTCCTCGTTCTATCCTGCCTTCAAGGCCTCCAGACTGGTAATAGCTGATGCCCTCAGGCATTCTTAAAAGGAGGTACGTTATGCCCAGGCCAGGTAAGACGAAACATTCATGTCGCATAGCAACACAAAAAATAATGAAAATAATCTCCCCTCACCCCCCTTTAGTAAAGGGGGGGGGTACACCATATTCCCCCTTTGGAAAAGGGGGATACAGGGGGATTTTCAGATGAAAATAGCCTTGTTCATAGTTATGCTGCTTTTTCTGCCTGTCCCATGTATAGCACATCCTTCCGCTGAAGAAGTCCTTGAAAAAGCTGACGAAGTAAGAAGCCCTCAACTAGACTATAAAGTATATGTAGATGTTACTAGTATAAGACCCGGTAAAGAACCCAAAAAGGCAAAATATGAGGTGTTCATAAAAGGAAAAGATAAAACCATCATTAAAACACTCGAACCCAGTATGGATCGAGGTACATCCCTCCTTATGATAGACTATGACTTATGGGTATTTCTTCAGAATATATCAAAACCTCTGCGGATTTCTCTCCAACAGAGGTTGATTGGAGATGTGGCCAATGGCGATATTGCTCGGGCAAATTTTTCCGGGGACTATAATCCAAAGATTTTAAGAATAGAGAATTTTACCGGGAAAGAATACTATGTACTGGAACTTCTGGCCAAAGACGAGCGAGTCACTTACCATAGGATTATTTTGTGGGTCCAAAAAGATAACTCCCATCCTTTCAAGGCGGAATTTTATGCTGTTTCTGGTCGAATTTTAAAAACGTGCTCGTATGAAAATTATCGACAGGTGCTGGGGAGTTTGAGACCCACGCGTCTTGTCCTTGATGACCCATTAGTCCGTGGACAAAAATCTATCCTCGAATACTCAGATATGACTTTAACCCAACTACCGGAAAAATACTTTACCAAGGATTATCTGAAAAAACTCAAATACTGACGTTCTTATCATGAACCTACGAATCGCCATATTTCTTTTGATAATCGTTGTCATCTCACCCGTTAATACCAGTGCTCTAGAGTCTGAAGACAATCATTTTTTTGACATACATGGTTTTGTAAAAAACGAGACGGCCTATCGGATTCGTTCTACTCACGAATTTACCAAAATCAAGAACATTCTCTTTATTACTAAAGAAGGTAAGTTCACTCCCAGTATAGGATATAAGGCTACCGGGCGTTTTTATTATGATGCGGTGTTTGATCTGATAAATAATTACAGCAAGAGGGTCGAAAAGAACCAGGAAGACGAGGCCGAGCTGCGTGATACCTATTTTGATTTTTCAAGCGGGAACTTCGATTTGAGAATTGGTAAGCAGCAAATCGTTTGGGGGGAAGCGGTAGGACTTTTCTTCGCCGATGTTGTGAATCCTCAAGATTTGAGAGAATTCATACTCCCGGAATTCGACCAGATGAGAATACCATTATGGTCAGCAGATCTGGAATATTATAGGGATGGTAATCACTTCGAATTTGTATGGATACCTATACTCAAATTTCACAGATTAGGAGTTAATGATTCTGAATTTGAATTGTCCAAACCGACCGTGCCTACTGGCGCACTGACTTATTACCAAAATGAAGATAAGCCATCCAACGACTTAAAAAACGGCGAATTGGGTATGCGCTTGTCACGATCCATAAAAGGTTGGGACTTAGCCGCCTTCTGCCTATACGGATATGATTATTTCCCCACCTATTTCAGAACCCTAAGCACTGATCCAGTAACCTCTACGACCATTGTCACTCTCAAGCCTAAATATGAAAGATTAACACTTCTTGGCGCGACCTTTGCCAAAGAGTTAAAAGACGTAATTTTTAAGGGAGAAATCATTTACAACAATAACAAATACTTTCTCGTAAATGACCTCACTGATATAGATGGTGTAGTCAAAAAGGATTTTTTAGACTATCTGATCGGGATTGATTACACATTCTTTGAAAAAGTAGATTTCAACTTCCAGTTCATGCAGCGAATTATATTTAATCACGATAACAACATGGCTGACAATGAAATGGCCACTTCCTTTTCAATCTGGCTTAAAACAGGCTTTTTTGACAACACACTGGAACCAGAACTGTTTTTTGTCACTAGCTTAAGAAAAAGTGACACAATGTTTAGACCTAAAATTAGTTATAAATTTAAAGGTAAGTGGACAGCGGTCTTGGGTATCGATGTTTTTGACGGAAGGCCTGACGGAACCTTCGGCCAGTTCGATGCGAAAGACAGGACTTACCTAGAGCTGAGATATGATTTCTAACCCATTCCTCACGATTCAGCTCGGTTATCTAACGGCGTTTACTATGTTAGTCGCGCTCCTGGTAGAGCTTACTACGCTTCCTGTTTTACTGAAAATTGTTAATCCAAGAGTTAACTAGCTCTTGACATTGGTAAATTAACGGATATATTTTACCCTCTGTGCCAATGTAAGTGAGACACTTCCCCCCCAATAATTTAGAGTAGGGCGGGAAGGAGAAACGTACATGAAAAAGAAAGAAATCATGGTTATGAATCCTACTCCAAGAGTTGAGGAAATGGAGGGAGCCCGTAGGT
>QYQD01000180.1 GCA_007280345.1 Deltaproteobacteria bacterium | reverse complement strand
GGGATGGCGGGATACGGATGGTGACGGCATATTGGATAAGGACGGGATGCCATTTCGATTCACGATCATTACCAACCAGGGGAATGATATCCGTGCCAGGACGGCAGAGATAATTCAGTGCCGGCTGAAAGAGGTGGGTATTGAGGTTAAGATCCGGATCATTGAATGGGCCGCCTTTATCAAGGAATTTATCGAGAAGAAGACATTTGAGGCCACCATCCTGGGATGGACCATAACCCAGGATCCCGATATATATGACGTCTGGCACTCTTCTAAGACAAGACCCGGCGAGTTAAACTTCATCTCTTATAGAAATACAGAGGTAGATGCCTTGCTGGAAAAGGGCAGACGCACCTTTGACCAGGGGGAACGCAGAAAGATTTACTGGCGTATTCAGGAGATACTGGCCGAGGAAGCGCCTTATGTGTTTCTCTATGTCCCGGACGCCCTTCCCGTGGTTCAGGCCCGGTTTAAGGGCATTGAACCCGCTGCCGCGGGTATAACCTATAACCTGATTAAATGGTATGTGCCAAAGACGGAGCAGAGGTATAAGATGATGGCGCATGGCTCATAGCTCATGGCTCATGGATGATAGCTGATAGCTCATAAATAATGGCTACCTATATTCTAAAAAGATTCTTTCTCATGATTCCGATCTTCCTGGGGATAACCGTGATTTCTTTTGCCGTCCTGCATCTTGCCCCTGGCGCGCCCACGGAGATGCAGACCATGATGCAGCCCAAGGTCTCTCTGGAGGCCCGGGCCCGCCTCAACGCCATCTACGGCCTGGATAAGCCCCTCCATATACAGTACGTTGACTGGCTAAAGAGGCTTGTGCGATTTGACTTTGGCCGGTCTTTTTCGTCTGACAACCGGCCGGTACAGGAGAAAATCATGGAGAGGTTGCCGGTTACCCTCTTTATCAACATCCTCTCTCTGGTTCTTATCTTAGTTGTGGCCATACCCATCGGGATACTCTCCGCGGTTCACCGGTATTCTCTTTTTGATAAGGCCACCACGCTTTTTGTCTTTGTAGGGTTTGCTACTCCGACCTTCTGGCTGGCGCTGCTTTTGATGCTCGTTTTTGGCGTACATCTGGACTGGCTGCCCATATCCGGTCTCAAGTCCCTGAACTATGAATACCTTGGTTTCTGGGGTAAAGTGGTTGACCTGGGCAGGCATCTCATTCTCCCGGTCCTGCTTTCGGCGTTCGGCGGGTTAGCCGGCCTTTCGCGCTATATGCGGGGCAACATGCTGGAGGTAATACGGCAGGATTATATCCTTACGGCCAGGGCTAAAGGCCTGCCTGAAAGGGTGGTTATATATAAACACGCCCTGCGCAATGCCTTGCTTCCGGTGGTGACTGTCCTGGGTCTGTCTATCCCCGGCCTCATCGGAGGCAGCGTCATCTTTGAATCGATATTTGCCATTCCAGGCATGGGACAGCTATTTTACGGGGCGGTTATGGCTAGGGACTACCCGGTAGTCATGGGTGAGCTGGTCATCGGGGCGGTTCTGACTCTTATCGGTAACCTGGTAGCGGATATCTCTTATGCCTTGGTTGATCCACGGATACGGGTGCGCTAAGTAATGACAGGGGCCTTAGTTAAAGAATTCTGGCGGCGGTTCAGACGTCATCGCCTGGGGTTAATAGGGACAGGGGTCGTTTTTCTTCTCTTTATAGTTTCTCTGGCGGCTCCTGTACTTTCTCCCTACGATCCAAGCTATATTGATATCAAATCTATCCTGGAACCACCCAGTTATAACCATCCCCTTGGCACTGACCAGTTAGGCCGCGATGTCCTCAGCCGGATTATCTGGGGAGGGCGCATCTCTCTTATGGTAGGGTTTGTGGCCGTGGGTATTGCTATGGTTATCGGTGTCTTTTTAGGGGCTATGGCTGGTTACTACGGCAGTTATGTGGATACGGTTATTATGCGTTTTGTAGATATCATGCTCTGTTTCCCGACGTTTTTTTTGATCCTGGCGGTAGTGGCCTTGCTTGAGCCCAGTATCTGGAATATCATGGTGGTCATCGGAGCAACGGGGTGGATGGGAATGGCCCGTTTGATTCGGGCGGAGATACTGTCCATAAAGGAGAGGGACTATGTCCTGGCGGCCCGGGCCTTAGGAGCCAGCCATACCCGCATAATATGGAGGCATATTATACCGAATGCTATGGCTCCGGTACTGGTCGCTGCCACTCTGGGCGTAGCTGCGGCCATACTGACCGAATCTGCCCTGAGTTTTTTGGGTATTGGTGTCCAGCCGCCTACGCCGAGTTGGGGTAATATCCTTACCGCGGGCAAGGACAGTATTGAAGTGGCCTGGTGGCTTTCTTTTTATCCGGGTATGGCTATACTTATTACTGTGCTTGGCTATAACCTCCTTGGTGAAGGTATAAGGGATGCTATCGATCCCCGGTTGAGGGAAGGAAGACAATGATAAAAAAAGCTTGCGTCCTTCTAATCTGGTTTTTCCTGATGGGGATTGCGGATGTAGCGGCAGCCGATAAGGTGTCGGGTAATAAGGCGGCTTCTCCGCCTGCGGTTCCCGGCACAAGAATAATCATGAAACAGGAAGAGACGCCGCGATGGAAAAGCAAATGGGATTTGGCGCGTAAATTTACCCGCCAGAAGAAATATGACGTGGCCCTGGTTCTGTACAGGGAAGTATTGGAAATCAAGCCTACCCTGGACGACGCCCGCCTTGAGATGGCCCAGATATTGAGATACATGGGTAAAGATACAGAGGCCATAGAGGCCCTGGAGATTTTTTTAGAGTCAAAGCCTGACCGCACTGATGCCATGCTTCCTCTGGCCGAACTTTTGGCTGCTCGCGAGAGTGAAAAAAGGGCCATCAAACTTTACGAACAGATACTTTTAAAAGAACCCGCGAATTTTTCTGCCTTGAAGGGTCTGGGAGAGGCTTATCTTAAGCTAAAAAGCTATTCAGAGGCATCTAACTATCTACTTAAGGTATTGAGTTTAAACCCCCGAGACGTGGATCTGATTTATAAGATGGCTATCTGTCTGGATAACCTGGGAAAATCCAGCGAAGCCGTAGCCTATTACCAAAGGCTGATCGGCCTTAAAGGCAACGATCCGGTTTTTATTCACCGTTATGTGGACTCTCTTATAAGCGCCGGTCGTGAGACAGAGGCCATAGATGTGCTTGCCGGATTTCTGAGAACTTATCCGGATAATCTGGCCGGCCATGATAAGATTGCCCAGCTTTATCTCAAGAAAGAGAAGAAGAAAGAGGCGCTGCCTCATCTGAAAGAGGCGCTGGCCAAAAATCGAAATGACAGTAAGCTCCTTTTTAAGATAGGGCAGATTGAAAGTGAACTTGGGCTTTACAAGGATGCTATATCCAACCTCCAAACCCTGTTAAAGATTGAACCCAAACACAGGGAGGGGATGGTTGTACTGGCCCAGGCCCTTTCTGCCGGCGGACAATACCCTGCGGCTATAGAACAGTATAGGGCCTACCTGTCCCTTGCCCCAAAGGACGAAGAGGTATGGAAAGAGTTGGCCGGGATTTACTTAAAGACCAAACAGTATCCAGAGGCAGCTGCCATATATGAGAAACTAAGCCAGGAGTACCCCAAAAAAACAGGCCTCAAAAATGATCTGGCAGATATATGGCTGAAAATGGGTGAACAGGAAAAGGCCCTTAAGCCCCTTGAGGATGTTTTATCCCTTGAGCCTAAGAATAAAGAGGCCTTGGTGAAGAGGGCCACGATACTACAGACATTAGGCAGGGTAGGTGAGGCCACCCAGGCCTGGCAGGCGGTGGTTGAGGTTTATCCTGAACTGACATCGGCAAAGTTAGTGCTGGCTAATTTTCTGATTGAACAGGCCCAGACGTCTGCCGCCCAAAAATTATTTCGCTCTGTTCTGGCAGATGATGGTAAGAACCTGAAGGCACTAAAAGGACTGGCAAAGACACATGAGATAAGAGATGATCTGGGTGCAGCTCTGGATACATATAAGAAAATATTGGCTACCTATCCCGATGATAAGGATGCAAAGCTTGGTCTGGCACACACTTATGAGGGTTTGAAGGATTATGAAGAGGCCGGTAAGTGTTATGCTCGTCTGCTTGCCGAAAATCCCGACTCCCAGGAGGCCCTACTTGGCCTCGCCCGTCTGGCAAGGCTCTCCGGTAACTACCATAAGAGTCAGACTATGTATTCAGACATTTTAAAACGCTGTCCTGACCTTGAAGCCGCTTGCGACGGACTGGCAGAGCTTTATATTGATGAAGGACGTGCGGATTATGCCTGGGCTGAATATCAGAAGATGATTTTAAAAGATCCAGATTCGGTTGCGGGTGTTCGAGGCCTGGCCCTTCTCCATCTGAGAGATAATGAGTACAAAGCGGCTGAGGAGCTTCTAAAGAGTTATCTTGCTTCTCACAGTGGTAGTGATGGGGAGCGTCTTCTACTGGCTCGAATACTCATGGGGCGCAAAAAATGGGACGAGGCCGCGGTGATCTATCAATCAATGTTTAGCAGGGGCGAGGCGGCCGGCGCGGCGCGGACCGGGCTGGCCGAGCTTTACTATAGAAGCGAACAATTCCCACAGGCCGTGGCAGTTTGTAATGTGGTATTACAGGAAATGCCATACTCAGCGCCGGCATTAACCGGACTCAGGAAATCTCTGGTTGAAGCCGGGGACGGCATATATTTTGAGACTATTGACCTGGAGATCGAAAGGCTATGCCAGTGCCGTCCTGATATTTTTTGGAATGATGATTTCTTTAAAAGTGAACTCCTTGACTGGCCGGAGAAGGTGGCCCTGTACCAGAGGATCAAAGAGAATAATCCCGAACACTTCCTGGCCGGATGGTTTTTGGCCCGGGCCCTGGAGCATGTGGATGTGGATAAAGCGCTAAAGGAATATGAAGACTGGGTGGAGAAATATTCGGATAATGAGGGGGGGTTGCTCAAGCTGGCCCGGCTTTACGCACGGAAGTTTGCCTTTTCTAAGGCCCTGGCCCGGTATGATAAGCTCCTGGCCATCGATCCCAATAATGCCCTTTACCAGGGCGAAAAGATACAACTGTTTTTTGATTGGGGGCGAGGCGATGAGGCCCTGGTCCTTTTAAAAACGCTCCTTATCCCTCATGTCGATGACGTAATTGAAGAGAAGCTTAAACAACTAGCGGAGAACGAAGAGGATCAGGAGATAAAGGATAAGCTGGTTCGCTTTCTTTCCAAAAGATCTAAGGGTTCTGTCTATTGGTTGTATGAAAAAATTTCCCGCGAGATTAAAAAGAAAAGGTTCCCGAAAAAACTCCTCCCCGGCATGGAGCAAATCTGTCTGGACCTGTATGGAGATTACCTGATTCAAAAAAGAGCGTACGATAAAGGGAGAATCTTCAGCATTATTCCCCGGAGGTAGAGATTACCGGGGTCACATCTTCATATGTCATTAGTGTTCAGGGATGACCGCAAAACGATAAGTACATAAACTTGACAGAACTGTTTTTGGGTACATTATTGGGGTGGCAATGAAGTGGAGACGACATGGAAGATGTGCTAATTATAATACTGGTCATAGCCTTTTTTGTGGCGCTGTTTAAGTGGGTAGTGCCTCGCTTAAAGCCGCCAACCTCCTTCAGTTGCCCTACCTGAGCGACTAAAAGACCTCACTCTGCGGGCCGCAGAAATAATAAATGAAGTAACACTTTAGGTTTTTGAAAAATATGCCGGGGCAAGGCGCTATAAAAGCCAAAATCCCCCTCAATCCCCCTTTTTCAAAGGGGGAGGTGTTTCTCCTCCCTTTGGAAAAGGGAGGTTGGGAGGGATTTAAGAATACTCTTTCAAACAGCTAAACTGATACGAATTTTTCTGCTTGTCAGTAAATTCCTGGATTGATCTTTAGCAAGGCAGGATGGGACGAAATGACCGGTTATTGGAAAAAGCTTCTTAGAATAAATCTTACCAGTGGGAAAATCGAGACAGAAGATATACCCGGGGAGATTATCGCGAAATACCTGGGCGCCAAGGGTATTGGGGCCTACTACTTTATAAAAGGTCTTAAAAAGGGTATTGACCCCTTTTCTCCTGAAAACAGGATTGTCCTGGCCACGGGGCCTTTTCAGGGTACGGAAATTCTATCCAGTGGACGTTTCGCGGTCATTACCAAGTCTCCTCTTACCGGCATATTTCTAGATAGCTATTGCGGAGGCATGTTTGGCCCCGGTCTTAAACGCTACGGGTTTGATCTGGTGATTATTGAAGGCACGGCAGAAAAGCCTGTATATATCTCCATAACCAATGGGCGGGTCCGGATAAAGGATGCCGCGCATTTATGGGGAAAGACCACGGCTGAAACAGAAAAGATCATAAAGTCAGTGGAAGGCAAGGATACGAAGGTAGTTTCCATCGGTGCGGCAGGAGAAAACAGAGTGCTTTTCTCCTGCCTGATTAGTGACAGGCGCCGCGCCGCGGGCCGGGGGGGAGCGGGAGCGGTCTTTGGGGCGAAAAACCTTAAGGCCGTGGCGGTAAACGGTACGCTGGCTATCCCGGTTCATGATGCTAAAAAGATAAAGGAATTAAATCAAAAGGCTGTTCAGGCCGTAGCACAGAGGCGTAAAGATAAAGCCGGCTTTTATCTTTACGGTACCTCATCGGTGTTAGAATATTCCCACCGGAAAGACCGGTTACCGGTCCTCAATTTTCAAAAAGGTGAGTGGGAATACTATGAGGGATTGGATGGAGAGACCATCCACCGGGAGAAGAAGGTTAAATTCAACCCCTGCTGTCCCTGTCCGATTGCCTGTGGCGGTATTCTTACCTCTCAAGGTAAAGACCGGCCGGAGTATGAGACCCTGGCTATGCTGGGTGCAAACTGCGGCCTGAAGAGATATGAGGCCGTGGTCAAGGCCAACGAGCTATGTGATCTTTACGGCCTGGATACGATTTCGACCGGCAATGTCATCGCCTTTGCCATGGAATGCTCTGAAAAAGGGATAATAAAAGAAAAGATTAAGTTCGGCGATGAAACGAGGCTTCTTTCGTTGATTGAGGAGATTGCTTATCGCAGGGGCATAGGCGAGCAGTTGGGGTTGGGTACAAAGCGATTGGCAGAGATGTGGGGAGACGGTTCCCGTGATTTTGCCATGCATGTAAAAGGCCTTGAACTTCCAGCCTGGAATGCCCGGGGACAGTTAGGTCAGGGACTGGCCTATATGACCGCTGATATCGGGGCTAGCCACTTACGCGACGGCCTTACAGAGCATCGTCCACCTAATAAAGCGGCCCTGGGGATTGTCAAAGAGCTGGTAGAGGCCCAAAACAAGAGTACCGCTAAAGATAACTACATAATATGTGCTTTTGCCCTGTACACTGTTACACATGAGATGTGCTTTGATTATTTTAAGGTCGTGACCGGCCTGGAAATAGATGAAAAGAAGATTCAGGAGATAGGTAATCGGATATTCACCCTTATTCGAGGCTTTAATTGTGGGGAAGGGACAAGGCGCAAAGACGATAGCCTCCCGGCCAGGGCTATGAATGAACCTCTGCCTTC
>QYQD01000140.1 GCA_007280345.1 Deltaproteobacteria bacterium | reverse complement strand
TTACACAGTCAGCCAGGAGTGAGAATAGAGCGTCTTTCCCATAAGAACTCGCGCCGTCTTATAGTACTCGAGTTCTTTTGGACTAAGATCCTTGGAGTCAGGCTCATTTCCGTCCATCATGCCATGTACGAGATTGACTATTTCAACCATTCCACCCTTGGCAATAGTCAACAACTCTTTATCATAACCGTCCACGATGGCTGAATATATCCCGTACTTCATGAGCATGATGAGATAGCAACGGTTGATGTAATTTCTCAGATCATGCGGGGTCCCGTTAGAGATATTAGAAAGGCCGACAATGGATTTGCCGCCCGGGGCGATCTCCGAAAGCATGGCCATAAATTCCAGCCCCGCCAGCACCTGGTTAATATCCATGCTTATTGGAGTGGCTATGGGATCGATCCATATCTTTTCCGTAGGGATACCGGCTTCATTGGCCCTATAAACAATGTCCACGCAGTGGGCGGCCCGTTCATTGGCGTCTCGCGGCATACCTTCCTGACTCCAGAGAAGGCCGATCATATCGGCATTGTACTTCACCGCCATGGGCAAAAGGGCTTCCAGCCGTTCCGGCTGCAGGGAAATTGAGTTTATAAGGGATACTCCTGAGTTGGCCTTGAGACCGGCCTCAATAGCGGCTGGATTGCTGGTATCCAGGGAAAGGGGTAAGTCCGTCACCTCGCGTACGGTCTTAACCAGCCAATCCATGGTCTCATCCCCGCCCTTACGGGCCGGGCCGATGTTGAGATCAAGATAATCCGCTCCGGCCCGGGTGAGCTCCCGGACCATATCCTGTACCGGCTGGGCCTGACGCTCCTTTATAGCCGCACCAATGGTCTTGGACATAATGTTGATATTTTCCGCCACACAAACAACCATAATTATCCTCCACGCAAAAATGACGTTCACTGTTTTCCGATTACCGTTCACCGAAAAAACAACGATCGGTCTTGGAACTATTGAAACTATTGGAACTTGAAACTGTCTGTCGTTTATGCGCTCCACTGCTTAAGATACGCCGACAGGTGAGCCGCCTCCCGGGGGCCAACCAATATCTGCCAATCCGGCAGTTCCTCTTCCAGTTCACCGCTCATACCCGCGAGGTAACCAGGAATAACCAGCTTACGGTGCTTCACCCGGTCAGCTATACCGCACTTTTTGATAAACACAGCTACGGTATCAGCAGCAAACTTACCTGCTGCCCAGGCCGTAAGGACGGACAGCCCCTCTGTATCTTTGATCAGCAGCCAGGCCGGAATCCGGCTCGACTCTACTTCGCCGGAAACGATAAAGTAGGTCAAAGAGAAATTGGATGTAATCAAAACCGGCGAATCTTCCCTGGGGCCTCCGATCTCATAGACCTTTTCCTCGACGGCCATAGGACGCTGCGGGTCGGTATAGATATTCAAGCTGGCCAGGAGAAGTGGAAAGACATTATGGCCCTCCATCTCCGAAAGGACAATGACGCCCGCATACTTGGCAATGAGCAGAGAAGCGATTAAGGTTTCCTTCATCTTGTTGTCCGTCAACTGGCCAGGGAAGGTGATGGTGGAAAACCCCAGTTGTTTAACCTTCTTGACCAAGGCCGAACGCCGGATGACTACCTGATCCTCCAGGGCCTTCTTAACATTCACCGGCTGGCTGTCTATCACCAGGTCTTTAAGCCCCATCCCCAAAAGCTTATCCGTAATAGCCATGACCTCATCCAGGCCGGAGCCCTTTACCGCCAGAGGGCAGGCCGACTCTTTGGCCAAGCTGCCCATAGCCTCTGCCGTATCATTGGTTGCTGCATAGATAAGGGGCTTCTTATCCTTGCTAACCTTCAGGGCCTCAGAAATAACCTCCGGTCTATCGCTCATCAGAATAATAGCGGCATCCATCTGATCAATCACCCGCTTTACAAAAGCGGCAAACTTACCGGCGTCTCCGGATTCTTCTTTGAGGGCCAGCATCTGCGGACGCAGGATCAATCCCACCCGTTCAAATTCCAGATATTTAAATTTAGAAAGCTTTTCATTTACTACGGAATCATCCATGGTGTCAGAAAGCACGAGAGCTAGACCCGGGGGATTCTCAAGCCTCTTCTCATGCCTGAACATCACCGTCTCACCGCCCAGCTTAACCGCACGGTCGCCTGCACCAATAGTCAAGGTGCGGATAGGCGGCGCCGAGGCCTCGTCTATCGCTGCCCTCACATCGTCCGAGACATAAGGACAAGCAACTAATTCGGCCTGACCGGTAGCCAGTTTCATGGCAAAGGCCAGACAGGTAGGAACCCCGCATTCGCCACAGTTTTTCTTGGGTAATTTCTTAAATATCTCTATACCACTTAATGCCATTCCCGAATCTCCTTTCTGTATTCTACTGGGACGCAGATTTTCGCCGATACCCGCAGAAAATTCGAAATTTAAAAAGTAAAATCTGCGTTCATCTGCGGCCTATACCGTAAAATTAAAGTATAGATTCCATGGTGAGCGCCGGATGCCCTACCTCTTCCAGGAAGGGAAGAATCTCTTCTTCCGTGGCTCCCTTCGTATCATCAGCAATTATATCAAAGAGATTTGGAATCCCAAGCTCTTCTCCCCGGCTTTTCAGTTTGGCCTCCAGTTCCTTCTTCAACATCTGCGGCATCCACACAACACGCTTCAGGCCGCCCTCGGCCAAGAGGAACTTCCGGCTGGCAATATAGTGCTTGCTTACACCCAGAAAGCCGGGTGTAACCTCCCCGCCGCCCACCATACCGGCCAGGGTGGTAAATTTCATGCCGCAGGGGGTCATGCCCAGATAATCACGGTTCACGATCATCACCCCGTTACAAAGGGGCAAGATGGTGGCGATGCACTCAAAACAGCCACAGGCGGTCATCGGATCGTGAACCAGACTATAGGCACTGGCGGTCTGGAACTTCTGCCGGGAGGCCTTAAAGATAAATTCATCCGTGCCCTTCCATTTGCCAAGGACCGGATCTATACATTCCCCCTTGACAATAGGTTGATTGGGGCCGGTAGGGTTGATCTCATACGACGCCTTGCCATCCAGCCAGTTATAAGCGCCGCACATCCCGGTTCGCTCCGGGGTAATGATGCAGACATGGCTAGGGGCAAAGGACTGACACAGGGTACAGGAATAGAATGTCTCTTCCGTCTCGTCAGTCATGCGATCGACTCTCTTGTCGCGTGCCGCATATATCTTCCGTGCCAACGCCAGTACTTCGTCCACCTTGGCTTCTTCAGTGTATATCTTGACCTGCACCTTGTCGCAGATAGCGCCGAATTCCTGGTGGTACTTGGCATGCATTATCGTTCCCAGGTGCTTCAGCCGGAACCCCTTCTCCACGGCTGCCTTTCCAACGCGAAGCCACATGATGGCGCGCTGCCCGATGTGCATGATGCCTTCAGCGTAGTTGACCAGATGGTGGATCTGCCTCTCCAGGATAGGCTCAAAATCCTCCTGCCTCTGGCGTCCCGCCACTTCTATGAGCATGGCGAAGGGAAGCTTCGAACCATCCTTGATCTGGTCCAGATCCGGACCGATCATCTCCACATGACCGTCTTCCACCTCATCCATGTCACGGCTGACCGTGAGCTCCACAGCTTTTGTCTTTCCCCCGCCGCATTCCAGGTAAAGATCGTCTTTCCTGATTCGTTCACCTTCAAAGGCCGGGCCGTAGGATACCGGTATGTCTATCTTAGACACGGTAACCTTCAAACCCCTCACTTCGACGGCCCGCTGCACAATCTCACTGTGGGGCACGTTGCTGACCACGTGTTCGTATGTGCAGATACCGGTGGGCAAGATCTCGGGTATCGGCGTATCGGCTATGACCGGGAAGCCCCAGTTAATAGCGCCGGCCGCATTGGCATACCATTCGTCGGACACCGGTCCCAAGGGCATGGCAAAGGCGAAGATACGATTCTTGTTGTATAGGAGATTGCCGCGGAAGTCACCCGGTTTGATGCCGCCAAAGGACATGGCGGCGCGGGTTGCAAAACCCATGGCGAACACGGTGGCCGTGTAGTCAGACCCGAAAGAGACAAGCCGTGTGGGCCAACCGATCTGTACACCCGCCTCGACCAGCTGCTCCGACATCCTCACGCCGTTATTCTCCGCGCACATGAAGACGTACAGATTCTTTTCCTGGAGCTCCTTCGCTATCTCGGCAGCGATCTCCTTGGTCGGAGGCGCACCCAGGATGGCCGCGAACCCCGGAGCCGTGCCGTCGACAAACTCTACGCCCCGCTTGCGCAGAATGATATCATCCGCGGCGCCGAGCCAGATATTGCCGCCTATCGGATCTTCCTGTTTCGTATAGAAATCCGGATATTCCAGATACCGAATGGCCTCAATAATCTCCTCGGCGAAGAAGGTGGCCATGCCGGCCTCCAGAGTCGGAGCCAGATACGGCAACCAGACCTTCTCGCTGACGAGCGGTGGAAGCAACGATCGGCATTTTTCCAGTACCGGTCTTACATCCCCCAACTTGGACACCGGTACCCCGAGAATGCCGTATATGATGGGAAGATAGTATGCGGTATTCGGAAAACCCACCGCATGGTCCGGTCCCCACTTATCCAGCGCCTCCTGATACTTCTGTTCGGCCTTGTCCACAATGTTGTGAGCGCCCCTAATCGCCGCTGAGCAAATAATCTTAGACACCTTGATTCCCCCCGTTCAATAATATCTACGCTGCCAACAAATCGTTCAGCATGTCCTGAATGAGCGCAATGGATTCCGGATGCCGCATGATCAGAATATCGGCCCCGGCCGCCAAGACCAGTTGCGCAGTTATGGCCTCCATGAGCACGCCCCGCTTTGCGGGATCACCGAGCTTTGGCGCCTCATCCCGGCTCTGCTTCGCCTCCTTGGTCTTCCATACCTCTTTGCCCAGATTACAGACCATCGGGAACTGTAACCGCTCGTCTTCCTGTGTGAGTGCGGCCATCCTTATGCGCTCCATGACCGAATAACCATACTCAAGGCCGTACCCCAAGGCGCCGGTAGTCGGATCGATGAGGATGCGGCCGTCCGGCACGCCCAGATTGCCAAGCAGGATATTTAGCTGCTTGGCCAGGTTAATGTCGATAGGTGTTGAGGCAATAACGGTATGTTCATAGCCAATGGCTACCGCCCCGACCTGTTTATAGTTGGCCTCGGTCACCGGTCCAATCATGAGACTCCGCCCGGCGCAATCTTCGGCTATCTTTTTTAAGACTTCCGTGTCTTTCTCGGCATTATTGCACCCCCATACGATGAGCGGGACATCCACGGCCTCGGCTACCTTTTTGGTCAATGCAGCCGCCTCTTCTGCGGAGCGGTTCTCGCCGTTGGGGTCTGTACTGACCAATTGGAGGGCGATCATCTCCGCGCCATAGGTATCTATGCATTTTTTTGCCCAGGCCACGGGGTCTCCCGCCACATCGGCAAAAGGCTCCAGGGCCGTCGGTGCCCAATCATCGGGCGGGCTGTCATAAACCTCCATGGCGATGCGAGGCTTAAGAGGCATCTGGCCCTCAAAAAGATAAAAAGGATAAGAGGTCCCGCCACCTACCGTGATCGCCTTATCCCCCTTACCCAAAACAATCTCTCTTATTTTCCCTGAATAAGAAACCTTCGGTATCTCCAACGCCATTCCTTTTCCTCCTTTGTATAACAAGCTATCAGCCATCAGCCCTCAGCCACCGGCTAATTCCGGTCTTTTCTCCTTGCTGAACGCTGATAGCTGAAAGCTGAATGCTTCTTTACAGTCCTGCTTCATCCAGGACCATCGGCACCCTTTTCTCCAGGCCTATGGCCATGACGTGGACTCCCTGGCACAGGTCCTTCATTCCTTTAACCAATCCCGCCGCAATATCCACGCAGGTCTTGACTTTGTCCTTGGTCTCCGTCATCTCTTTGATCAGGTGCTCAGGGACAAAGACCCCAGCCACGTTTTTGTTCATGAAACGAGCCATACCCGCGGATTTCAGCAGGATTACGCCGCCCAGAACCTTGGTCCCCAATCCCTCAACCCGCTTCATAAATTTCTCAAAGAGATCAAGATCATAGATGGCCTGGGTCTGAAAAAACCGAGCCCCGGCCTCGATCTTCTTTTCCATTTTCATAATCTGGAGATCGAGAGCCGCCTCGGTGTCGGCGCCGGGATTCACAACCGCCCCGGGCAACAAATCCGTAGCCCCCTTAAGCTCATTTCCCGACATATCATGGCCGCCGTTTAGCGTGCCGATTACCTGAAGCAGGCTGACCGAATCCAGATCAAATACCGGTGTGGCCCGAGGATGATCGCCGAGTACGGGATGGTCACCGGTGAGTGACAAAACATTTCTAATCCCCAGCGCCCAGGCGCCAAGCAGGTCGGCCTGCAGCGCCAGCCGGTTCCGGTCTCTGCAAGTCACCTGCAGAATAGGATCGATCCCCATATCCGTCAGCAAGTGGCAGACCGGCAGAGAACTCATGCGCATCACTGAACTCTGCATGTCGGTTATGTTAATGGCGTCGACCCGATCTCTCAAAACAGCCGCGTCCGCTAACAAGACGCTCAAATCCGTCCCCTTCCCAGGTCCAATTTCCGCTGTAACCAAGAACTTACCCGATTCTAAGGCCTGTCTGTAGCTCACTTTGGCACCTCTCCCCGTTATATTCCGCAACCAAAAACCACCTGTCTGCCGTGCTACCACAGTCAGGCAGAGGACACCGAGACAGATTTAAGACACTGTGTCGTATAGGTTTTTGAGTTTCTTTTTCTACCAGTCAGCCAGAACGAATGGGTAGTAGTCCTTCCACCGAGCTAGTCCTTCCAGCGGCTTGGACGCCTCTCCCACCATCCGGCCGGGATGCAAGCGCTGATCCTTTATCTGCACACCATCTTTTAGATAGTCCAATAATCCTAACCGCTTGAGTCCATGATATATCTCTTGCCAGGCACACGGGATGTCCTTAGAAACTTCACACTTCCCTTCCTGTGCGCCGCCACACGGCCCATTGAGCAGGCCCTTAGCACAGCGTGTGACCGGGCATATCCCCGCGGTCCTTCCTAAAACGCAATCGCCGCAAGCCACGCACATCTCAGTCCAGATTCCAGGCTCTTTTTCTACACCAATGAACTGGGTATCCAGGGCTGGTATGACGCGTTTATCCGGGAATCGTCTAGCCACAACCTGCACGCCGTTGCCGCAGGCCATGGAGACAATGGCTTCATAATCGCCTGCCTTTTCATCCAGACAATCCATAACCTTCTCAGAACACTGCCTGGGGACTACGCCCTTTTTTACGATTAAATCCTCCCTTTCGGCCGTCAGATCTTTTGCCAGTTTTTGAACTTCGTCCGGCCCGCCTGTAGAACAGAATGTGGTACAGATACCACACCCCAGTATGAGAACCTTTTTATAGGGAGCGACCATTTGCCTGATTTCCGCCACGTCTTTCTGCTTAGTAATAATCATAGTCACCTCTCCGGCACGTTATCCGTTCACCGTTGCCCGTTAACCGTCACGTAAAGAGCCTTTTTCGGTGAACAGTGAGCGGTGCACGTTTTCTGTAAGCGTTCACCGCGGAGGCCGCCGAGGGCGCAGAGAACAAACAAAAAAGCTAAAACGATTCTGTTTTTCCCCTCCGCGCTCTCTGTACTACTAACGTTATTTTTGTTGAAATTTCATTAAAGTTTTGTTCGGAGCATAATGATACTCCGCTCTTTTTTTCACACCGTGTCGTAGCGTTCGGGATGCCTCTTATGGTGTTCACAGTTCAAAGTTCAGGGTTAAAAAACCGTGAACCTGGAACTCGGAACTTCTTTGGTTGCGGCTTTGCCGCGCTGTGTGCTCTGCGGTGTTTTTCGGCCGGGTGAACGATTACCGTTTTCTCACTTAGTGCGTACATAGTCCGTTCACCTGCTTATGGGTAAAGAAACTATAAAAGTCGATCCCTTGTTTTCCTCGCTTTCGACGTAGACAGTGCCCTTATGGAGGTCAACTATCCGCTTCACGATAGAGAGGCCCAATCCTGAACCAGCTATATTCTTGGTGGTCTCCGACCGGATACGATAGAATTTGTCAAAAATGCGATTGATATCACTTTGTGCTATTCCGATTCCGGTATCGACCACTTTGATACGCACATCATCACCGCCCTTGTACAGGTCCACAGTCACCCGCCCCCCCGTCGGCGTATACTTGACGGCATTACTGATCAGGTTGACAAAGATGGCCTCTATGGCATTGCGATCACCAATTATGCATGGCAGGTCTTCACTGACATGGGTAGTTACGCTGATTTCTCTCTCCTCAGCCGAAACGGCCATCATTTCCATGGTGCGTTGCAGTATTTCCTTAAGGTCTAAGCGTTCTATCTCTTGTAAGACCTTCCCTTCTTCAATGCGCCGGAAATCCAGGAGATCATTTACCAGAGTGATCATGCTTTTGGTTTTTTCTTTGGTCTTGGTGAGCAGGTCTTTCTGCTTGGCATTCAGATCTCCGGCCAGGCCGTCTACGACTACGGAGAGCTGCATCAACATGGAACTCAGGGGGGACTTGAGCTGATGAGAAACCATGAATATGAAGTCGTCCCGCAGCGAGTCCATACCACTTATGTGCATAACATCGTGGATCAACGCTACCGTTCCGACCGGCACGCCGTCTCTGCTGATTACGGGACTGATATGTATGCGCAGTCGTTTGTCGCCAGTCTCCAGCAAACAGACTTCGTGATGGCCCGTGCGGGTATCAGGCTCTCTTCCGGCCGCATTGCCCAGTAGTTTTTCCAACTCTTTATTCCTTATGAACTGCTGAAATGGCCTTCCGACCTCATCACAGGCGACGTCAAACATGCCCGCCGCCGTGGAATTACAAAAAACGAGATTTCCGTGCAGATCACTGACCAGAATCCCGTCCGCCATGCTGTCCAGAATGGCTCGCATGCTGTCCGACCAGGGGCCCTGAATGGAACGACTCTCTCTCTGAAGCGTTTCCAGTTCACGTTTAAGATGAAATCTCTCTATGGCCCGGTCCATCTTCGTCCAGAAGCGCTCTGTAGTAAACGCCTTTCGTATGCAGTCGTATGCCCCGGCGTGCATGGCCTCAATGGCCTCTTCACCGCAATCTGCAGACATGGCCAGGATCAGTATCTCGCTTCTCGCCTTCCGCAGAGTCTCCAGAAGCGGCATGGCGCCCAGCCGGGGGAGCTCCAGGGACAGCAGCATAATGTCAATGCCCCGGGGCTTTCTCTGTATAATATCAAAGGCCTCTATCGCCCTTTCAACGGCGATGACATTATAGCCCCGGCTGGTCAGGAGCTGGTTCACCTTGTTCAAAACGGCGATATTGTTCTCCACCACCAGTATATTCGGTTTGGTCAACATGGTCGCCTCAGGCGCCTGTGCCCAGTAAATGTTCTACCCGGCTCACCAGCTCAGCAGATTCAACCGGCTTGGCAATGTAGTCGTCGGCCTCGGTCATCAAACCCATAGCTTTGGTATAAGTCGTTTTGAAGATGGACTGGTCCACCGCGGTGAGGAGAATAACCGGAATCGAGCTCAATTTTGGATCCGCCTTGAGAACAACGCAGACGTCATATCCGTTCATCTCAGGCATCATCACATCCAAGATCACCAGACCCGGCCCCACAGTTCTGGCCTTTTCCAGACCCTCCTTCCCGTCATGAGCCAAAACAACCTCATAGGCCTTGCTCTCCAGAAGGAGTTGTACTGCCCCGCAAAAATCAAGGTCATCATCTACCATTAATATTTTCTTATTCACGGCCCACCTCGTTCCGGATGACTCGTCTTACAGCCACGAATGAACACGAATTACACGAAGCAAAACAGCAAACATCTCAAAAAACCACGGTCACTTCCATGCAGTCCTGAAAGCCAAAATGATTTCTTGCTCTTTATTCGAGTTCATTCGTGTAATTCGTGGCTAACTATTTATTCAGTATCCTTCCCACACGTTCCAGCAAGACCTTGCTTTCCACAGGTTTTTCCACATAGTCGTCCACATCAAGCTGCACGCCGGTCTCCAGTTCGTAGCGACGCTGGCTGACTCCTTCCCGGACGGAGCTCAATATTATAATTGGCATATGGGCATATTGGGCGCGCCTCGGATCCTTCAACGCTTTGCATACCTCAAAACCATCCATTTTCGGCATAAGCAAGTCGAGTATCAGCAGGTCCGGCCGCTCTTCTTTAAGCTTAGCCAGGCATTCCTCACCGTTACAGGCCGTAACAACCTGGTACCCGGCAGATCCGAGTATCATCTCCAGCGTTTCACGCATGTCTGGATCGTCATCCACAACCATAATCTTTGCATTCGTTCCCATGGGCCCTCCTTCATACGGGTTACGGGTTACGGGTTACGCGTTACGCGTTCTACTCCATGCGAAACGCAATCCCCGCAACGAGCAACAATCATTACACTATCGGCCTGGGCATCAAGCCCGCCTCTTGCACAATGCGTGGTACGATATCTTCCCAGGCTACGGCCATGATATGTACACCGTGTACCCCTTCAATCTCCTTAATCTGCTCAATAATCTCCACAGCTATCTTGATACCCTCTTCCTTGGCGTCTTTGGCTCCCTCCATGCGGGTAACCAACTCCTTGGGCACCCTGATTCCGGAGACATTCTTGGCCATATATCGTGCCATACCCACAGATTTCATAGGAATAATCCCCGCCAGAATGTGGACCTTCTCATCCAGCCCCTCGTCCCGAACCATGGCCATCCAGCGTGAAAACCTGTCCATATCGAATATCCCCTGGGTTTGGATAAAGTCGACCCCGGCCTTGATCTTCTTGGCCAGCCTCCTTACCCTGAATTCGAAGGGATCCGCAAAGGGATTGGCCGCGGCGCCAATGTAAAGAGGAACCTCACCGGAGATATCCTCACCGTTCATGAATTTCTTCTCGTCGCGCATGATCTTGACAGCTTGTATCATCTGAATGGAATCGATGTCATAGACGCCCTTGGACTGCGGATGGTTTCCGAATTTTTGATGATCGCCTGAAAGGCAGAGCAGATTTCTAATCCCCAGGGCAACGGCGCCCAATATATCACTCTGAATAGCGATCCGATTCCTGTCCCGCACCACCATCTGCATGACCGGTTCAATATTCATGTTCTGCAGGATGACGCAACCGCTTAGACTGGACATTCTTACAATCGCCGTTTGGTTATCCGTTATATTCAGGGCATCACAGCATGACTTAAGGATTTCCCCCTTACGCTTAATAACCTGGGCTGAGGTTCCCTTGGGCGGACCGCATTCCGATGTTACTGCAAACTGCCCGCTTTCCAATATTTTTTCCAGATTGCTACCTGATTTCATGCCTTCAGATCCTCTCTTATGATTTTCCTTGGCCCCCCGTGGGAGCTGGTCGACCAGTCCTTGTAAGGAAACAATTCATCCAGCCTGTACAACTGGTTGAGGCCCTTCAGACGTTCATATATCAAGTGCCACACACAATCAAGATCCCGACTTATTTCACATTTCCCGTTCATGGACCCGCCGCACGGGCCGTTAAGCAAACTCTTGCTGCACCGTGCTATTGGGCACAATCCGCCGGTCCGGTCCAGGATACAATCCCCGCACCCGATGCAGCGTTCCGACCAGACCCCGTCCTCTACGGTAACGCCTATGAACTTCGTGTTCAAGGCCGGCAGGATAACGCTCTGCGGGTAATTGTCGGCCAGGAAATTGACACCCGCTCCGCAGCCCATGGACAAAACGGCGTCAAATTCCTTTATGGAATCGCTGAGCTGCAAAACATGTTTCGGACTGCATTGCATACCAAGGGTCTTCTCCGTGATACTGACCGGCCTTCCTTTTTCCTGGCGCAGGCTGCGGACGGCCGCGGCAAGTGCTTCAACCTCCTTGTTCCCACCGGCCGAGCACGCTTTCATGCACATGCCGCAACCAACAATCAGTATTTTTTCAAATGGGTCCAGCATAGCCATGAGTTCATCCAATGGCTTCCGTTCGGCTATAATCATACCTGCTCTCCCCCAAAAAGATTAATTACTTTCGGATTCCTGACCTCCTTCAGGCATGGCGATCCGTTACATATCGTATTCCACCATGCCGGGATGCTTACGACGACTCATCTTTCGACTCGGCAGGACCCTAGCCAGGTTGTCCAAGGCGCCTCTGGCCGCCATCCGTTCGTATATCTTTACCCAGGCACATTCCAGATTCGGATCAATGAATGATCTTTCGCGGATCAAACCCCTCCTTGACCCCGCTCGCCGGGCAGCCGGCCGTACATCATGTACCACAGGCAAAACAGCGTTTGATGGAATCCCCACCCAGCCTCTTTGCCAGGTCAAACTTGAACTGCGGATCAAGCTCATTCATACCTTTTTTTGCCAACATCTGTGTCTCTCCTGCCGTCCTCCGGCGGCTCGCTGCCCTGTTTCCGCCGGGTCAAACCACTGACCAACACCCGTCCTTCTCGGCAACCTGCCCCTTCTTCCCCAACTTGCCCAGGAAGTCCGCCACTTCTTTGTCCCCCAGCCCCCACCTTTCCCGTCAGGTCGGCTGTACTGAGAGGCCCCTGCCTCTTGAGCCGTAGCAGTATCTCCTGCCCGCCGACTTCGGTCTTAATCGCGGGTCCCAGTTTCTCAGCTACTCTCCTGCGCACTGTCTCCAGGCTGTAGTCGTTGTCCTTGCGGAAATCCTTTGCCAGATTGCCGAGGCTGGTCCGGAGTCTCATCCCCCCCACGGCTGACTTAGCCGCCGCAACCTTGAGCATGACCTCGTCTCCACCCTCGCCTTCGGCCTGCCCCACCGGTCCGATGCCTTCGATTTTTCTGGTAAAATTCGTGATCAGCCCAACAAAGCGCGGCGCCTCAGCGGCCGAAGCCCAGTCCAGATGAAAGCGCTCCGGCCTCACGCCTACCGTCTCCAGGACCATACGGGTAAATTCGGCAACCAGGATGGCCTCGTAGTTTCCGACCTGGTAATGGCACTCGCCCGGATGGCAGCCGCCGGTAAATATGCCGTCTGCGCCGCAGGAAAAACCCTCGAGAATGAATACCGGATCAAGCCGCCCCGTGCACATGATTCTTATGGTGCGCAGGTTGGGCGGATACTGGTAGCGTCCCACACCCGCCGAATCTGCAGCCGTGTAGCAGCACCAGTTGCACAGAAAGCCGAGTATTTTTGGCTTGAAGGAATCTTGAACCATCCTACCTCCCGAAAAAACCATTCACCGCAGAGCACGCGGAGCACGCAGAGAAGAGGATTTATTTGTTTTTCTTTTCTCCGCGATCTCTGCGTTCTCTGCGGTTAGTATTTGCTTTTCAACATTCGCCAAATGCCCTTATCTGGGCCATTATTTCTTCTGTGGTGAAGCCGCCCATGGAGATGGCCATGGTCGGACAGTGGGACGCGCATATCCCGCAGCCCTTGCACGAGGCAGCAATGGTCTCCGCCTTCTTTTTGCCGTCAGCCTTGACCAGACGTATGGCCTTATACGGGCATAGACTCTCACATATGCCGCAGCCGATACACCTTTCCTTATTCACTTCCGACACGATCGGCTCTACCGTAACGAAGCCCTTGGCCAACGGAATACACGCCTTTCCGGCCGCGGCCTTGGCCTGGCTGATGGCCTCATCAATCGGTTTGGGCGAATGTGCCAACCCACAGACGTAAACACCGGATACGGCCATTTCGACCGGACGCAGTTTAACATGGGCTTCCAGGAAGAAGTTGTCCTGCGTAAGCGGAACCTTCAATGTCTTGGCCAAGGCTTCAACATCGTTCGGCACAACCCCCACGCTAAGTACGACCAGGTCCGGCTGAAGGCTGATCTTTTCGTTCAGCAAAAGATCCGTAAACTCTACAGCCACCCTCTCGCCATCCGCGCTTACCACCGGCGGATTTTCTTTCTCGTAGTTTACGAAGATCACGCCCTTTTCTCGCGCCTGCCGGTAATAGTCCTCCATGAACCCATACGTCCTTACGTCGCGATAGAGGACATAAATTCTGGCATTGGGGTTCAGATCCTTGAGCCTCAGGGCGTTCTTGACCGCCCCCCCACAGCATATCTTGCTGCAATAACTGAGATCATCTCCACGCGAGCCGGCGCACTGGATCATGACCACTTCATTGATTCCCCTCGCCCTTTGCACATCGGAAAGGATCTCCTCCAGCTCAAGTTGGGTTACTACCTGGCTGGATTGTCCGTAGCCGTACTTCTCGACATGGTGTTCTCGGCCCCCGGTGGCCAGGATCACAACCCCATGTTCCACCTGCTCCAAGCCGTTTTCGGTCTGGAGATCGGTCTTGAAGTTGCCTATGTAACCCGAGACATTGCCTACCACCGTATGGGTATAGACTTTAATGCGAGGGTGGTTTCTCACCCTCCCTTCCATCTCCGCAAGCATGCTCGCCGGATTCTGGCCCGTAAGAATAGTCCTGATATGCCTCAGATTCCCGCCTAGTTCCCCAGACTTTTCTACCAGAAAACACTGAAAACCCTGATCGGCAATGCTGAGTGCCGCCGTCATGCCGGCAACGCCTCCTCCGATCACGAGCGCCCTGGGCGTAACGGGCACGCTTTGCTCCGGCAACGGCGCGAGCAGCCGCGCCTTGGCCACGGCCATCCGAACCAGGTCTTTCGCCTTGGCCGTGGCTTCTGCAGGCTCGTGGGCATGCACCCAGGAGCAATGGTCCCGGATATTGGCCATCTCAAAAAGACAACCATTCAAGCCGGCATCTTTCAGTGTTTCCTGAAACCCCGGCTCGTGCGTCCGCGGCGTACAGGCCGCCACGATCACCCGATTCAAATTATGCTCCCGAATCGTGTCCTTTATGATATTCTGGGTATCTTGAGAGCATGCGTAGAGGCTCCCATCGGCAAATACCACGTTGTCCAGTGTGGAGGCGTATTTCACAACCTCAGGCACATTCACCACGCCTCCGATGTTGATCCCGCAATGACACACGAGAACCCCGATGCGCGGATCCTGTCCTACTTCCATTTCCTCGGGGTATTCCTTCTTCACTACATTGCGCCCCCGTGCCTCATGCAGTGCCTCCCCGGCCAGCGCGGCCGAACCAATCGCCTGCATTACGCTTTCAGGGATGTCCTTGGGTCCCTGGAAGGCCCCGGCAACATAAACCCCGGGTCGGGTCGTATTCAATGGCAGCGCTGTCTGAGTCCGGCAGAAATCGTACTGGTTAAGCTTTATCCCCGCCGTCCTGGCCAGAGATTGGGCATCTTCAGGCGATTCCAGCCCCACGGAAAGGACCACCATATCAAAGTCCTCTTCCTTGCGGTTGCCCTCCCGGTCCGCGTAGCAGAGCCTAAGCTGTTCGCCTTCCTGAAACACGTCCCCCACCCGGCTGCGCACAAACTTGATACCGTACTGTTCGCGCGCCCTCTGCCGACTGGCGTCGAATCCCTTGCCCTGAGTCCGCATATCCATGTAGAAAATTGTAATGTCCGTATCCGGCGCATGCTCCTTGACGATTGTCGCCCCTTTAACCGCGTACATGCAGCAGACTGAAGAACAATAACCGTTTCCGGTATTGATGTCCCTTGAGCCCACGCACTGCAGGAAGGCAATCCGCTTGGGGTGCTTGCCGTCCGAGGGCCTGATAACCTCGCCCATTGACGGCCCGGATGCGCACATAATCCTTTCAAATTCCAGGCTGGTCACCACATCGGGGAAACGCCCATAGCCGTACCGCGCCAAGACATCGTCATGAATCCGGCCAAATCCAGGCGAGAGTATCACCGCCCCCACCGAGAGATCGAGCCGTTCCTCTTTCTGACTAAAGTCGATGGCCTTGGCCTGACAGGTCGGTACACAGATCTGGCAGGTCTCGTGGTTCAAGAAAAGGCACATCTTGGCGTCAATGTAGAAGCTCGTGGGCACAGCCTGCGGATAGTCCTTATGAGGTGCCCTGGTAATAGCTAGCCCCTCGTTGTAACCATCGGACACGAACACAGGGCAGTACATCGTGCAATCGCCGCAGGCAGTGCAAAGATCCTCGTTGATAAAACGCGGCTCGCGATGAACCCGGGCGGTAAAGTTGCCCACTTGCCCTTCCAGCGACTCAAGCGTGGCATTCGTCAATATCTTTATGTTTGGAGACCGACCGGCCTCAACCAACTTGGGCGCCAGAATACAGAGCGAACAGTCGTTGGTTGGAAAGGTCTTGTCCAAGCGTGCCATTTTGCCGCCGATCGAGGCCGATTTTTCTACGAGATAGACGTAAAAACCCATCTCGGAAAGATCAAGGGCAGCCTGGATGCCGGCAATACCGCCGCCTACCACCAATACCGAACCTGTAACACTATCCTGTTGATTCATACCTTTTTCCCTAATTACGAGTTACGAATTACGGGTTGCAGGCCATGCTTCACCGGCAACGCGCCACACGCCACTATTCCAAAACCAAAGACTCCGCCACCAACTGCCAAATGTATTTCACCTTGATATCCAATTTGTATTCCTTGGCCAGGACCTTCATTATCTGGTCCCGGCAATTAGAGCAGGACGTTACGACCACCTTGGCCCCCGACTTCTTGATCTGCTCCGCCTTAAGCCTCCCGCAATGGATCTTGGCATCCAGGTATGGGCCGGCCCAGGCCCCGCTTCCGGCCCCGCAGCAGAAGGCGTCCCGCTTGTTCGAGGCCAGCTCGACAAAATCATCGCAACACTGGCTGATAATCCATCGCGCCTCATCGTAATACGGATGCCAAGAGGCGCGTTCCAACTCGCGCCCATGCTTGCAGGGATCATGATAGGTAACCAGTTCCGGATTCCTTGATTTGTCCACCTTGATACGCCCCTCTTTAAAGAGGCGCATGAGGACATCATATATATAGACCAGCTCTATCCCCTGTGCATTCAGCTCGGGCTTGAAATACTGTTCATAGTTAAGCCTGAAGCCGAAGGAACCACCGGCACAATCCGGGGCGATAATGTATTTGACTTTGAGTTTCTTGGCATTGTCGACCTTGTACTGGGCGATTTTCCTGGAGGCCTCCATGTTCCCTGTAAAAAGCCCCCAATCCACCGACTCCCAGTTCTCGGAGGGTACCGTCCAGCTCAGCTTGCCGGCGTAGAAGACCTTCCACCACCACTTCATGTCATCCGGCTCGCCCGAAAGCTCCTTGGAATTCGGGAAAAAGAGATACTCAGCCCCGACCACATCAATCGGCGTCTTGAAGCCTGGGCAGCACTCCTCGGCCAGTTCCTCCCCCACCTCTTCCATTACCATCAGGTATTCGTCTTTGGGCGCGCCTATGTTGTTGCCGACTTTCAGGACTTGTTCCACGCCCTTGTGCAGGCTTCCGGGAACCTTGTTCCGCGGCCGCATACCCTTCAAGGCCTTTCCTATGGCGACCAGGTCCACCCCTTCGGGGCAGGCTACCACACAGCGTCCACACTGGGTGCACACCCATGGCCATCTTGAACTAGCCAGCTTTTCTGTCTGCCCGTAGACCAACATCCTTAATATCTTCCGGGGATCAAGACCATCCAACCCACCCGAAGCACACCTTCCCGAGCAGGTTCCACACGTCAAACAATGGTTCGCTATTCTTGCCAGATCTTCATACATGGTATACTACTCAGTCCGCCTCCTTCATAATGCCCGTAACCTCTCTCTCACATCAAGAGAGCAACCGAGCATCTGGTAGCCTAAGCGCTATTACAGCTCACGACGCATGGCCATATCAAAAAGGACGCGCTCCTTTTTCTTATGGATACCCAGGGCCTCGCGCCTCCGATCCAACGCCTCAATCATCCATCTGGCAATATCATGTGGATCATTTTCCATCCCCCAACAGCCACCGTAGAGGTCAAACATATCTTTGAAAAGATAATCGGTCATGATCCGGCTCTTGGTGGTAGGAAATGTATGGCCAAAGATAACACTGGCTCCACTGGCCACAAAATATTGTCCGATGGCTATGGCCTTCTCACTCATCCACTCCGGGGCGCAACCGACCGCCGGGATTTGGCTTATGTCATCGCCCAGGCCGCCCTCCCGTACTATCTCTGTCGCGGCAATCAAGATGCGGCTGTTATCCACGCATGACCCCATATGCAATACCGGCGGAATACCCACCGTCTCACAGACCTCCCTGAGACCCGGTCCGGCCAGGCTGGCCGCCTCCGGCGTCAGAAGTCCCTCCCGACCGCAGGCCGTTGCAGCGCACCCTGTTACCAGAACGAGGACATTATTGGCAATCAGTTCCTTAACCACCGAGGTGTGTACATACCCGGAACGCACCCGGGCGCTGTCACAACCGACGACAGCCCCTACGCCCTTTATACGCCCGTTGATTATGTTGTCGTTGAGGGGACGATACGAAGCGCGAAAAGCGCCGCCTAACATGTGATTTATCGTCTCATGGCTGAAACCGGCGATAACGTCCATTTTGTGTTTCGGGATATGTACATCACCCCTTTGCGGATAACGGGAGATGGCTCGCTTTATAATATCCTTGGCCACCTGTAAGGCATTATGATGGTCAAACTCTATATGGGTAGCACCGGTTATCTTCGCCCGCGGCGAGGTAGTAATGATCTCGGTATGATAGCACTTCGCCACTGTAGGCAGGGACTGCATAATACACTGGATATCCACCACCATGGCTTCTACCGCGCCGGTAGCCAGGACTATCTCCTGCTGGATAAAACTACCTGCGACGGGAATACCATGGCGCATCAAGACCTCATTACCGGTACAGCAGACGCCGGCCAAATTCACGCCCTTAGCCCCCACCGCCTGGGCGGCAGCTACAATCTCCGGATCATCAGCCACCATGGCCAGGGCCTCAGAAAGGAGCGGCTCGTGACCGTGAACGACTACATTTACCGCATCAGCCCTTAGTACTCCAAGGTTCACCGTGGCCCTGATAGGCACTGGCGTACCAAACATAATATCCTGCAATTCCGTAGATATCATCGATGCCCCCCAGCCATCGGCCAGGGCACAACGGCTGCCTTGCAGGATCAAATTTTCATAGTCCTGATCCGTTCCCATATGGGTGCGGTGCATCATTTCGGTAACCTCACGATCGATTCCACGCGGCAAGATACCGAGCTTTTTCCAAATTTCCTGTCTTTTGACCGGAGCACGCTTTATAAAGGTCAGCCCGCCTTCCTGTTTGCCAAATTCGGCCAGGGCCTTTTCACCAAGCTCAATGGCGATATCCTTGATGCTTCGCCCCTCAGTCTTAATCTCAAAGAGTTGAGCCGTGGAAAGGAGTTTCCTCTCATCCTTTATCTCATACGGTGTTTCTCCTTTGGCTGCCGCCAGAAACCCCATGACGGTCTCCCGCCCATGGTCAATATGGGCGGCAGCACCTGCGGCGATCATGCGGCAAAAATTACGGGCCGCTGTAGTCGCGGGCGTGGCTCCGCAAATGCCTATGGACTCCGGGACGCCTTCGATCATCATACAGGGCCCCATAGAACAGTTGCGACAACAAGTGCCTCCTGCTCCGAACAGGCATTGGTCCAGGCCTCTTGCTTCCATTCGTTGGACAAAGGTGTTAACACCCCTCTTGCCGGCAAATTCGAGGACCTGATTACTGGCCTCACATTCGATGCCCGGACAAATCGAAGGGCAAAAGGCCATTCTCTTCCTTTCCATGCTCATTCCTCCACAAACGAAAAAAGTGATAGTTCACCGCAAAGGCGCAAAGAACGCAAAGTTTTAAAGACCATTGACCATTCTTTTTATTACATTTCTTAGAATTGGAACAATGTTCCCAATTTTAAATTTGACAACTTTGATGAATCCGTAAAAAGTCAAAATTTGGACGGCACAGTAAAAAGCTCCAGTTGCAAGGCGCGCAAATCCTGAGGAATGAGGCGTAG
>QYQD01000026.1 GCA_007280345.1 Deltaproteobacteria bacterium | reverse complement strand
GTTGAGCCTCCCAAGAGATAATTACGAAAGTGGGAGCTATTGGATCAAGGATAGCATTGGAATGGTATAGCTTGATGCGGCAGCCTCCGGAGGTATTGGATGGGGGCTGCCGCAAACCATAAAGAAGGCAGTTTCTTGCGCTGATTTATCTGGTTTATTGGCAATCGCGGCTAATATATTGAGTTGAGGGACTAATATAGGATAATATGAACTTTGAGGCAATTATTATCGGCTGCATCACAGGTTTTTTGTCGGCCTTTTTTGGCATCGGAGGTAGCAGTGTCGATACCCCTGTGCTCAGGACATTCCTCGACCTCCCGCCGCTTGTAGCCCTCGGGACACCGCTTCCAAGGAGATTACGGGCTGGCGGCGCGGCAGAGGCATTTCTTGACTTCATGAAGGGCAGGCAGGCTCAGGATATATACGCCGGCTATGGCTTTAGCAGTGCGAATTAAATTTTCAATTGCTATTTGCAAAGCCTGTTATGCGAAGGAAATTGTATGAGGGCGCCTTGAAATCGCCGGGAGGATATGAATGAGAACCAATTCACCGTTTTATTTGCAGAGTTTTGAACTGCTTAAAAAATCAGCTTTATTCTCAAGACTCGATGAGGATGTCCTCAAGAAAATGTTTCTGATTTTCAGGCATCAAGAATGGGAGAAAAAACAGGTTGTTATGGAGCCCGCTCAAACAGTCGAGCAGTTTTTTGTCTTAGTGACCGGGCGCGTGAAGGTTGTGCGGACTAATCCTGCCACGGGCCGGGAATTTACTCTCTTTTTATTTGGATCGGGTGACTGCTTTGATGTGGTATCCCTTCTGGACGGTAAAAAACATGATGTGTATGCGGTGGCTGTGGACGACCTTTCGGCATTATCTGCGCCAATTGATACGGTGCGGGACTGGATTAATAAGCATCCTGAATTCAATCGGTCATTTCTCCCCTGCCTCGGAAAGCAGATGCGTGTATTGACGGAGCTGGCATCCGATTTAGCCCTTCACGATACAGAGATCAGACTTGCCAAACTTATCCTCCGGCATATAGACCATGAATATAACGAGGACAGCGATAATGTACCATCCAGATTGAAGCTGATTAAAGACCTTTCCCATGAAGAATTAGCCGGCATGATAGGGTCTGTCCGTGCAGTTGTGAATAGACATTTGCAGAAATTAAAGCAAGAAGGCATCATGATTGCGCACAGGGGTTATTTAGAGATCAAAGACCTGCATGCCCTGATAAGAAAAATAGAGGAACACCTGCATTTTAATAAAGATAAAAACAACGAGAAGGGATGAGATATGTAACTTAAGTAGCAGAAGTGGTTGAGAAAATAATATATAGTTTAAAGAGATTTTTCCCAAACGGCTCATTGAGCCTGATTAAAAATTAACCATTAAAAAACAGGAGGTGTACTATGTCAGAGAAAAATTCGGCAGTCTCTATTTTCAACACCCACACAGAGGCTGAGGATGCTGTCAAGGAACTGCAGAAAGCAGGGTTTGACATGAAGAAGTTATCCATCGTAGGCAAGGACTATCATTCTGATGAGCATGTGGTGGGCTATTACAATACGGGTGACCGTGTTAAATACTGGGGAAAGTTGGGGGCATTCTGGGGCGGCTTATGGGGATTCCTTTTCGGTTCTGCATTCTTTTTCATTCCCGGAATTGGTCCGATCGTCGTTGGTGGCCCGCTGGTGTCGTGGATCATTGGCGCGCTTGAAGGGGTCGTTATTATGGGTGGAATGAGCGCCGTTGGAGCAGCGTTATACGGCATCGGTATACCAAAGGACAGTATCGTTAAATACGAGACTTCCCTCAAGGCGAACAAGTTCATGCTGGTGGCGCACGGGACAGGTGAAGAAGTTGAAAAGGCAAAGAAAATTTTAGAGACAACTAAAGCAACTGAGACAACGATTCATAGCGCTTAAATAGAAGTCTGAGCTACAGGAGGCTTCCCGTGACACTTGACGGTCACGGCGTAACCATACAAGGAGGATATTTATGAAGAAAGCGGTATCAGGTTTTTTGATCGCCTTAACACTGGTATTTTTTGCCACTGGTGCACGGGCAGGTACGGACAAAACACAGACCCCGCCAAAAGCCCCCGAGGGTTACATTGTGGTAGAGGAAGATGTTGCGATTGTCTTGTCAGATGAGCATGAGAACTACTTTCAAAAAGCTCACCAGGCAGTTCTTAAAAAGAACTATAAGGCCGCTGCTGCCGACATCAGGAAAGCAGTTGCCTTTCTGAAACTTGACGCTGCGGTTGCTGCCGGTGAAGGGAAGAAGGCGCTCACTGACTCAGTGAATGAACTGGAAAAACTGGCCGATGATATGGGGAAAGGCGGGGTCGCCTCTGCCAAAGCGCTTGAACAGGCTTTCGCCCGTGCTGATCATGCCCTTGCCACGGCGTACCATGTAAAGGCTTCTGAATCGTGGGTTAAAAAGACAACCAGGGAGGTTGGCTATTCCCTTAAGACCGCTGCTGATAATCTGGAATACGGCTTGGCGTGGGCCGGCCATAAGGCAGAGGCAGGAGGTAAAACAGCGATAAGAGATGCCCGGCTTGTTGCAGGCAAGCTGATCGAAGGATCGGGCTGGGTCCCCGATGAAGTTGGCAACGGCTTAGAATTTATCGGTAAAGAGGTCGAGAAATTTGGCAAACAGGTTGAGCCTCCCAAGAGATAATTACGAGATTGGGAGCTGTTGGGTTATAAGTATAGCAAAGGGTATAGCTTGATGCGGCAGCCTCCGTAGCTATTGGACGGGGGTTGCCGCAAACCATAAAGAAGGCAGTTTCTTGCGCTGATTTATCTGGTTTATTGGCAACGACGGCTAATATATTGAGTTGAGGGACTAATATAGGATAATGTGAACTTTGAGGCAATTATTATCGGCTGCATCACGGGTTTTTTATCAGCCTTCTTCGGCATCGGAGGCAGCAGCGTCGATACTCCGATTCTCAGGACGTTTCTTGATCTCCCGCCTCTCGTCGCCCTCGGAACCCCGCTCCCCCTGACTGTCCTTACAGCCTCCATAGCTTCTTTTGCATATAAAAGGGAACACCTCGTCAATTTCAGAATTGCCCTTTACAGCCTTCTCGCAGGAGTGCCGGGAATGGTCTTAGGGTCGTATCTTACTGCCTATCTTTCAGGGAAGTTCCTCATGCTCCTGACCGCTGTTGTGCTCTGCCTTGTCGGGGTTGATTTTATAATCAAAAATATTATGGAAAAGACCTTTGCATTAGAAAAAACTTTTTCTCCACCGCCTGTGTATTACATAGTTGCTGTTGTTGCTGTTATCGGTATTCTGTCGGGAATCCTTGCCAATGGAGGCGGTATATTTCTTGTTCCGGCCTATGTCATATTCTTCCGTATGAAAATAAAGGAGGCAATTGCTACTTCACTGCTAACAGTGATTGTAATGGCCCTTCCGGGAAGCATTATACATTACCATCTTGGACATATCAATCTAACGATAAGCGCTTCCATGGCCATAGGAGTGATTCCGATGGCATATATCGGAGCAAAACTGGATATCAGGACAAGCTCAAAAACCGTCATGCTGCTCTACGGCATCGTTATGGTAGTTTTTTCCGTTTATTTCTTTATAAGCCAGTTGAAGATATGACTATGAACAAGGAGACAAAAGAACACCCTGAACTGACAGGAAGGGGGGAGAGAAGAAAATGAGCGGCAGCAAAAAACTTACAATCGTTCAAATGAACGACAGCCATGCCTATTTTGATTTGCACCAGGAGATGTTCTGGCAGGGCGACCACGCTGTATACCGTCCCGCTGGAGGTTACGCGCGCATCGCCACGATAGTAAAGCAGATTTGGGCTGAGAGCCAAGGGCATATTCTCTTTTGCGATTGCGGCGATACCATCCACGGCACCTATCCTGCACTAGAGACCCAGGGACAGGCATTGATCCCTGTTTTGAATTCATTGGGTCTTGATGCCATGACGGCGCACTGGGAATTTGCTTATGGTCCAAAGGTATTTCACCAGCGAGTCGCTGAGCTCAATTATCCGATGCTGGCAAACAATGTTTATGATAAAGAGACAAATAAATTGGTCTATCAGTCGTATATCATAAAAGAGATTGGCGGATTACGGATCGGCCTTGTAGGGATAGCCTCAAATATTGTGGACAAGACCATGCCGCCTTCTTACAGCGAAGGCATATCCTTTACCCTGGGTAGGGACGAACTTCCGCCAATCATTGATATGTTACGTGCTGAGGAGAAGGTAGACCTAATCGTTCTGGTCTCGCACCTTGGATTTCCTCAGGAGATGAAGCTTTTGTCCGAGGTGCACGGCATAGATGTTTGTCTCAGCGGCCACACCCATAACCGCCTGTACAAGCCGGTTCTCAATGGGAAAACTATTGTTATACAGTCAGGCTGCCATGGTTCTTTTTTGGGTCGACTGGATATAGAGGTGGAGGAAGGACAAATCTTGGATTACCGGCACCGGTTGATTGAGGTTGAAGCAGGTATACAACCTGACCCAGCAGTTGATGAACTGACAAGACAGACACTCGCACCCTATAAGAATGACCTCTCAGAGGTTGTCGGTGAAACTGCCACAGCGCTCAATCGGGGAACAACCCTGGAGGCCACGATGGACAATTTCCTTCTTCAGACCCTACTTGAAGGCACCGGGGCGCAATTGGCATTTTCTAACGGCTGGCGCTACGGCGCACCGATAGTTCCAGGGAAGATAACCTTGAACGAACTTTACAACGTTATCCCCATGAATCCGCCTGTCTCGACAGTAGAGTTGACGGGAGAAGAACTTCTGGTGATGTTGGAGGAGAATCTCGAAAGGACGTTTTCATGCGATCCGTATCAGCAGATGGGAGGGTATGTCAAGCGATGTCTCGGTCTTAATGTATACTTCAAGATAGAGAATCCTCCGGGACACCGTATTCAAAAACTATTTGCAGGCGATGAAGAGGTGCAGCCCGGCCGGTACTACACAGCGGCATTCGTCACGCCGCAAGGGGTGCCTCAGAAATACGGCCGCAATCGAGAAAACCGGTCGGAGCGGATTATAGATGCGCTGCGAAAGTATCTGGCGGCGCATCACCCCATTCACGCGGAACTCAGGGGCACTTTTGTGGCGGTATAAGAGGAAGTTGACATTTTTGTGTCCATTGAAAGGAGGTAAGGAAGGAGCAGAAAGATGTATATCCGCATTATTGATATAAACGGAGGTGTTACAATGAGCAGGAATAAATGGATGAAGATTTTATTCGCAGCGTTTTTGTTAGTGTGTTTTGCACAGGAGCCAATCGTATCGGCTGCCGATGCCAAAAACATTAAAGCGGAGCACGCGATTCATGTAGAGATTCCACTGGTACTGGAAAAGGCTAATGTAGTATTTAATATGGATCATCTGGCGTTTGCTGGTGACCTGCCAGTAGGCATCAATTATATGCATCTGCTGGCTAACCGTTTTAAGGACCTGGGGACAAAAGGTCAGATCATAGGCATCTTCCACGGCGACGCAGCCTACATGACTCTGAATGACAATGCTTACAATACGGCTCGCAAGG
The DNA here is from genome assembly GCA_007280345.1 of Deltaproteobacteria bacterium. GTDB lineage: Bacteria > Desulfobacterota > QYQD01 > QYQD01 > QYQD01 > QYQD01. Next base: position 39,338 of record QYQD01000026.1, on the reverse strand, counting down.
TCAGCACCGGCAACCCTTACAAAGGTCTCATAGCCGAACTTATAAGGCAGGGAGTGCAGATAGAGGAGTGTGCGGTTTCTATGAAAAACCATAAATGGGGCAATGAAGACCTGCTGCCGGGTGTGAAGGTAAATACCGGAGCGGCGAGCCGCTTAATCCAGCTTACGCAGGAAGGGTATGTACAGATTCAGCCGTAAACAAAAAATTTACTGAAAATAAAGCGTATATATGGATGATTTATTTTTGTGTCGCTGGCAGGGGGGATTAAGAAAATAGGTAAGATAAGAGAATTACAAGTGGAGGTAATATTTGATCCCTTTAAGCGATGTTGACCGAAGGCCTATAAGTTTTCCTATAATTACCGCCTTTATTATCGGGATAAGTACTATAGTGTTCCTCCTTGAATTATTGAATGGAGATGCCTTCGTCATCCGGTGGTCCGTCATACCGGCGGAAATTGCCGCAGGACGGAACTTAATTACCATCATAACCGCTATGTTCATGCATGGCAGCTGGCTGCATATAATTGGCAACATGGTATATTTTTGGGCATTCGGTCCAGAGATAGAGGATATGATGGGGCGGTTCCGCTATTTGGTATTTTATCTGCTCGGAGGATTTGTAGCTTTTCTGGCACAGGTTTTCATTAACCCCTCCTCCACTGTTCCCAGCCTGGGTGCAAGCGGTGCAATTGCAGCCATCATGGGTGCATTTCTTGTTACCTTCCCGCATGATAGAATTCGCACGGTGATTTTGTTTGGCTGGTTTGTCTTTATTCGTTTTATCCCTGCAATAATATTGGTGGGATTCTGGTTTCTCATACAGTTATTCAGCGAGGTTGGGACATTGGTACAAAGGCAGACCGGCGGTGGGGTGGCTTATATGGCGCACATCGGCGGGTTTATATTCGGTATGGCCTCTGCACGTCTTTTTGAGTCCCGTCAGAGGCGTGCCAGGCAGGGGATCTGAAATGGACACAGAGGTGTTTCATGCTTTTTCTTAAAATCCCGGGATACATGGAGGACGGAAATTTGAGGTTAAGACCGTTGAGAATGTCCGACGGCCCTTTCATTCTCAGGGGATTGAATGACGGGGCAATTCTGAAGGCAAGCGGTCTGAGCAGACCTATAGTATCACCATGGTTTTTCGCCTGGTGGTGGATAAAAAAGACCTTTATGCCTGCCTACTGTATAGAGTGTGCTTCAGGGCGGATAGGGTTTATCAGCCTATATAACCTGATACTCGGTAAATCTGCTGAGATGACCCTGGTGATATTCGACAGAAATAACAGACGAATGGGTTATGGAACCAGGGCATTTAAGCTTTGCGCGCAAGGTATGCAAAGGCATTCTGTTGTAAAAGAGATTTTCGTAAAGGTTAAAGCAGACAATCATAGTGCATTGTCATTCTGGAGGAAGCTTGGTTTCGTTGAAGCAGGTATTATTAATGGTTTAATCACACTGTCTATGGGCTTGTAATATCGTATATTAAAGGAAAAGTCTTATGGACGACTTGAAAAACAGGTTCCCCGATATTCCTGACAGGATATCAGGTCTCGGAGAACTGGCTTACAACCTCTGGTGGAGCTGGCATCCTGCGGCGAGGATGCTCTTTAAGATGCTGGACCGCCAGATATGGAAGGAGTGCAGGCATAATCCGGTAAAGATGCTAAGGGAGCTTCCTCATGAGGTTTTGCAAACTGCTGCAGGCGATCCAGAATATCTCCGTCATTATGATGCTGTGCTTGCAAGATTCAGTAAAGAGATGAATACAAAGGGAGGCTGGTTTTCAGAAAACATTGCAGACCCCGAATGCCTTCCCATTGCCTACTTTTCAGCAGAATACGGGTTGCACCATTCCCTGCCATTTTATGCAGGTGGATTGGGGTTTCTGGCCGGTGATCATATCAAGGAATGCAGCGACCTCGGAGTGCCATTAGTGGCAGTGGGCTTCATGTATCCCGAAGGATATTTACGCCAGAAAATCCGCTCGGATGGCTGGCAGGAGAATATAGACGAGGTCCTCGACAGGGATGCTGCTCCCATTTCAAGGGTCTTAAATGAAAATGGTGAGCAGCTTGTGGTAAAGGTGCCCTTTATTGAACCTTCCATCCATGTGGCTGTATGGAAGGTTCAGGTTGGAAGGATACCACTCTATCTTATGGATACGGATATAGAGATAAATGACCCATGGAACAGGGGTATATCCGCCCATCTCTATATTGGCGATATTGAACAGAGGCTGCGCCAGGAAATCGTCCTCGGCATTGGAGGAAGTGAGGTTCTGGATACTTTGGGAATCAAGCACTCGGTGCTTCATCTGAACGAAGGTCATCCTGCCTTTGCTATTCTGGAAAGGGTCAGGGAGAGGGTGGAGGAAGGGATGAATTATAATGAGGCAGCCCGGCGAGTGCATTCCACCACTGTTTTTACAACACACACGCCCGTTCCAGCAGAGCATGATGTCTTCCCCTTTCATCTGATGGATAAATATTTCGGCCACTACTATCCTATTTTGGGATTAAACAGGGATGAATTTTTAAGAATGGGAATTCATTCAGGCGACCCGGATGCCGGTTTCAATATGACCGCCTTTGCCCTCAGAATGTCGGCTTATCACAATGGCGTCAGTAAGAGGCACGGCGAGGTCTCCAGAAGGATGTGGCAATCCCTCTGGTCTGACACAAAAGAAGAAGACGTCCCCATCGATTCCATAACCAACGGAATTCACGTCCCTACATGGATCGAACCGAAGATTGAACTCCTCTTGAATAAATACCTTGACCCTAACTGGCTGGAAGATCATGACAGCCCGGTCACATGGAAATTGATAGACGACATCCCTGATAAGGAACTGTGGCAGACCCATTACTGGCTGAAGATGAAACTTATTAATTTCATCCATGATAGGGCGCGCCAGAGATGGGTGGAAGACCGGATCAGCCCTACCAATATTATTGCCGGAGGGACACTGCTTGATCCATCTGCCTTAACTATTGGCTTTGCCCGCCGCTTTGCCACCTATAAAAGGGCAGATTTAATCTTTCATAACATGGAGAGATTAAAGAAACTTTTAAATAATCGATGGCGGCCGCTGCAGATAATATTTGCAGGCAAGGCCCATCCGGCAGATGACCCGGGGAAGAGAATCCTCCAGAGGATTTTTAATTTTGCCCACGACCCTGATCTTGGAGGAAGGATAGCCTTTGTGGAGGATTATGATGAACAACTGGCCCAGTACATGACCCACGGAGTGGATGTATGGCTCAACAACCCTCTCCCCCCTTTTGAGGCGTGCGGAACCAGCGGGATGAAGGCATCGCTGAATGGTGTTCCCCATCTGAGTATTCTTGATGGATGGTGGATAGAGGGTTTTAACGGGAAGAATGGATGGGCCTTTGGCGGGAAAGGGAATGATGAGGAGGATGCAGAAGCCATTTATGAACTCCTGGAGAAGGAGATAATTCCATTATTTTACAGGGTGGATGATGACGGCATACCTCACGGATGGGTAAAGGTCATAAAAGGGGCCATTAAAAGCACATCTCCGTCATTCAGCGCCAGAAGAATGGTGAAAGAATATGCAAAGAAGTTCTATCAGAATGCACTGAAATCGGCCGGGGAATAATAATTTGAGGTGCGATATGAATTTAAAAGTTCGCAATACATCTGAATACGAAAAGTTTTCCATTGATGATACCCTCAAATCCTTAGAAACATCAATGGATGGTCTCATTGAATCCGAGGTCGAAAATAGGCTTAAGATATTCGGATATAACGAAATAGTGGAGAAAAAGAAAAACCCTTTCCTCGAATTCCTGCTGCGTTACTGGGGCCCGATGCCGTGGCTGCTGGAGCTTGCGATGGGACTTTCATTAATATTAGGACATTATCTTGAAGGGCTAATAATTTTTGCATTGCTGACATTAAATGCCGTCATAGGGCATAAGCACTCCAGCAGTTCACAAAAGGCAGTAGAGCTTCTGAAGAAAAAACTGGCTGTCAGGGCAAAGGTATTGCGGGAAGGCAAATGGACGATGAAAGAGGCGAGGGAGATAGTGCCCGGAGATATTATAGCCGTAAAACTCGGCGACATAGTGCCTGCCGACGCCATGATTGTGAACGGTGAACTCTCTGTAGACCAGTCTGCCCTGACAGGCGAATCCCTGCCTGCAAGTGCTCATCAATCGGATATTGTCTATTCAGGTTCTGTAATACGACAGGGAGAAGCCAGATGTGCAGTGGTCAATACCGGCGGGAATACATTCTTCGGCAAGACAGCCGAACTGGTCAGGACAGCACAGCCGAAGTCCCATCAGGAAGAAGTGATGATGGCTATAGTCAAGTACATGATGTATCTGGGCTTAGCCGCATCAGTCGTGGTCTCACTGTACGCCCTCATGATGCATATCGGCGTATTGACGATATTGACATTCATTGTAATTTTCCTTATGGGAGCGGTGCCTGTGGCGCTTCCAGCGGTGTTGACCATAGTGCAGGCGGTCGGCGCGATGGAGCTTGCAAAAAAAGGAGCGCTGGTAACGAGACTGGACTCGATAGAAGATGCCGCTTCCATAGATGTCTTGTGCCTCGACAAGACAGGCACCATAACGCAGAACAGATTGACGGTCACAGACAGCATACCGTTTCCGGGCTACACAAAGGAGGATGTTGTCAAAATGGCATCCCTGGCGTCCAAAGAAGAGGGCATGGATATCATAGACCTTGCAGTTATTGAATATGCCAAAAATACGGGAATCGACTTGAATGCCTACAGGCAGGTCTCATATACGCCTTTTAATCCTTCGATCAAGAGGACAGAGGCTATTGTTGAAGCCAATGGAAGGCAGTTCAGTGCCATTAAAGGCGCAGCACAGGTGGTCATGTCCATGTGTGGTGGAATTTATAAGGAGACCATAGAGAATGCTAACAGAATAATAGAGGAGTTCTCCCGAAAAGGCTACAGGACCATAGCCGTCGCCATGTCACACGGCGATGACCTGGATAATCTCAGGCTTGCCGGATTGCTGCCGCTTTCCGATCCGCCCCGTCCTGATGCAGAGAGCATGATAGAGGAGGCAAGAAGACTGGGGGTAAAGCCCATGATGCTTACAGGGGATAACATAGCCATAGCTAAAGAGATAGCCCGTCAAGTGGAGATTGGTGATAAGATTATCCGGCTTGAGGACATTAAAGGCTTAAGCGAGGATGAACAGGTAAAGATTATTGGTGAAATTGACGGCCTTGCAGAGATATACCCTGAAGACAAATACAGGATAGTAAAGCTCTTACAATCCAGAGGACACATGGTAGGTATGACAGGTGATGGAGTCAATGATGCACCTGCACTGAAACAGGCAGAGATGGGGATAGCTGTTTACAATGCAGCAGATGTGGCAAAGGCATCTGCGAGCGTGGTGCTGACCGAGCAGGGTATAGGTGTAATAATTGATGCAATAACTATAAGCAGGCAGACATATCAACGGATGCTTTCATGGGTTATAAACAAGGTTACCAAGGTTATAGAATTTGTGGGCCTGTTGACCATAAGCTTTTTATGGCTCCATGATATTGTCCTTTCTCTCCTTGGCATGTCACTGCTCGTATTCGCAAATGATTTCGTAACCATGTCGTTGGCAACCGACAATGTAAAGCATACACCGAATCCTAACAAGTGGAATGTGAAAAATATTACTCTGGCATCACTCATTCCGGGAATACTGCTGGTAGTAGAAGGTTTGATAGTGATATTCATTGGTATAAATTATTTTCACCTCGAAGGGGAAAGGCTGCGAACCATGGTAATGCTTAATCTTATATTCAACAGTCAGTTCAGAGTACTGATCGTGAGGGAGAGAAGGCATTTCTGGTCATCCATTCCCGGCAGGGAATTATTAATCCTGAGTGCGGCTACTATAATTAGCTTTGCACTGTTAGGCATATATGGCATCTTTGTCCCGTCACTCACATTGCACCAGGTTCTCACTGTTCTGGCATTCTCGGCCATATTCACACTGGGCATAGATTTTCCGAAATATTATTTATTCAGAAGATTCGGATTATAAGAACTGAACAAAGGTTAAAGCTATTATTGCAAATATGGCTTCGGGAATCGCATTGGGTGTAGGCGATGCGCTCGGCGCAGTTGCTGTTTTCGCCCCCGGCTTTGTCGTTGATTACTACGGTATCGACGCATCGTTGTGGTGGATTGTCGGATTGTCTCTTTTAGGGCTTCCTCTCGCCTGAATACTTCACGAAAGGAAGATCCAGACTGCTGCCTGAAATATTAAACAAGGGTACACAGACGATTAGGGGCACACTATCAGAGACCAGATATGGAGAGGGTAAAAGAAAAAAGTCAGGGACAGATACTTAGCATGGCACATGCTTATAATACTGCCTGGTTGTATTCACCATAATAATGCTAAATACAAGCCATGCAAATCCTGAAGTATAGCCTCCAAGCACATCTGTCAACCAATGCACATTGAGATAGACCCGGCTGATACCGACGAAAACGGTAAGAAAGATTGATGCAAAAAATATTATAAACCTTATTGCCTCACTCCTGATAAATTTCCATGTAACATATACTAAAAAACCATACACTATTACGGCCGAAAAGGCATGGCCGTTTGGGAAACTATAACCATGCGCCGTTATTAATTGTTCGGCTGGCCTTGGCCTGTGGAAGAGGAGTTTCAAAAGGGTCAGGATGGTTTCTCCCCCTCCGATCACTAAAAAGGCGCTAAAAAGCTCCCACCAGTATCTTTTATACAGGAGATAAAAGGCGATTGCGCAGGTTACAAGCAAGGCAAGATAGACACCGCCGACATTGGTTATATCCACCATAAACCTCGTTACCTGAGGGGTGATAATTCTCTCCACAAGCCTCTGTATCCTGAAGTCCAGATAAAATAGTGTTTCCCTATCTATTAAATCTTCAATAATTTCACCAAAGGACAAAAGGGCAATGACAAAAAGTACAATGCCCAGTGTCAGGTTCAATCCGTACCATCTGCTGGCGCTGAAACGGGCTTTAACAAATTCCCATGTCTTTGGCATCTGACCAGACAGCCTTCTGTCAATCCAGCTCGCCTTCTCCCGAATCAGCCGCCTCTTTTTTGTGAAAAGAAAATAAATATAAACAACAATAACTCCAATTATAAATGCGAAGATTCCCAGACGGCCGAGGTATATCTTAATTATGTCCCAGCTATTACCGACCAAATAGCCGAGCAACGAAAATATTGCTGCCCATGCTATACCGCCAGCCACATTGAAAAGGAGAAATTTGGGATAATGCATTCCTGTTATGCCGGCAACAACCGGGGCAAAGGCCCTGAGCCAGGCCATAAAGCGACCGAAGAACACGGTCTTCCCGCCGTGTTTGGCAAAAAATCTCTTGGCATCATCGAGATGCTCCTTTTTGAGGAAGAAGTACTTGCCGTATCTTAGCAAGGCTCCTTCTCCGAATCTGCTACCTATAAGATATCCCACCGTGTCCCCCATTATTGCGCCAAGGGAGGCAACCCAGATCACATCACCCAGTTCAAGTACCCCCCTGGAGGCCAGAAGCCCGGCTATTACAATCATGCTTTCACCTGGCACAAGGAAGCCGAGGAATGCGGAGGTCTCAAGGAAGGTTACGAGGAGTAGAACATAGTATCCCCAGTGATTGAGATGAGGGAGCAGGAATCCAATGATCTTATGTTCCATTATCTTCCTTCAACATAAAGTATTCCGGTTTTCTTTTTTAACGTCCTCAATGTTAAATATATTATTAACCCAACGATGAACATTATTACCCACGGCAGGTCTATTTCTAATTCACCTTCAGCTAACAAATCACCAAGAATCTCCAGGATAGTAAAAGACGTAGTTATTACGAATAGGCCTGTGTATTCTCTCTGGAGAACGTTTCTTAAGGAAAATGGTAAACTCGGTGGCTGCCAGTTTCTAAAATTAGGAATGAAGGACGGAGTCTTCCCGGCCCATTGCAGGAATGCATCCCCGAATTTTCTCCGCAAAAATTCTTCTTCCGCAAAGACTATTCTTTCATAATATAACCAGAATGCCAAAACAGCGATCAGCGTAAACCACCATACCTCAATAAACAAGGCGAATCCTAAAAAGATGAAAAAATTTCCCAGATAAAGGGGGTTTCTTACTATTGAGTACATACCGGTCGTGTTAAGTGATTCTGCTATTTGTTTTTCTGTATTTCTACCCGATGTCCCACCCGGCACAAAGCCGACCGTAATGCAACGGACCGCTAACCCGGTAAGAGATATTACTATGCAGAAGGCTTCCCAGAGGCCATCTGCTAAATCTCCAAAAACTTGCTCCAGACCTTCAGAATTTCTTAAGGCGACAAGTAATATCGGCAGAATAAGTAAGGGGAGGTAACTTCTCCGTCTAAAAAGCCACTCTCCGTGTTTTTCTAATTCGTCCTTTAAAGCCATTTTAAATTCCTCCTAAATGAAATTTAGCGTTTTACGACTTTTTACTCTTTGAAAAATGAAAGATAGCCCTGGGGTATGGAACCGGGTAAGCTTGGCAGCCGTGATCGTTTTCGGCATATATACCACCGCTAACCCTTTCTGTCACGTTTGCTGTGGGGTTGTCAGTTCTTCCTGAAATACTCGTGTTATGCGGCGATTATCCTGTTCCGGCAATCCCCGCGAACCTCTTTCGGGATCATTTTTACCGCTATTGTTGTATATCTTTCCCGCTTTAATCTTCCTGTAATCTTACCGTCGTTATAATCGAGTCACAAGCTGAAATCAAATACAGCTTGCAGATTCGGAGTGAAAGGAGGTGAAAGAGATGAAAAGGATGATGACAATCATCGGCGGTGTTGTTCTGGTGGTGCTTCTGGCCATCGGCGGGGCATTCGCTCAGCAGGCCAAGTACACGGGGAGTATTCGCGTTAAAAGCGAAGACGAGGCCGGATTTGCAGGAATGGCCAAGATCTCTCTTGATTCTGCTATGAATGCGGCGTTGAAACAGGTTCCGGGCAAGGTATTGAAGGCAGAACTGGAGAACGAAGACGGTTATCTAGTCTATGGAGTAGAGATCGTAATGGCTGACCGGCAGATAGCGGATGTAAAGGTCGATGCAGGAAGCGGGAGGGTCCTTAAGGTCGAGGCCGACCAAGAGGACAACGAAGGCCGTGAAGGAGAGGACTCTGACAACGGTCATGAAGAAGGAGGTGAAAGGTAATAACCCCGGGGGGGCGGAAGTTCTTCCGCCCCTTGCTATTTTCCATTGAATGAATGATAATTCTTTTATAAAGATATTTTGTTTTCAAACTCATAATAAGGAGGCCGCATCATGAAGGCAGAAAACAATTTTAGAAGGAACATTCTATTGCTTGTTGTTTCTATTCTCCTCTGCATGTCGTACTCGACGGCATCCGCACAGCCTGCTCAAAAGACAACCGTACAATTCTTAAAGCACCTCGAAACCTTGGCAGGAGGATATGATTGATCACGCAGCAGCCAGGGATTCTGCCGCTGTGATGAACTCCCTGAAGGAATTAAAGGATGGGGTCTCAGCCCTTGAATCAGATGGGCAGATCGGTGCAGAAAAGGCTGATGGGCTCCAGAACCGGATCAGAAAAATGGAGGAATTATGGCATACAAAAGAGGTGTACAAATTCATTATAGACGACAACCGTCTCTTTCTGGAGTTTGTCGACCTGCTTTATAAGTCAGGCGCTCAGGTTACACCTCGGGAGGTCGTGTACCTCGACTATCTGGCACGGGAACTACAGTACAGACCCAAAATACAGGACTGGAAGGCGGCTGAGAGGGCGATGAAAGAGGCACAGAATACATGGACGTCTCTCTCGATCACGATCAAAACAAAGTCCTTGAGCGGTCTCGTGGAAACCACAATAGCCCGGCTGCCGGAGGTCCTTCGCAAAAGGGATGGTGAACAGCTTTATTTCATCGGTCAGATGATCTTAGATGAAGTGGACCTCTTGGAGGACTATTTCAAAAAGCTGTAACGAAAGCATATGCGCATATTAATTGTTGAAGACGAAAAATCTCTTGCGGACATTGTAAAGAAGGGACTTGAGGAAGAGGGATATGCAGTGGATGTTGCATACAATGGCGAGGATGGGCTCTTTATGGCGGAAAACGAGGCATCAGACCTCATTCTACTGGATATCATGCTGCCTGTTATTGATGGGATGACCATTCTCAAAAGGATACGTAAGGCTGGGGTGAGAACCCCTGTCCTCATGCTTACAGCCAAGGATACAGTAATGGATAAGGTGTCCGGGCTCGATAGCGGCGCTGACGACTATCTGACCAAACCCTTCTCCTTTGACGAACTCCTGGCCCGAATAAGGGCCTTAATCAGGCGGGGCTCCGAGGTTAAATCCTCCATTATTGAGATAGGAGATCTGGTTATCGACACGGCCTCCCATGAAGTGAAAAGGGGAGGGAGACTGATTTCGCTTTCGGCAAGAGAATATGCCCTCCTTGAGTATATGGCGATTAACAGTGATAAGGTGCTTACAAGGACATCCCTGACGGAACATATTTATGACCAGGATTTTGACTTGGATAGCAATGTCATAGATGTCTTTATCAATCGCGTCCGGAACAAGATAGACCGAGATTTTAGCAGAAGGCTCATCCATACCATCCGTGGGGCCGGATACATGCTGAAGAGATAAGATGTTTTCTTCCATAAAGGCAAAAATCATCGTATTCTACACAATGGTTCTGTTTGTGAGCCTATGCGTACTGGGGATATTCCTCTATCTCAGCCTTGGGAAAATCGTCTATGATTCCATTGACTCAAGCCTACTCTCGCGGGCAAAGGCCCTGGCGACGCTTATCGACAATGATAATAATGAAACAGAATTTAACTTTTCCGACGAGGTTATGTGGGAGTATAATTCACCAAAATCAAAGAGCTTCTTTCAGATTCGCCGTCTTGATGGAACTATCCTGGAGAAATCAGCATCCTTGCGAGATCAGGTACTCCCTTTTCAGGCCGGGGAGAGGCAGACAACCCTTAAAACCGTTCTTCTCAATGGGACCCTGGTAAGAGTCATCAATTTTCATATTTCAGAGGAAAACGGGCATGATAAAGAAACGGCCGGCAAAGGACATGGCCTCATTATCCAGTGCGCTGAGGACATACAGGACCGGATAAGTCTCCTTAAGAATTACAGGGTCATCCTTTACCTTTCCATCCTTTCCATCATGCTCATTTCTGTATCAGGTGGCTTTTTAATCGCAAAAAAGGCGCTCACTCCCGTAAAGGAGATCTCAGAGGCCATAGACAGGATTTCGGAATCAAACCTTTCGGAGAGGATAGCGCCGGGGAGCATCCCGGAGGAACTGAGGATACTGGCATCTTCTTTCAACCATACCTTCGACCGTCTGGAGAGGTCATTCAAGCGTCAGACGCAATTTACCGCGGATGCCTCCCATGAGCTGAGGACGCCGTTATCGGTCATCCTGAGCCAGGGAGAGATTATGCTGAGGAAAGAGAGGACTGCCGGGGAATACAAGGATGCCCTTACCGCCATCATGAAAGCGGCAAGAATGATGTCGGAAATAGTGCAGAAACTCCTTATCATGGCCCGCCTGACCACTGATAAAGGTGAGTTTAAGGCCGGGAAAATAGACCTGAGCGAAATCATCCATGAGGCGGTAAAGCTGTTACGTTCGCTTGCTGAACAGAAGGGTATCAGCATAAACATATCTGCAGACGGGCCATGTATAATCATCGGGGATCGTCCGGCATTATTGGAACTGTTCGTCAATCTCGTAGATAATGCCATAAAATACAATGTCCCTCAGGGAAAGATAGATATTTCTATGAGAAAAGAAACGGGTTTCATCGTCGCCGAAGTAAAGGACACCGGGATGGGCATACCTGAAGAAGACATAGACAGGGTGTTTGACCGCTTCTACCGGGTTGATAAATCCCGTTCAAGAGAGAGCGGCGGTGTCGGACTCGGCCTTAGTATCTGCGATGAAATAGTGAATCTCTATGGGGGCAGAATAGATATAAAGAGCAAGTTGGGCGCTGGAACTACCGTATCTGTTTATCTGCCCCATCCCTTTCTGGATTTAACGTATCTTAGAAACAAATAAATTGTTAGCAAGATTATGGCCAGCAAAATTCCCATATGTTCAATCTTTGTTATATCCCTCTTCAGCGCCTCCAAGCTATGCCCACCTATATAGCCTGCCCCAATCATTATAGCCATGGTAAATATGGAAGAGGCCGCATCTACGGCTAGAAATTTCAGGGGCGGCATTTTCATAATACCGGCTACAATAAAAAGCTGGGCCCTCAGGCCGACGAGATGTCTTCCCAGGAGGAGGATAAGTGTCCCTCTTTTTTTGAATTTATCCTCAAGGATGGAAAGTCTCTCCGGGGATATGATTCTGTGAAACCTCTTATGCGTAACAATCGTGCGACCATATCTTTTCCCAAAGGAGTAAAGGGTAAAATCTGCCGTCAAGAGACTTAAGTAGACAACCAATAAGGCATACAGGGGCCTTATCACCTTGGTAGAGATTAAAAAGCCGCACAGGATCAGTGTGGTATCCTCAGGCAGCGGGAACCCAACCCCTCCTAAAATAAGCATTAGAGAGAGCCCCAGATAAGGAAAGTGTGCTATAATTTCTGAGATTGAGGGCATAGCCGGGGAATGTCACTTCCTTAGAATCTTATCTTCTTATAAAAGTTCCTTTTCAATAGCTCTGCCGAGATAATGTAAAATAAAATAATTATGCCCATCAGCAAAAAGAATGAAAGGGGTAGCGGGGTAAATCCAAAGATTTTTCCGACCGGGAGGAATGGCAAGGTAAGGGTGATACCGATAATGAGCAGTGTGGCGAGTAAAAGATACCTTCCCGGTTTACTTTTAAAGAAAGGCCTGCGGCTCCGGACCACGAGCACTATTACCGAGGCCGAAATAACCGACTCCAGAAACCAGCCGGTTCTAAACTGATCCGTAGTGGCGTGCAGGACGAACAGCAGTACCCCAAAGGTAAGGTAGTCAAATACCGAACTCAGAGAACCAAAAATAATCATAAAATTGCGGATGAATTTAATATCCCATCGCCGGGGCCTGTCCATCATCTCGCTGTCCACGCTATCGGTAGCGATGGCCATTTCGGGGAAATCAGTCATTAAATTGGTAAGCAGGATTTGTTTGGGCAGCAAGGGGAGAAAGGGCAGAAATAGTGACGCCCCGGCCATACTGAACATGTTGCCGAAATTGGCGCTGGTGGCCATGAAGACGTACTTGAGGGTATTGGCAAAGGTTTTCCTTCCTTCGCGGATACCCTGGGCCAGAACGCCTAAGTTCTTTTCGAGCAGCACAATATCAGCCGCCTCTTTGGCCACATCCACAGCGCTGTCGACAGAGATACCTACATCCGCAGTATGGAGCGCTGAGGCATCGTTGATCCCGTCTCCCATATAACCCACGACATTTCCGGCCTTCCTCAGGGCCAGGATGATGCGCTCTTTCTGATTGGGCTCGACTTCTGCAAAGACATGTACATCATTTACCCGGTTGAGAAGGGCCTCGTCGCTCATCTCATGGAGGTCCTGACCGGTAAGGATTTCTGAATTTGACAGGCCCACCTGTTCACTGATACTGGCCGCCACCAAGTGGTTGTCGCCGGTAACCATCTTCAGCGAAACGCCGAGATCCTTCAGATGACTGATAGTCTCGACAATTCCATGCTTGGGCGGATCAAAGAGAGCCAGCAACCCTAAAAAGGTCATATCGGTTTCGTGTTCCCTGGTGATAGTAACGCCAGGGCCTACATCGCGGTAAGCAATCCCCAGAACCCGGAATCCTTTGGCGCTAAGCCCTGCAAAGAGTTGCTGAATCCGCTCCTGCATATCTTCTAAATCTACGATCCCTTTGCCGGAAGTTTCCACCGACGAACAGGCGGCGAGCACATTCTTAAGGGCGCCTTTGGTCACCATCAGATGTACGCCGTCTTTGACCACCAGGATGCTCAGGCGCTTACGGATGAAGTCATAAGGGACTTCATCCAGTTTCTGGTAGCCGGATACGTCGAACCGGCGATAGGCGTGGATGGCCTCATCGATGGGGTTTACAAAGCCGGTCTGATGAATGGCGTTGAGATAGGCATAGAAGAGCGCCTTTTCGCTTTCATTGCCCTCGACATCAAGCGCAGAGCTTAACCTCACCATCCCTTCCGTGAGGGTACCGGTTTTATCGGAACAGAGGACGTTCATGCTGCCAAAGTTTTCAATAGAGGCCAGGCGTTTTACAATCACCTTCTGAGAGGCCATGCGCCTGGCGCCGTGGGCGAGGTTGACGCTGATAATGGCCGGCAGGAGTTGCGGGGTCATGCCGACCGCAAGGGCCAGGGAAAAAAGAAAGGAATCCAACACCGGTCGCGCCAGGTAGACGTTGATAGCAAAGATGGCGATCACCAGCACCAGCGTAATCTCTATGAGAAAATACCCGAACCGCCGAACGCCACGCTCGAATTCCGTCTCCGGCGGCCGTAGTTTCAGGCGTTCGGAAATTTTGCCGAATTCAGTGCTCTGGCCGGTGTGCACAACCACTGCCTTCGCCGTGCCGCTCACCACATGGGTTCCCATGAAAAGCGTATTGGTCGCTTGTCCGAGTGGCGTATCCGGTAATAATACCCCGGTTGCCTTTTCTGCCGGATAGGTCTCACCGGTCAGAGTGGCTTCATCCACAAAAAGATCCCTGGATTCAAGGATAATACCGTCTCCCGGGATAATATCGCCGGCTGTGAGGAGAACAATATCACCGGGCACGATCTCATCAACCGGAGTCTCCTTCTCCCGGCTATCCCTAAGCACTCTTGTTTTTATCTTGACGATGGCCAGCAAGTTCTCCACCGCGTGGGCTGCCCCCCGCTCCTGCCAGAATCCAAGGAAAGCGCTTATAACGATGATTGTCAGGATAATGAAGGCATCTGTGGGATCACGCAGAAATATCGACAATCCGGCGGCAAAAAGAAGGATGAGGATGATCGGACTTTTGAACTGGGCCAGGAGGAGTGAGAATTCTTTTATTCTCTTTTGTGGCCGCAGGAGGTTCGGTCCGTAGGTCTGGAGACGCTGCCGGGCTTCGTCGTCCGTCAGGCCGTGCGACGTGGTTTGTAGTTGATCGAGAAGCTCGGCAACAGGCATGCTCGAAAATGATTTCAATTCTTGCTCCTGGATAGCATGATAGGCGGTTACATTTAATACTTCATCTGTCCATACGTCCTTATTTTTGACCGATGTTGCTTAATTACTTAAGGACGTATTCCGTATTAGAATGAATATGCAAACTTATTCGGATAATTCAAAAAGATGATGCCGATTCCAGAGGGCAATGCCCCGGTCTTTGGCAAAATTTATTGCGTCAGTCGAAAAGCCGCTCGGACAAACTACAACGCCTCTTGTGCCAGTAACATCCTTCGGCATTACTTCCCTTAACGCTCTTATCACGTCAACGCCTACGGGAGCTGCATGATTTTTGCATTGAATGTAAAGGGTTATCTCTAAACCAATATCGTCGTCTCGTCGGGCGATGAGGTCAACACCTCCATCGCGTGTCAAAGAAGTAGTTTCCACCCGCCACTTCTTTCGTTCCAATAGCCCTTTCACATGTTCCTCAAATTCCACGCCACTCATATCAGTGTAACTTCCTGTGAATGCCGATTTGCGTTTTGACGATTTTAAATATTCTGGCGGGACCAAACCAAACAAACCAAATAGTTCTTCGCCTGATAGTTTTGATTTTAAGTCAATCGAAACGCTGTCCACCAACTCATCGAAAAGCAGCTGTTTTTCCACCAATATTTTCTCGATCCGTTCCTCAATCGTATCTCCTATAGTATACTTATAAATGTGAACAGGAAAGGTTTGGCCCAGACGGTGTGCTCTGCCCTCAGCCTGATGCTCAACGGCAGGATTCCACCAGCGATCAAAATGAAAAACATACGAAGCATCCTGTAAATTAAGCCCTTGTCCCCCGGCACGGAGGGAAAGAATGAGAACTTTATGATCTTGATCTTTTTTGAAGGTACTGATGATCTCATCTCGCTGTCTTGCGGATAAGTCACCAGTATAAAGAAGTGGGTTAAAGGATTCGAGCTTTGATGCTATGGCATGCGCCCCGTACAGTGAATCCGTGAATTGTGAGAATATTAGTGCACG
The DNA here is from genome assembly GCA_007280345.1 of Deltaproteobacteria bacterium. Lineage (GTDB taxonomy): Bacteria > Desulfobacterota > QYQD01 > QYQD01 > QYQD01 > QYQD01. The sequence goes on along the minus strand of QYQD01000026.1, from coordinate 23,130 downwards.
ATATCCCTCAGATGCGAGAATATTTAAACGTTCCAGGACATCGTCAAGTTTAACTGACGCCCCTGAAGATGGACAAAAATTGCATATCTGTTTCAATTTCATAATGAGTGCGAGAACATTTTCTATGCGAACAAACTCGCCACTTTCCTTAAGTTGGATAATGCCTTCTTTTTCGGCCCGCTCGTAATATTTGCGTTGTTTGACATCCATTGTTAACGATATTTGACTTACTATTTTAGGCGGAAGTTGAGGGAGCACATCATGTTTTTTCCGGCGAAGCTGTAAAGACTTATGTTTTTCTTGGAGCTCTAAGCCTGGGTTGAACCGTGGAGGTGTTTCACCTTCTTTCATAGATGTTACAAATTCGAGAATTGAGGCAAGATCATCTTCCCGATTTTCAAGCGGTGTGCCTGTAAGCGCCCATGCCCGTGCTCGATGCAAAAGTTTACATTTACGGCTGATTTCTACATCCCGATTTTTTATTTTTTGAGCTTCATCAAGAATGACAACGTCCCACACACAGCGGCGGGGAGGTGATTGAGCATGGTCCGTACAATCAGATCGGAAGGTTTCATAACTCGTGAGATAAATATGAGCAGGTGTTGCCCATTGCCATGTTCGTTCTGTCGTTATACCACGAATGGTAGAGACACGTAGTTCCGGAGCCCAATGGTGAATCTCTTTTCGCCACTGTCCGATAAGGCTTGCTGGGACGATTAATAGACAAGATTCAATGAGACTTTGAAGAAAAAGTATTCTTAGGGCGCCTATCGCCTGAATTGTCTTACCGAGCCCCATATCATCTGCAAGCAACAAGGCGTCTCTTGACAGCAGGGTTTTTATTCCTTCAATTTGATAGTCGAACAGCGCTGCTGGCCATTCCAAGGGTCCGAGCTTTGAGAGCAAAAAGTCAGTTGGTGGTTGGAGAAGGTAAGCTAACCTTCTTGAAAGTGGGATTTCAGCATCCGCATCATGACTCACATCCTCCAAAGGATGAGCTACTAAGTCTGATCGTATCTGCTTTGCTGACTTTGGGCCAGTCTGTTCCCCTTTTAAAAGAATGCCGTTGAGGCCGACACTACCGTGGAAATGCTCATCTGGATGTTTACAATCGGTAATGAGATTAGCTGGTGTATTTAAGGCGCATGAGACAATTAATGAAATGGGCAGGGGCGGAATGCTGTCATCAGATGCTGATAAGTAATCCGGCGCAGATAGAAATAATGGCGGTACAGACAGCTTTTGTGGGATATGGCCGCTAAGTTTAACCGGACGTCTAAAAACGCCAAACCAGCGTGCCAACGGGACATGATCAATGTTCCGTTCTTTCCACCAAATCGCAACTCCGGTCATCATTCACCTTTATCTGAATAGACTTCCCGAAGTCCAATTAATGCTCGCTCGAAAGGCTCTGTAAGTAAACCATGCACTGCCAATTCGTGTAAAAGCTTTAATTCAATTGCATCGTCAGCCGGTCTTCCCGGATACCAAAAGAGATTCATTGGTCCTTCTACTTCGATCCTATCCTGGATTTCGGTTGCTGAATAAGGAAGGGCTTTAATTGCTGGCGCAATCCGGCAGACTGGAACTGACAATTGAATATCCTGACAGAAAAGTTCGCTGCCTATCTCTTCAGCGAGGCATAGTATCAATCGTGGTGTTTTCGGACATAAGGAGAGAAGCGACGCAGTCAATTTTCTTGTGGCATGGCGGCGGATATCCGCCTGTCGCCAAAGGAAGGTGTGAGGAGTTTCTATTCTGTTATACGTAAATTCTATCGGCTCGCCGCGCGCATTGATCAAAAAGAGCGCAGCCAGATAGCCGGATCCTTCCTGTGCAGGCTGAATCCTGAGATATCCTGCTATTCCTAAATCGCTTAGTTCATCGGCATCACGATAGGGAATCGGCATTTCAAGTGACCTCCCGAATGTCTAGACCCAGGAGCCTGTCGGACTTATGATAATCTACTGCGGAAAGTGGGAGGACGCCCAAATATCCCCGAATTTTCGTTACATAGCCTCCACTATGTGCCTCAAATTCGTGAACATTTTGGCTTGTCCTCCCACTTCCCTCGTGACGATCCCCTAAGTCCGACAGGCTCCTAGTTAAGGTTGTTGCTATCCGATCCTCCCTCCGTTTCAACCTCTAAATTCTTATCCTCGGTATAGTCTTGCTCAAGTTTTGTAACCTCAATTTCCGGCGTATATCCGCTGTCAAGACGCTTGAGATCCCATTCGGTTATCCAACCTCTTACATACTGACGCATTCTGTTACTACGTAAACGTTCGATAGATTGTACCGGCGGTGGAGACCAATTATATGCTTGTGCATGTATGGATTGTACCCTTTCATATGTTTGATTTAATGTTGTTTCGTCTGGCCCTTTTAAAAGTTCAAATTCTTTTTGAATCAAGCGCATTCCTCTCTCTGATTGGCTTGCCAATAGAAGGTCATTCTCTGTTCCTTTCGCTCTCAATCGGCCAGGTACCTTTTCTAAGTCATTAATTTCCATCATGATTTTTTCTCCAAAATCATGGGCTATAGTAAAAACGACCGTCAATCCTGCAAAATTAGACTCATCCAGTTTCCCCATCCATCGCGCCAATTCTGCATAAGATTTTGCCCTCTGCATAAGTGAGTATTTAGCTAACAATTCCGTTTCATCAATCAGTAGGACCCAACCAGCATAACCGGCTGCAACAATTAAACGAGCAGCAAACTTAAACCTCTGTAACGCAAGTTCTTTCGCCGGAATGTTGTCAATCTTATAGGTTACCGGTTCCCGGCATGCCTTGAGATATTTTCTTATCTCACCTGAACCAATTTTATCACCAGACCAAAATCTGATAATGCGGTTACTGAATTCGGGATCATTTTGCATTCTTTCATATAAAAACAGTGTTGCGGCAAATCTCGAATTAAGACCGGCTCTCTGATGTACCCATAGATAAAAATCCTTGTAGGCGGTGTGGTTAGGATTCAAAGCAGTTGCAATTTCGGTCATAGCGCCGCCCCGTTTACCTGGTACAATTGCAGCTTCAGCCGCAGCACGATATAATTTTGCTGGATCAAATAAGGGGGTCTCCTTACTGATGACAATCTTACTGCACACAAAATTCTGCTCCAGAGCAAGGTGCATCAGATATTCCAGGAGATGTGATTTTCCAGAACCAAAGTCACCTGCCACCAGCATCCCTTCGTTTGGTCTTCCATCGGTAATCATATCTCTTGTATTTTGAAGTTGTCGTCGAAATTTATCTTCTATTTCCGGTTGATTACATCCTAACACCGCAACAGCATCACGGTTCGGCACACCATTACGTAGCGCTTCTATGGCACGCCGATTTTTCACTTGTTCGTCGATATTCATCTTTGCACCTCCCTTAACACTTGATGGACTGAGGCTGTTTTATTATTTGCCAGGCGTATTAAAGACGCCAGAGGATTTTGTCTTTGCCTGTCTCTGACTTCATCCCAGACCCTCAATTTTAGAGCATCATAACGGTTTAAACCCCGCTTGTCATCATTCAGAAAGTCCTTTGATGCAAAAACCACAATCAGACAGCCCTCCATTTCATCCGTTCCATCAATGAATTGGCGAAGAACCTCATAGGCATCGAGCACGGCAGGAATTGAATAGAAAAAGCCATCATCAGGATTCTTCGATCTTGTTGAAATAAGATAGCGAGTGATGTCGAGCACAAGTACAAGACCACTCTTCCCGTTGACCCTCAACCAGTGGGCGAGTGAAAACAACATATGCCGGGCATTGTGCCGCGCAATTTTTTGAAAGATGAGCGCTTCCTTCAATGTTGAAATCAACCGGAGTTCGCCCCCAAGCCATTCTTTAACAGCATTGCTTAAAAATGTGGTCGGTCCTGTGGTGTCAAGCTGATCTAAACAGAGGCGCATCATAGCGATTCTGAATTCCTGGCTCATTTCAAAATCGCGAAAGATTTCTTTTTCAAACCATGAATGCATTTCCCTTCGTAAAAATTTTTCCTCCCGGTTATTGATTGCGGCGATATTCTGAAGATTGAAATCTTCACGTTGCTGTGGCAGCTCATACCCATTTTGCGTAAATATTTTTTTTACAAATGAATGAGACAACTCATCCCAATCAATCTGCCGAGCTACCTTGTGAAACAACTTATCAATCATGTGAATCTTGGTTGACACGGCATTGACGGATGTAAAAAAATAGTTTTCCTCTTCTGAAGTTTTACGCAGCAGATTAAGTAATTGGTTATGGTCATCATCTTCCATAGGAACTACAAATTTTACGGCTGCGCCACCGCGTTTAATGAAATCATACAAATACTCCCCACGAATCGTATCTAGCCACTCATCTTGTGTGATGTAGGACATGGTTTATGCCTCCTAAGCCTCTGAAAATGAAATACCGTAATATCGTTTGTCCTGGCCTTCCTGTGTAATGACGCGAATAGTGCCTGTGGTCCATCTTGTACCCGTACTCGCCGGAAAGCTGACGACAACCCCCCTTTTTGTTGTTGTTACACCGCTGCGATCAAGAAGATAAATATCTCGCGCAAATTCCTGACGCGAATATTCCTTGGCCTGCCCCGGTAGAAGGGTTAATAATCTGTAAATTTCAAGAAGGGTTATCACGATTCCCTTGCCTACGTGATCCTTCCCGCGACTTTTTATGAGAGTTTCATATGCCGAGAAAAGACTTTCCAGAAACGTCTCCGGTCTGAATCTTACAGGCTTATTTTGTAATGCCTTAAGGTGATTAACAAGGGTGGATGGTTGTAAACGCTTTTCTCTGGTCTTATCAATTTGGACGGCAAGTTCATTAGGCAGGATGCGGATGAGAAAAGGATAACAGTATAGTCGTTCGTCCTGTTCAAAGATTTTTACTCCCAAAGATTTGGACATCTCCAGAAGCTCTTCAGGAAATGCCCTGCTGGCAATATAATTTTCACTATCGAAATTCCATACCTCCTTGGTATTTGTAAATTGTTGTCTCAGCGCAGCGATCGCCTGTTCTGCGGATTCTATTGTTTTGCTCAATTCACGGAGGTTTCCTGTTTGAGTTGCGACGCGAAATTTTTTTAAGGATCTGACGACTGCAACCGCGGCCCTTAATGTTGCATCAACATCGGCTTCCGTCTTAGCAAGAGCCTTTTCGAGACTGTTAGTACAGACGTTTTCCATTTCCCTTCCTTTGCGAATTTACTGACTGTTTGTTTCCTCATACCCCCTTGTTTCTTTGATAAGAACTCGCTTTTTTGATGAGAGAGTATAGGAAGAAGGCGATGGTGTGTCAAGGGGGAAATGGCCACCCAAATCCACCGTCTATTTTACTGGATGTTAATTTCATGCCTCTTCTGTAGGAGCACCTTCCCCGCCCGCTTCGCCTGAGCGAAAGCGATGGCGGGCGGGCAGTGCGACTGAGTCTTATCGCAGCAGGGATGCTGCTCCTACGGCAAGGGTCATTCCTTCTGGCAGGAACTCCTTTCGGCCTAATCTCTTCACCCTGTTGAATAGGGTTCCCTTAGGGAAATTCAACGGGGTGAACCTCACTGATGATAGATTCGACTGCTCAAAATCCTTTCTACCGCCGGCGCACTCATTCCCATTTGCCCGGCTAAATCAGTCAGAGTCATACCTAACTCACGCACCGCCTAATAATAAAACAAACCCCCGGCTTCTATCCGACAAGGTACTCAGCCAGCGCCTCCGGCCAGGGTCGGAGAGGCTGACCGGTAATAGAGATATAACGGCTATTATCGAGTGCAGAGAACTGAGACCGATTCGCCGGGCGATTTATTACCGTAGTTTTTATGGCCGCAACAGAGACATCCTCTTTGCCGGCAATTTTCAAGATCTCCCGGGCAAATTCATACCAGGAGCAGACGCCGCTATTGGTTATATGGATGATGCCGGTCAATTCTTTTTGCACCAGCTTGGCGATAGCCCCGGCCAGATCAGAGGTATAAGTAGGAGACCCGAACTGGTCATCGACCACGGTAAGTGTCTTCTTCTCTTTTGCCAGGTGAAGGATGGTATCCACAAAATTAGGGCCGTTCCGGCCATAGAGCCAGGAGGCGCGAATAACCAGGGAGCCTTCGATTTTCAAGGCGTATTCTTCGCCCTTTAATTTGGACCGGCCATATACGTTGATGGGGTTAGGTGTGTCTTCCTCCCGGTAAGGCGCGCCTTTTGCGCCGTCGAAGACATAATCAGTGCTGATCTGGATAAGGCGGCTATTGACTGTCTGGCAGGCCCCGGCAATATGTTTTACCGCCTCGCCATTGACCAAAAATGCCTTATCCGGCCGGCTTTCGCAGTCATCTACCTTAGTAAATGCCGCGCAGTTTATGACCACATCAGGCTTTATGGCGGTAATATCTGCCCGGCAGGCCATGGGGTCAGTTATATCCCAGTCATTGCGGGTGCGCGGTAGTACCTGGTGAGTCGTAGATGCGCCGGGGCGTACATCGGCCAAAACTCTGACGACATCGGCGCCAAGCATACCGGCCGCTCCCAGGACCATGATTCTCACGGCTTCTTGCCTTCTGCCAGCCTCTGACCGTACATTTTCTGGTAATACTGTCTGTACCTGCCGCTTTTGACCCGGCGCCACCATTTTTCATTTCGCCGGTACCAGTCTATGGTGAGTTCGAGGCCCTTTTCAAAGGTGACTGCGGGGCTCCACTTAAGCTGGCGTTTGATTTTTTTTATGTCCATGGCATAGCGCCGGTCATGTCCGGGGCGATCATCGACAAAGGTAATCAGGGACTCGGATTTTTCAAGTAAACGGAGGATCGTCTTTACCACATCAATATTTTTTCGTTCCGACTCACCGCCGATATTGTAGGTCTCGCCTACTATCCCTCTATGGAGGACGGTATCCAGGGCTGCGCAGTGATCGGTTACGTGTATCCAGTCCCGCACGTTCAGTCCGTCGCCATAGACCGGCAGCGGTTTGTCTTCCAGGGCATTGGTGATCATAAGGGGGATGAGTTTTTCCGGGAACTGGTAAGGGCCGTAGTTATTTGAGCAGCGGGTGATTATGGCCGGAAGGCCGTGGGTTTTAGCGGTTGCCCGCACCAGGAGGTCAGATGCGGCCTTGGAGGCGGCATAAGGGCTATTGGGGGCAAGCGGGGTGGTTTCCGTAAAGCGGTCCTTATCGCCGAGGCTTCCATAGACCTCATCCGTGGAGACATGGATAAACCGGTCGATTTTTGCCTGCCGGCAGGCATCCAGGAGCACCTGCGTGCCGGCTACGTTGGTCTGTATGAAGGGCTGGGCATTGGTTATAGAACGGTCAACGTGGCTTTCAGCCGCAAAGTGCACGACCCGGTCCACCCCCCCGAGGGCCTTTTTGACGGTCTTGACGTCCTCGATGCGGCCATGGATGAATTTATAGCGAGGGTTGTTTTCAAACTCCCTTAGGTTTTCCGGATTACCCGCATAGGTCAGGGCGTCCAGGTTAATGATGCGATAATCATAACGCTCAAGGAGGTAATGAACAAAATTACTTGCGATAAATCCGCAGCCACCGGTTATTAGTATATGCATAGTATTTACTCGTCCATTTTGAAAGGGGATAAAGCGCTCGCCTCGTGGCGTATCTCGTCCACTTTTTGTGTTCGCCCCGTCCCGGCATAAAGCCGATTGGGAAAGTTTAATACCTGTCCATCTGTATTTCCAATATTTTTATATCCGTGCACTACGCCGGGAGGGACAATAACTATCTTTGGATTATCTTCACCGGCGAAGATGATCTGTTTAACGTTAACCGTGGGGGATTCCTTGCGATTATCCCAGAGGACGACCTTAAAATCGCCCGGCCCAAGAAAACAGAAATAGTCTGTTTGTTCGACATGTTCATGCGGACCGCGCGCAACGCCGGGCAGGGTAATTGAGACATAGGCCATGGCCGGACGAATCACTGGGGGTACTTCGTCGTGGCGAAAACATTCCACCAGCCAGCCGCGTTCATCTACATGCTTTTTAATATCCTTTACTATGACCCCTTCGATGATTCCGTTCTTAAAACCTGTCATCTTCCACCTGCTCTTAGCTCATAACTCATGGCTCATAGCTTTCCCGCTTTTCTGCTTTCTGGCTCTCTGGCTTTCCTGCCTTCTGTCTTCTGTATTCTGCCTTCTGAACCTCATACCTCCACCAGTGACTGGTCACCCACCATGAGGCGCAGGGCCTTGTGCCGGGTCTGATTTTTGATAACCTTTGCCTCCCGGCCCAGGATACTATCTTCCAGGCGCGGGACGCCTTCAACAATGACCTGGGAAAGAATAACGGAATGCTCGATAACCGAATTGGTGATACGGGTTCCTTCGCCTATGCTTGTATAAGGGCCGATGAAGGAATCGACAATCTCGACCCCCGGCCCTATTATGACCGGACCGCGTATGACGCTGTTTATTACCCTGGCCGTGGCATCGACATGGACGCGACCTGAGACTTCGCTCTTTTCATCGACAAAACCATCGACCTGGCGTTTAACGTAGTCATCGAGTACGGTCGTATTCGCGGCCAGAAAATCGTCTTTCTTACCGGTGTCGAGCCACCAGCAGTCAAGGACCTCTCCTTCCACCCGCGCGCCCATGTTAATGAGTTCCTGTATGGCATCGGTTATCTCTAACTCACCGCGCCAGGAAGGCTGGATACGATCGATAGCCTCGTGTATGCGCGGGGAAAAGAGATAGACGCCCACCAGGGCCAGGTTGGAGGGGGGGTTTTTTGGTTTTTCAATGAGTTTTTTAATGCGTCCCTTACCATTGAGCACGGCCACGCCGAAGGCCCCCGGGTTAGGGACCTTTTTCAGGAATAGGAGGGCATCGCATGCCGTCTTACGAAACTTGTCCAGGGCCTCTTTTATGCCTTTACCGAGGAGGTTATCTCCCAGATACATGACAAAAGGCGATTCCTTAAGGAATTTTTGCGCTGTTTTTACGGCATGGGCCAGACCCAGAGGTTCTTTTTGGAGAATATAAGTAATCTTCACGTCCCATTTTTCTCCATGGCCCAGATAGGTCTTTACCTCTGCCTGGGTTTCGGGGGCCACGATAACCCCGACATCTTTTATGCCGGCCTCCTTAATATGTTCAAAGACATAGCCCAGTATGGGTTTATTGGCCACGGGCACAAGCTGCTTGGCCATAGTGTGCGTCAACGGCCGCAGTCTGGTTCCCCTCCCGCCGGAAAGGACCAGGGCCTTTATGTTTTCCATGCTCTCCTCGGTTGGTTTACAGCATTCAGCTATCGGCATGAAGCCGGTCCACCGTTCACTGTTGACCGTTTACCGAAAGAAAATGTCGGACAACGGATAACGGATAACGGATAACAAACATGCTGACAGCTAATCGCTGAAAGCTTGAATCCGGAAACAGAAATTTCCGGATGAACACTAGATAGTCTCACGGTCTGAGATTATACATTAATTGAAATAAAAAAATAACCTCATTTTTTAAATCGGCGCTTAGGGGTTTTCAGTAAAGGGCAATTACATTGCCATATAGGATGATTTATGCTAGTTTTCCTCCATGATCGAGAGACCGGAAAAGAAGGTTTTAACCGTTTCCGCCTTAACGCAGTCGATTAAGTTCCTGGTCGAGGCCAATTTTTCCTTTGTCTGGGTAGAAGGTGAAATATCAAATCTGCGCGAGATCTCGTCCGGTACCATGTATTTCACCTTAAAAGATGAAACCGCCCAGATAAAGACCGTGCTCTTCAGGATTAACAGGCGCTATCTCCGTTTTCAACCGGAAGACGGGATGTATGTAGTCTGCCAGGGACGCGTTAGCGTTTATGAGGCACGCGGGGAATACCAGCTCATCATTGACCACATGGAGCCAAGAGGGGTTGGCGCCTTGCAGCAGGCCTTTCTCCAGCTCAAGCAACGGCTGGAAAAGGAAGGCCTTTTTGCCGCAGAGCGGAAAAAGAAACCGCCCCTACTCCCTGACCGTATAGCCGTCATAAGCTCGATTACCGGCGCGGCCCTCTATGACTTCCTGCGCACGGCCTGCGCCCGTTTCGCCAATGTGAATATTCTCGTATATCCCACCCGCGTGCAGGGTGAAGGAGCGGCGAAGGAGATGGCTGAGGCCATTTTTGGCCTTAATAGGTTGAAGGGTATAGATGTCATAGTACTGGCTCGCGGCGGCGGGTCGTTTGAGGATCTCTGGGCCTTTAATGAGGAGGTCCTGGCCAGGGCCATTTCTACCTCGAAAATTCCGGTAGTCTCCGCAGTGGGGCATGAGATCGACTTTACTATTTCCGATTTTGTGGCCGATATCCGGGCGGCTACCCCTACGGCTGCGGCCGAACTTGTCGTGCCCAAAAAGGATGATTTAAGTTATCAGATCGGCATGTTGCAGCTCCGTCTTACCAGGGCGGCGGGGAGAGAACACGCCCTTTTTAAAGAAAGGCTGGCCCATTTTATAACGAGATTGGCCAGGGTAAGGGGCCGCATTCAGGACGGCCGTCTGAAGGTAGATACTTTCTGCCTGGAGATGAGGCATAATCTTTTAAGTCAGATACAAAGCCTGCACCGCTTGCTCTACAGCTATCTCCTTCGCCTTGGGGAGCGCCATCCACGTGAACAGATACGGACGGCCCGGTTCAGAGTGGATACCTTAAGAAGAGAATTAGAGGTAAAAACAGGGCAGCATCTGGCGCAGCAGGATGCCCGCTTCCGGGAACTCGCGGCCCGTCTGGAAGGCGCTAACCCTCTGGCCATCCTTGGCCGGGGTTACAGCATAACCGAATTATGGCCGGATGGAAAAATCCTGCGCGATACAAAAGACGTAGCCATTAATTCCCAGGTCAGGGTGGGGCTTTCTAAAGGAAAATTGTTTTGCCGGGTGGAAAAGGTGATGGAATGAAAGCGCTTATTTTTGTTCTCTATTTTTTCCTGGCGATTGGTTTTTCGGGGACGGTTTCTTATGCCGATGAAAGTCACGTCTGGAGCCTCCACCCGGCTAAGCTGGCCATAGGGCAGGTAGGTCTCTTTTCTATTAGCGATGTACCTGCTACCCCGCCTAAGGCGGGCGCCTTTCTTGGTCGTCCGGTTTATTTTCACCCCGGTTTGGGAAGACTGACGGCCTTACTACCGGTGGACATATCCACACCGCCGGGGAAATATCCGCTCACCATCGAGTATCAGCACGTCCATCATGGTACAAAGAAGGTGATAACCATCCAGGTGGAGGTGCAACCCTATGAGTTTCCTGTAGAGGAACTTACCTTGCCTGAAAAGATGGTTACGTTTCCAGAGGAAATACTTAAGCGCATACAAGACGAAAAGAAGGCCGTAGATGCGGTTTTTGAGAAAACCAGCGCGTCTCTGCTCTGGAACGGAGGTTTTATTAAACCCGTGGCGGGTGATATCGTCGGTTTATTCGGCAGCAGGCGCATCTTAAACGGCGAGGAGCGCAGTCGTCATCTGGGTGTTGATATCCGGGGAACAGAGGGGACGCCGATCCGTTGTGCGAACAGTGGACGTATAGCACTGGCCGGTGATTTTTATCTCCTGGGCAGTACGGTTATTTTGGATCATGGCCAGGGGGTGTTTACTATATACTGTCACCTCTCAAAAGCGGCGGTGAAAGAAGGGCAGCAGGTGGCCAAAGGAGATTCACTTGGAGAAGTAGGGGCTACAGGAAGGGCTACCGGGCCGCATCTGCACTGGGGCGCGGTTATTTGTGGCGCAAGGGTGGACCCGCTATCCCTCATCGAGGCCACGGCTATGATTGCTGACAAATAGATTTCAAATTTCAAATCTTGTAACACTTTAGGTTTTTGAAAAATATGCCTAAGCAAGGCGCTATAAGAGCCAAAATCCCTCTCAATCCCCCTTTTCCAAAGGGGGAAGTGTTTCTCCTCCCTTTGGAAAAGGGAGGTTGGGAGGGATTTAAGAATACTCTTTCAAACAGCTAAACTGATACCAAATCTCAATTTTGAGATTTTTCTGGGGGGGTCTAATGGGCAAAGAGAATTTTGAAGAGGCCATGCAGAAGTTAGAAGAGATCGTCCGGGCGCTGGAGGCCGGCGATCTATCTCTCGAAGAATCGTTGAAAAAATTTGAAGAAGGGGTTAAACTTTCACAGTTTTGTCTCCGTAAACTTGATGAAGCAGAGAAGAAGATTGAACTTCTGGTAAAAGGCGAAGGCGGTAAGTTATTGACCAAGCCCTTTGAGTCGGAAGGGAATGTGTAAGTGGATTTAAAGACCTATATTGCTGAGCGCAGGGCGTTGGTTGACCAGGTCCTGGATAGATACCTGCCAAAGGAAGAAGGTCCGGCCGGGGAAGTTATGCGGGCTATGCGCTACAGCGTTTTTGCGGGGGGCAAACGGGTGCGGCCAATCCTGTGCCTGGCCGCCTGCGAGGCCATGGGCGGAGATATAGAACAGGCGTTACCTGTGGCCTGTGCCCTGGAATGTATTCACACCTATTCGCTCATTCACGATGACCTGCCGGCTATGGATGATGACGACTATCGTCGCGGGGCGCCAACCTGCCACAAGGTCTTTGGAGAGGCTATGGCCATACTGGCCGGTGACGGCCTTCTTACTTTTGCTTTTCAACTACTGTCCGGCGTCTCACATAATGCGGGGAGGCGTAAGTCCAATCCCATCGAGGCCACCCAGGTGATAGCCCGGGCCGCGGGAGTGCACGGTATGGTGGGCGGCCAGGTTGTGGATATGGCTTCCGAAGGTAAAGACGCGGATGCCGGGACCGTCCGGTACATTCATACGCATAAGACCGCAGCCCTTATCGCCGGTTCGATTCAAGCCGGGGCCTTGATAGCGGGCGGCCGTCGGAATAAGATAAAGGCGTTAGGGCGTTATGGAGAGGCCCTGGGACTGGCTTTTCAGGTAATTGATGATATTCTGGATGTCGAGGGTGATCCAAAAGAGATGGGTAAGGCTACGGGTAGTGATATAAGAAAAAAGAAGGCTACCTATCCATCTGTTTATGGGCTTGAGGAATCCAGGGGCATAGCCGGTAGGCTCGTTGAAGAGGCCATAGATAGCCTGCGTGGGTTTGGGGCCGAGGCTGAGCCCCTTCGGGCCATAGCCCACTATACTTTAGATAGAAAAAAGTGATGATTTCGTAAAAAGTAAAAGTTTACCGCAGAGGTCGCCGAGGACGCTGAGATAACATATTGAATGGTTTACAGTTTTTCTCTGCGGACTCTGCGTGCTCAGCGGTGAAAAGACTTTTTTACGAAGCCGTCAAGGGTAGGTGGGAGAGATGGCGGTAGCACAGGGGATGGATTTGAAGCAAGGTGTCTCTCAAAAGCGGGTAAAAACACCCTCCGCTAAAGGCAGGCCGATCGACGATGAAAAGGAGGCGGAAGTGATTATATCTCCGATACTCCCTCGCATTAATAGCCCGGCAGACATGAAGTCCCTCAACGAGAATCAACTAACCCTTCTGGCCCAGGAGATAAGGGAAGAGATAATCCGAACGGTCTCTAAGAATGGCGGCCACCTGGCCTCAAGTCTTGGGACTGTGGAACTGGCCATCGCCCTGCATTATGTCTTTGATACTCCGCGCGACAAGATCATCTGGGATGTGGGCCATCAGGCCTATGCCCATAAGCTCCTCACCGGCCGCCGGGACCGGTTTCACACCCTGCGCCAGGATGGAGGAATCAGCGGCTTTCTTAAACGGGCCGAAAGCGCCTATGATGCGTTCGACGCCGGCCATAGCAGCACCTCCATTTCAGCGGCGTTAGGCATCACGGCGGCTAAATGCTTTAAAGGAGAAAAGGCCAAGGTTATTGCCGTCATCGGTGATGGGTCTATGACCGCCGGATTGGCCTTCGAAGGATTGAATCAGGCCGGACACCTGGATAAGAACCTGATCGTTATCCTGAATGACAATGAGATGTCGATATCCAAGAATGTCGGGGCCCTCTCGGCGTATCTCAGCCGCAAACTCACCGGACGCACCATGGTAAGGTTTAAGAAAGACGTGGAGCGGAGGCTGAAATCACTGTCCGGGGTGGGAGAGAATATAATCCATGTCCTTAAGAAGGTAGAGGAATCGTTCAAGGGATTTTTCACGCCCGGGATGCTCTTTGAGGCCCTGAGATTTGAATACATCGGCCCCATTTCCGGTCATGATTTTGGAGAACTCATCCCGATCTTACGCAACCTGGAACATCTTGAGGGACCGGTGCTGGTGCATGTATTGACAAAAAAAGGCAAGGGGTACAAACCAGCCGAGGATAGGCCAGACCTTTACCATGGCGTGGGACCTTTTGATATTGAGACCGGGGAGATTCAAGTCAACCTCAACTCTCCTATGAGTTACACCAAGGTCTTTGGAAATACGCTCATAAGACTGGCGTCTGAAGATAAAAAAGTTGTGGCTATTACTGCGGCCATGCCGGAGGGCACCGGGCTGAATGATTTCTCCGAGAAATTTCCTGAGAGATTTTTTGACGTGGGTATCGCCGAACAGCATGCCGTGACCTTTGCGGCCGGATTGGCCTCGGAGGGCCTGTCACCGGTTGTGGCTATCTATTCCACTTTCCTGCAAAGGGCCTATGACCAGATAGCCCATGACGTTTGCCTTTCTAATTTACCGGTAACTTTTGCCCTGGACCGGGGTGGAATTGTAGGCGAAGACGGGCCTACTCATCATGGGCTCTTCGACTTTGCCTACTTGCGGCACCTGCCTAATATGGTAGTTATGGCCCCTAAGGATGAGAATGAACTCCAGCATATGCTTTATACGGCCGTTAAACATCCGGGTCCGGCCGCCGTGCGCTACCCGAGGGGAGCCGGTGAGGGCATCCCCCTGGATCAGCGCCTGAACGTCATACCGATCGGCAAGGCCGAAGTTTTACGGGAAGGCGACGATATTTTGATACTGGCGATCGGGGTCACGGTCAATACGGCTGTTCAAGCCGCAAAGTTACTGGCAGAATCAGGGATTAGCGCCGCTGTGGTCAACTCCCGGTTTGTAAAGCCCCTGGACGAGGAACTTATCGTCTCAAGGGCTCAACGAAGCAAGGCCGTGTTGACCGTAGAAGAACACGTCCTGGACGGTGGATTCGGCAGTGCCATCCTGGAACTATTTGAACGCCGTCATATCCTAAATAAGCCCTTAAAACGAATAGGCATCCCGGATCGTTTTGTGGAGCATGGCAGTCAAAAGAAGCTTCGCGAGAGATATGGCTTGACTGCGGAATCCATAGCCGAGGCCGGTTTATCTTTACTGAAAGGCTAATGCGCAGGCTAAAGCCTGCGGCTACCAAGCTGATGGCTGAACGCCTGTCAAAACATCTCCATAAACAGAGGCTGGATAAGATACTTGTGGATCAAGGTCTGGTTTCGAGTCGGGAGCGGGCCCGGGCCCTGATAATGGCGGGATCGGTTCTGATTAATGGGGTCCCGGTAACCAAGGCCGGGGCTATGGTGCCGGTGGATGCTTATATCTTATTGAAAGAGCCTGACATACCGTATGTCAGCCGGGGCGGTCTAAAGTTAGAGGAGGCCATAAAGGCCTTTGGTATAGACATCCAGGGCAGGGTGGCTATTGACGTCGGGGCCTCGACGGGCGGGTTTACGGACTGCCTCCTGAAGCATGGGGCCCGGCGGGTCTATGCCATAGACGTGGGATATGGGCAGCTCGACTGGAAGCTTAGACAGGATGAGCGCGTCATATCTCTGGAGCGAAAAAATATTCGTTACTTGGGGCCGGAAGACATAGGCGAAAAAGCGGACATAGTGGTCATAGACGTATCCTTTATTTCCCTGACCAAGGTTATCCCGGTAGTCGTTACCCTGCTAAAAGAGCAGGCGGAGATAGTAGCGCTGGTTAAACCTCAGTTTGAGGTTGGAAAAGGACAGGTGGGGAAGGGGGGCATAGTCCGTGACCCGGCGCTTCAGATGCAGTCGACTGAAAAAATACAGACATTTGCGGGAGACATCGGCCTGATTCCCATAGGTCTTATTGAGTCGCCCATTCTGGGCGCCAAGGGCAATAGAGAATTTCTCCTGTATTTGAAGAAAGGATATTAAGATAGATAAAAGAGACACCTTGTAATATGACAAAAGAATTAAACTTTGCGCCCTTTGCCTGCCCCGTAGGGAGGAACCGACCGTACTGGGGCGTCTTGCGGTGAAATTATGTCTCTAACCCCCAAAGACAGGCTCATATTTCCTCTGGACTTCCCTTCCTGGAAAGAGGCTTCGACATACGTACGTCTTCTTGCCGGTACAGTTGGTGTATTTAAGATCGGGCTGGAGTTGTTTATCGCGGAAGGCCCTTCTATCCTGAAGAAGATCAAAGAAGAGACAGAGGCCGGAATCTTTCTCGACCTGAAACTCCACGACATACCGGAGACGGTAAAAAGGGCCTTATCCGTTATCTCCGGATACGGCGTTGACTTTGTGACCATTCACTGTGATACGGGCAGACGTCTGGCCGGGGCCATATCCATAGCTACCGGCGCCGGGACAAAGGTACTTGGAGTAACCCTTCTGACCAGTATAGGAAGAGATGATCTCGCTGTCCAGGGTTTGGCCGGGGAGTTTATCGATGATGTTTCCTGCCTTGTGGTGCAGAGGGCCATGGTAGCCGGAGAAGCGGGATGCAGCGGCGTCATATCTTCCGGTCAGGAAGTTAAGGCTATAAGAGAACGGTTAGGAAGGGATTTTCTCATCGTTACCCCCGGCATACGGCCGGCCTGGAGTGTTACATCCGATGATGACCAGAGAAGGATTGTCACTCCCCGGGAGGCTATTCTTAATGGCGCCGATTATATAGTAGTGGGAAGACCTATCCGAACCGCCCAAAATCCTCAAGAAGCTGCCCGTCGTATAATTGAAGAGATAAAACAAGCCTCCTAATCCTCCGTCCAAATTACAGAAAATATTGAGTTCTTCCGGGAATAGTGTGGAGGATTACCTGATAAAATCTCCCCTGACCCCTCTTTACAAAGAGGGGGAGATTATATCCCCCTTTGAAAAAGAGGGATTAAGGGGGATTTGAACGCAACTTGGTATAAAACAACACTCTATTTTTAGACAGTGTTTGCTAAAACTATACGAAGTGAGGGACAACGCCATATTTATTATAGATATTCCGGGCGAGGTCTGATTTTATAACGTCGAGAAATTTTGCGGCATTTGAAGGATTAGGGGCGTTTTTTAGCTTGGAAGGGATTACCGGCAGGTTGTTTTTGGTCTTCGGGCTATTCATGGGATTAGACCCGGTCACACCGGATCATGGCGATCCGCTCCAGTAAATCTTCATCCAGTTCGCCAAGCAGTTCTTTAACTGTATATTTGCGGCCGCAATCCTTGCAGCGCAGGATTACGTCCCTTCAGGTCCTGACGATGGAGAGCTGGCCGCCGCATGTCTTACAGGGCATTTCTTATCCTGGTTAAGTCTGGGATTTAAGGTAACGCTATAGGCCCTTATAGCTAAGTTAATTGTGGATAAAAGTCAACACCCAATATTCCAGCGCTTATTTCCCTTGACAAGACCCGGAGGATGTCTTAAATAGATTATGAAAATGAAATTCATTTTCATTTTAAGGGGAGGCTTGCAGGTGAAGGGAGGGCGTTTCCACGAAAGCTGTTAATAAAAAGCAGGGTGTCCTTAAAGGATATATTGCCCAGAAGAAGCTCAAGTCTTCACGTCAGCGGGATGAGATAGCCCGGATTTTTTTCAGTATAAAGGGCCATGTAAACTTAGATGAGCTTTACCGGCATGCGGCCCGCTTCAATCCCCGGATAGGTTATACCACCGTCTATCGAACCCTAAAACTGCTGACAGAGTGCGGGATGGCGGTGGAGAGGAAGTTTGCCGATGGACAGACCCGTTATGAGAATGTTGATCAGGGAGAGCATCATGACCATCTGATATGTATCTCCTGCGGGAAGATACTTGAATTCACGGATAACCGCATCGAAAAGATGCAGGAGGAGATAGCGGCACGCCATCATTTCGCTATCAAAGATCACAGATTAGAGATATACGGTGCATGTGCGGATTGCTTGAAAAAAGAGAAAAATCCCCCCTCACCTCCCTTTAGTAAAGGGGGGCACCATCATATTCCCCCTTTGGAAAAGGGGGATACAGGGGGATTTTCAGATGAGAAAGCGGGGAAAAAATAGGGGCATGGAGAGTAAGGATATTAACCGGAAGTCAACAAAGAAAATCATACTGATCGGCAACCCGAACGTGGGTAAAAGCGTGGTCTTCAACTACCTGACCGGTAAATACGTAGTGGTTTCAAACTATCCGGGGACGACCGTAGAGGTTTCACATGGTACGACTAAATGGAGGGGTAAAAATGTTACTGTGCTGGATACGCCGGGCGTAAACAGCCTGCTGCCCACCTCTGAAGATGAGATAGTTACGCGCAATATTTTACTTAATGAGAAGGATGCCTTAATCGTCCAGGTGGCTGATGCCAAAAATCTGCGCCGCAGCCTCCTTATATCCAGCCAATTGGCCGAAATGGGATTGCCTTTCCTTCTTGTGCTTAATATGGAGGATGAGGCCCGCGAACGCGGCATTAAAATAAATTACCAGGAACTTTCCTCGCTGATCGGCGCCAAGGCCATCTCCACAGTAGCCACACAGAAAAAGAATCTGGAAAAAATAACGGAAGAGCTTGGTGATCTGAGAGAGGCCACATTGCATATAAGTTATCCTCCGGCCCTTGAAGAGGCCGTTTCTCAGATAGCGGACTTCCTGCCGGCAGAGAATATAAGCCCCCGTTCCATCGCTATCATGCTCCTTTCCGGGGATAAAAGTCTTAAACGATGGCTGCATGCACGCCTGCCGGAATCCAGGGTCAATGAGATCGAGGCGATCCGGAGATCATGCCAGGCCGGATTCGATCAACCCATAAGCTATCTGATTAATCAGGCCCGTCTGGAAAAGGCGGATGAAATTGTGCGCCGGGTGACCATGATTAATCCTATCAAACGGAAGCGGCTCTCCACCCGCATCGGTGAACTATCCGTACATCCGTTTTGGGGCGTGGTTATTCTGATAGGCGCGGTTTATTTACTCTATCAGGTAATCGGCGTTTTTGGCGCCGGCGTGGCCGTTGACTTTATGGAAGAGACGGTTTTCGGAGAGTATATCAACCCCTTTTTCCTAAGATGGACCGAGCGCCTGGCGCCGGTGGCCTGGCTGAGGGACCTGCTGGTCGGTCAGTATGGTCTTCTGACCATGGCCATGACCTATGCCTTTGCCCTGATCCTGCCTATTATTACCTTTTTTTTCATAGCCTTCGGCCTGATGGAGGATTCCGGTTATCTGCCCCGGCTGGCGGTTATGAGTAACAAGATATTCCGGTTAATCGGTCTTAATGGAAAGGCCATTCTGCCTATGATTCTGGGGCTGGGGTGTGGCGTTATGGCTACGCTTACCACCCGCATCCTGGAAAGCAAGCGGGATAGAATTATCGTTACCCTGCTCCTGGCCCTGGGCGTCCCCTGTTCGGCGCAGATGGCCATTATTTTCGGCATGCTCTCCGGATTTTCTCCCATGCTGGTTGTGCTCTGGGCCGGGGTCGTAGGCCTCGTCCTGGCAGTGGTCGGCTACCTGGCGGCACGCTATCTGCCGGGCGAATCCTCCGATTTTGTCCTGGAACTCCCGCCTATCCGCCTTCCCAGGATCGGGAATATTCTCATTAAGACATTGTCCCGTATTGAGTGGTATCTAAAAGAGGCCGTACCCCTCTTTGCCCTGAGCACATTTATACTTTTTATACTGGATAGGGCCGGGATAATGGTACATATCGAAAACGGAGCTGCACCGTTTATTAAAGGCGTACTGGGACTTCCGGTAGAGACCACCCAGGCCTTTCTCATCGGTTTTTTGCGGCGTGACTATGGCGCAGCCGGTCTTCTGGCGTTGGCGCGGGCGCATGCGCTGAGCGCCGAACAGATACTGGTGGCATTGGTAACTATGACCTTGTTCGTCCCGTGTCTGGCGAATTTCCTGGTCATCGTCAAAGAAAGGGGCTGGAAAATTGGTGCGGCCATAAGTGGTTTTATCCTGGCTGTGGCCTTTACGGTGGGAGGTCTGCTGAATTTAATTTTAAAAATCACAGGGTTTAAAATATAATTGTAAGCGATCAGCGTTAAGCTAAAAATAAAAGAATTCCTCGTTTCGCCGAACGCTACCCGCTAAACGCTATACGCTATTCGCAGGGAGGTACCTATGAAATTTAAATGGGGAAAGAGAAAACCACATTGTCATATCCGGGGGCCATTTTGTCACAGGGAAGCAGAAACCCGTGACCGGGCCATCGATGAACTGCTGGAATTTATCTGGAACCTGCGTGAAAACGGCGTTTCAAACCTGGCCGATCTCCAGAGCGAGGCATCGGACCCTGAGGCCAGGAATATACTCTCCTACATGGAGCAGGAAGGACTTTTTGCCAGGGAAGGGGATAAGGTCTATCTCAAAGAAAAAGGAGAGGAAAAGGCCCGTGGGATTATACGCAGACACCGTTTGACCGAGAGGCTGCTTATGGAGATATTTGAGCTTTCGGAGGAGGAGGCAGAGAAAGAGGCGTGTAAATTGGAGCATATTTTGAGCCCGGAGGTTACGGATAGTGTCTGCACTTTCCTTGGCCATCCTCCGGTCTGTCCGCACGGCAAACCTATTCCACCAGGAAAATGCTGCACAGCCCCTGAAAAGAGTGTAAAGCCCCTGGTCATGCCCCTTAGCGACCTCGATCCGGGCGGAGAAGGGCGGATTGTCTTTATTTCTTCCAATTTTCCGGCCAGGCTGGATAAATTGAGCGCCCTGGGTGTGGTACCGGGAAGTATAATCAAGCTGCGGCAGAAGAAGCCTTCCCCTATTATACAGGTAGGTGAGACTACGGTAGCGGTCGATCCGGAGATCGTACATGATATTTATGTAAAGGCGGTTTGAGTATAGCGTATAGCGAATAGCGGGTAGCCGCAGGCTTTAGCCTGCGTATAAATACATCCACAATGGAAAAAGAAATTCAGCGGCTGAAGAAAGAGATTACCCGCCTAAAAGATAAGGTCCTCCACCTGGAGCATCGCCTGGCCCGCCAGGATGTAACCGTAGTCTCTATTCTCCGGCAAAAAGGGTTTAATCTGATCCAGTATAATCCGGATAGAGGCTTATTATTATCCCCTCAGGTAGATGCCGGGGTAGAGGGATGTTTCTATCACTTAATGCAACGTTATTCCTTCCGGCTTTTTCTGCGTGATCTCATAGCGCATCAGGAACACTTTACTTTAAAAGACTTGACCCGGTATTGTTCACCACGCACCGCTGCCAACTACCTGCGTTTTCTTGAGGAGATAGGACTCGTTACCGGATCGGGTCAAAGTGGCTATGCCTTGGGCATAAAATCGGTATCGAGTATAGGCCCCACCCTCGAGTGGTTTGTGGCCCGGGTATTCATCCGGGAATTTGAGGCCCCGGCTATCTACGGTGTAAAGTTCAAAGAAACCCCCCACGGCGGGGACTATGATGTTATCGCCTGGCTGGATAACCGCCTGGCCTATGTAGAGGTAAAATCCTCTCCGCCGAAGGGCGTGGAGGCCGCGGACGTCCGGGCTTTCTATCAACGTCTTGGGGACCTATCACCGCATCTGGCTTTCTTTCTGGTGGATACCGAGCTTCGTATGAAAGATAAAATAGTCCCCCTTTTTGAGGAGGAAATAAGCCGCCTTTACGGGGTGGAAGGCAGAAAACAGAGGCCGGTGGTGCGGCTCAAGGAAGAACTTTTCCACATAAACCACAACCTTTTTATAGTAAACAGCAAAAAGGGCCTGGCCACCAACCTTAAGACCTGCCTCCGTCATTACCAGAGACAGAAGTTTTCGTTTTGACTTGTTTTACGCCTTTGCGGTGAGCAGGAGAATTTCGATGTGAAAAACTTTACACATAGAGTGGAAGTATTTTTCCATTCAGATGGCATTTCTTTTCTCTTTCTTTAACTTTCTAATCCTAGTCTTGAGAATCCCGTATAATCATAACCTGTGGATATGGCTAATATATTTTCCAATCTGGGATATTATCCAACTTTTGGCATAGATATTGTATTAATGAATTAGCGAAGAAGTGAATTACTATTCATGTTGGACGCAGATTGTCAAGATTTTAAATGTAGAAAATATTTTTCTGCGGATATCGGTCCTCCTCAGGCGAGCGTCCTGATTAATTTGAGGTGTTATATATGATAAAGCGAATCTACAGATACTTGACGCTAATAACCCTGGTAATCCTGAGCTTTGGCACGTCTGCCTGGGCGATACCCAACCTGCAGATATATATTCCGGGGGCTGAGTATGATACTGCCACCGAAACGTGGGTTATTTACTCTTATGACTACGAGCTCTGGGTAGTCGGGGCAAACCTGAATATTTACGATGTAAAGTTTGCATCTGCGGTTCCTACAGACCAAGACGGTACAATAGAGGTTACTTGGCTGAAGGGGGAGCTGACCGAGAATGGGACCGTCGTGAAGGGACCATATGGGCCTATAGACTCCGAAATTTTGGATGAGACGGTAGATTATAGCGCTGATCCCTATATTTCTTTTTGTCCCGACGGGACGCCAATCATGGGTGATGGCGATACATTACCTCCCCACGGTGTGTTTCCAACCTCGTATTATGAATATGTTATCGGGGATTTTGGCACGGGCGAGACGGTCCAGAATTACATCCCCGGTGATGAATGGGGTGACCTTGCTAAGGGTGAGACGAAAAAATTCGATATCTCCGTTGATGGTTATACCTGGGTGGACATAGTCGCTTATGACCATTACATCAAGGCCAACCACAAGACCCACTGTATCTTTAGTCCTTTTTCCCACGACGGCGCAACTGGTGTCCCCGAACCAGCCACCATGCTTCTGGTGGGAACCGGGCTGATTAGCCTGGGCTGTGTAGCCCGGCGGAAGCTTAAAAAGTAGTGTATAGCAAAAGATAGCGTATAGCGTATAGCGTATAGCGCATAGCGGTTAGCGAATAGGACTACAACAAATTCGGATTTCTTGACCCCTGCCTTTTTACGTCTCAACGTTCTCACGTTCAAACGACTCGGGCATATTAAACTGTAAATTCTTCAATCCAATCTCACGATCCTCGCGGATGAGAGGGG
>QYQD01000136.1 GCA_007280345.1 Deltaproteobacteria bacterium | reverse complement strand
CAGGGGTACCTTAACTGCCGTAGTTTTAGTTGACAGGTGGCAAGCCAGCCGGGTATGGGGTTCCACATAAAAAAAATCACGCCCCCCCGGCTTCATTTTCTTACCAAAGACATTCTTCCTGGTGCCATCGACATAGAGCAGGTCGATGTTCAGAGTCCACTCCCCCTGCATTGGGGGAGTGTTAATCCAGACGTAGAGACCCTGGACATTGCCCAGCAGAACTTGCACTTCCGCCGGGCGCTTGTGAGAGATGCGCAGCTCCGGGGAACGGAAGATGCGCGCGACCCGTCCCGTGCCCTGTAACACTTCCTCCACCGGGGTGACATTCCCCAGGCCATAGTCACCTGGGATGATGAGGTACTGGCCAAATTCCGGCAGGGCGACGTTGACGATGTCGGATGGCAAGGCATCAAAGTAGCCCTTGGGGTCCAGCCCAAAGTCATCCGCCCTTGCTGATGGCGCCAATAAGCTCATGATGAGAAAACCGACCAGGAAAGCTCGGGCCAACCTCACTCCCTCCTAACGGTGTGGGCGCCGCAAACGCGCCGGATGCACTGCCGAGGGTGATGCTATACGTACCATACATGGGGTTCAAATCCCACAGGACCTGCTGGACGAACACGCCCAGCTTGGCGATGCCGCTCATGGGCACCACTACGACATCTCCGCTCCTCAGTGCCACGTCGTTCTTGAGATCCTTGCCTTTAAGGGGCGAGGCCAGATCGGTTTGCATCCATTGCGCCGGCTCGAAGGGCCCGCGCCCTACGATGACCACCCGGGACATATCAGCCTTATTCGTCTTACCCCCAGCCGCGGCAATAGCCTGGAGGACGGTCAGGTGACCTTCCCAGGAAATGGCCTTGGGTGCGCCCACCTGGCCGGCCACAAAGACCCACTGGCCGCCGCTCTTGACGTCGACGCTTCCGGCCAGGAAGTCGCCCAGTCCATGGAGTTCCGGCAAAAAAAAGCTTTGCATACCTGGGGATGGGAAAAGTTGCCATCGATGATCAGCACCGGCTGGTTATGGACCTCGGCGGCCGCCAGGGCTATTCCCAGGGCCACGGGCTGGCCCCCTCCCCCCGGTTGGCCGAACAGATGAGAAAGCTCTTTTGCCGGGTGCCACCGGACGTCAACAGGTATTATCGTAAATCCCCCAGTAGACCTGACGGGACTCAGGACCAGTTAATATTTACAAGGGTTGACGGTTACTTACGGCCGGGGAAAGATTCATGTATGCCTCCACCATCGGTTTAAAGAGTAGCCCAAAGCTCTGTATGCACTGCTACCGCATTCTGCAAAAATCAGACTTCCGTCTCTTGGTGGCCGTGATCGGCACCCCTGCTTGATGCTCCGAACCATACGGTGCAGACCTGATTTCCCAGGCGATAATTCTCTGGGTTTACCGCGTTGCAGATTGCTGAGCCTGAGCGTCGCCTCTGTCGCTGTTAAGAACGCGATCCTGATGGCCTCGATAGCAGGGACTTGCTGCGCCAGCTCAGGCAAACGTCCCCGGGTCTGCCACGGCCGCGCCCCAACGGTTCCCCGGTACCCGCCTGGCCGGTTACCTGGACCGTGGAAGGATTTTGCCCTGATGTCCTTGCTTGTTGGCCACATCAGGGATGTCGGGAATTTTTCCCTAAGACTTTAGGAATCGATCAATCTTTTTTAGAAAAAGTTTTCAGATCCCTTGACCGTGCAGAAAAGGAGGACTTAGGGAGGAGGCGGCGGTGGACAGCCCAGGGGGGATTACGGCCTTAAGAATGCTGCAAAGCCGGACAGCCGCGACAGGCCCAGAGGACACGAAACTCTGGCGGTGCTCCAGCAGAGGAGGGGGAACTCAGACTCAACGCGGCCGAGCCCGCCATCCGGGAGTCTGTCCTTTCTTAATCTTAAAAGCGGTGCCCGGTGGGAATGCGGGGCCGGAGCAGCCTGGCGGGTGCATGGGGGCAAAGCTGCGGGAACACCTCTTCTTGAGAGGCGGTACCCCCAGGGCATACCGGCAGGCGCATCGGGGCAGGCCCGGAGGGGGTCCGGGCCCCTGTCCCCGACCTGATTAAAAGTTGGATTTTTCAGGGCAATGGTGTAAAACACCCGTGCAGACGGTTGTCATAACCAGCAGTTTCTGCGTCTGGCAGGACGTATCTTGTGGACGGATGGCTACCATCTCCCAGCACCGAACCATCCCAGAGAGGAGCACCCATGGACGAACATCAGGTCACCTACCGGGAAAAGTTGGCCCAGCACCTGATCAAGAACCTCACCAGGCGGCGGATGGAGGCGAGCTACGCCCCCACCGCGGCCCAGGCCCGGGACGACCTTCTGGCCATGATTCCGGCGGGGGCCACCGTCAGCCGCTGCGGTTCCATGTCCCTGGTGGAGATGGGGCTGTGGGAGGCCCTGGCCGCCAAACCGGGGGTGGAGCTCATTGACCCCTACTGCCCCGGGCCTGGCCCCGGAGGAGGGCATCCGCCTGCGGATCAGGGGTTTGACCGCCGACTACCTGATCACCAGCACCAACGCCATCACCCTGGACGGCCAGCTGGTGAACCTGGACGGCCAGGGCAACCGGGTGGCGGCCATGTGCTTCGGACCCAAGAAGGTCATCCTGGTGGTGGGGCTGAACAAGGTAGCCCCGGACCTGGAAACCGCCATGGCCCGGGTGAAACACCACGCCGCTCCCATCAACGCCATTCGCCTCAGGCGGGCCACCCCCTGCGTGGAAACGGGGTTGTGCTCCGACTGCCAGAGCCCCGAGCGCATCTGCAACATGTGGTCTATCATCGAGGGGCACCTGGTGGCCAACCGGATCCACGTCAAGCTGGTGGGAGAGGACCTGGGTTACTGAAACTCCCTTTGCCGCCCCACGCTCCCGTGGGGAAAGGCCGTTCTCTGACCCTCCCTTACCGGGAGCCCGGCTGGGATCCAGCGCGCCAGAGACCTTAAAGGGCCGGGCTTGCCCGGCCCCTTGGTCATGCCAGGCTCAGGCGGGCGGTGGCTGACCTTAACCTGGATTGCTTGCCCCTCCGGGAGCCTGTCCGGAAAAACCTTCGGGCTCGGTTCGGGGGGGGGTGTTTACGACCATGTCCGGTCAGCCTTGCGGCCTTCTGACCGTCGACTCTTCCGGGCATGGTCCAACCCGGCTCACCCCGACGTCATCGCCTGCGCCGATAACTGATTAGTCGGGAGTGGCTGCCGGAGGGGTTGACCCACTGGCCGCCAGCCGCAGCGCCTCAGGTTTTATCTTAAAACCCGGAAGGGGCCGGCCCCTCCCTCGGTTGGCCGATCCAAGTGGATTAATGGACCTGATAGAGAAATTATGCGATTATGTCCGTGGAAAAAGCCAGGCTAGCCGTTTATCGAAACATGAGTCTTGGTAAATCAACCATATATTGGTTTAACCTTGACAGACTAACATGGCTTAGCATAAATAGAGTCGAGATTATACAGAAAACCTGTTAAAGAAATAATTATTGTTGATGGGTTTTTTTTGAGTTTTCCGTTTTACAATAATTATTTGCCCAATATATTTCATACAAATAACGTAAATGGTTGACCAATAGTTAAACATATTTCATTATAGTTGTTTTAATTATACTTAAAGTAACATTTTATATACTAATAAAATAATTAGATTGCAACGATATTATTTGCGTTTTATTTTGATAACTCGAAAATAAAATACTGAGTTAATTTATTAAATATTGGAATTTTTTCTATAAAACTTGTGATTGTATGTTTAAACCTTTTTATGCTGCGTTAAATCTTATGTATTATTTATTGGAAAAGGAGTGTTGTTATGGTTTATAAAAAAGGACGTTTACTCAGGACGCTTGAGACTATTATATTTGGTACGCTGAATACTATTCTATCTCAATTGGTAGAAAAGACTTTTTTTTCTAAAAGAATATTTGATTTTTTTGGAAGAGTGCTTCCCATTCCGCAAGCTATAGTGAGAGGGGTTCCTATAAAAATTATTATTCCATTGAATCAAGTTGGGGTCTATAACACATTTAAAAATTGGGAGCAGAGAGAGCCCGAAGTCTTGGATTGGATTGATGGCTTTGAAACAGGTTGTACTTTTTTTGATGTCGGAGCAGGTTTTGGTACTGAGACATTGTATGCGGCTCTAAAGACAAACGGTCCTAAGAAAATTGTTTCATTTGACCTGTGTTTAATGTCTTCATTTAATCTGGCCTATAATATTAGTTTAAATAATATTAAAAATGTTGATCAATATTTTATGGCTTTAGCTGATAAAATTAATATAATATCATATGAAGGACCAACTCAATACTATTTTGTTAAGGAAAGGGAGAAATATGACAGCATAACATTTAATGCACTTTCAATTTCAATAGATAATTTTACTGAAATGTCTCATTTATTTCCTGATTATATTAAAATCGATGTTGACGGAGCTGAACAAAGTATAATTTCAGGTATGTCAGAAACGGTCCGAAATAGAAGATTAAAATCTGTGGTGGTTGAGGTGAGCGACAAGTCAGAACCTGCCATTACCGAGTTTTTTGAAAAAGCGGGTTTTAAGATCGAATTCGAGCGCAGATTTGAGGAAGAGGAGACAATTTATAAAAACATCATTTTTGCCAGGAAATAATTCCGCATTGCCGCTCAACTCGAAAGTTCACCGGCCGACGGGAAGAGCCCGCTTCAGAGGCCTCCTCCCTTGATTTCACCCGTATAACGAGTGTAACCTGCGCAGATTACCCCCATAAACTACATCCCCGGTCCCATAAATTCTCGAAAAATTCCATAATCACCGCGGCTATTTCGGCGAGTCTGGTTTCCCCGAAGCGGGACCACCGAAATAATTGGATGAGGTGGTCAGAATTTGGTTCATCCGGATTAAGACTACCTGCCAAAAGATTTAATGATCTAACGGGTTAAAAGGAAGTGAAAATTATTATCGGTAAAAATTGCCCCTGTTTAACAGTTTTCAGCCGAATTTGTTGTGCTCAATGCTCCAGCCTTTTCGTTCAACCCTGTTGAATCATCGTTATCTATGTATAAAGCGATGGGGTTTAACGACGGAATCCCGCTGATCACTCGGGATTCTCCGTTCCGAAACGCCTTCACCCGGTCGGCCCAAGGGGGGGCGGGAACTTCCAGGCCCCTCTGGCAACAACGCAGGGGAGGCTAATCCCGAGATGAGGAAGGAGTGGTGATTGATGGTCCAACGAGGCATGGGCCGCGATCAATCCTGATGGCCTCAGGCGCCCGGAGGGGTTTTTATGTCGGGAGGGGGGTCTGTTTGGTTAGATGCCGGGATGTGGCCCAACCCAGATAATTGGCTGGGTAATTCTCCCCAGTGCACTTTATGAACTCATCTATCAGGCTTTCAGATCCGGGTGCCTGGCCCATCATGCAACCAAAAGCCCTGGTGAAAAAACTCACCAGGGCTCTTTATCTATAAAAACCTATCCGCAAACAGGGAAATTTTCGAAGGGGATTGAAGGGGATAAAGGAGGGCTAACTACCTGGAATAGCTGGAGGCGGCATCCGGATTCGAACCGGAGAATAACGGTTTTGCAGACCGCTGCCTTACCTCTTGGCTATGCCGCCTCTGGAGCGGGAAACGGGATTTGAACCCGCGACT
>QYQD01000052.1 GCA_007280345.1 Deltaproteobacteria bacterium | reverse complement strand
GGTTTTTACTTGAATAAAACCAGATTCCCGCTCAAAAGCGTTGCGGGAATGACAAAAAATGGAGTTTTGCAAGAGGCTTAGTCATATCAAAAATTATAGGTGAGGCTGTATTATGATAACATTAGATATCTTAGACGATGATATCCCGGCAAAATCCCTGGTTAGCGCCGAGGATATAGAATTCAAGGTAGTTGATACTCTGGATGAATTGGAGCAATCATATAATCTTATCTACAAAGCCTATGTAACACGAGGATATGTTAAACCGCACCATTCTGAAATGAGAATAGGGATTTATAATTTACTCCCTGACACCCGGACGTTTATCGCTAAGAAGGATGACTTAGTAATAATGACCCTTACTCTTATCCCAGACTCGCCATTAGGACTGCCTATGGATGAAATCTACAACATTGAGATGGACTTCTTGAGATATCATGGAAGAAAAGCGGCAGAGCTTTCCGGCCTGGCGGTCCACGAGGATTTGAGCGGCAAGGGGATGTTTATCTTCCTGGCATTAGTCAAGCTTGTGTATTTTTATGCCAGGGGTGCGGGTATTGATGATTTCTGTATCGCTGTCCATCCCAAGCACGAGTCTTTTTACAAAAATGTCTTATTATTTGAACATCTTGGTGATGAAAAACTTTATTTCTGTGTCAGAAACTCTCCAGCCCTGGGAAAGCGATTAAATCTGCATACTTTCGAGAAAAGATTAAGCAGGAAAAATAGACATCTTTACCGGTTCGTATGCGAACAGGAACATCCCTTTTCACAAACCATATCAAAGAACATCGTTCTCGATGAGGCGCTTTCCTGTTTCTTAAGGAAAGGATGGCCAATGGAGAAAATTCGCCAGTTCTATCACCTGCCTGATAAAAGACTTTATTGTTAGGTCCAGCACAAAAGACGCCCTTCCCTTGGAGAATACAGCATTCTTAGTACCCAATTGGATCGTTAAATATATGTATTGACAGGGTATCTGTGTTTTGCTATGTTTAGCCCAGATTTTCTGAACGGCTACTCATTTTTATTTTGCCATGGAGGATAAGTGAGCGAAATTATTAATATACTCGGCAGGCAGATTTTTGATTCTCGGGGTAACCCGACTGTAGAGGTTGATGTTTATTTGGAATCCGGCTATATGGGGCGGGCCGCCGTCCCGTCCGGCGCCTCGACCGGCAAAAAAGAGGCCGTGGAACTCCGCGATAAGATTAAAACCCAGTATATGGGTAAAGGCGTTTCCAGGGCGGTCAAGAACGTCAATGAGAAAATTGCTCCAGTGTTGATAGGTTTTGAGTCTTCCGAGCAGGCGCTTATCGATAAGAACATGATAGCCCTGGACGGGACAAAGAATAAGGGTAAGCTGGGCGCCAATGCCATTCTGGCCGTATCTTTAGCGGTAGCCAAGGCTACGGCAGAAGAATTAGGGATTCCGCTCTATCGCTATCTTGGCGGTGTTGCCGCCCGCGTACTGCCGGTGCCCATGATGAATATTTTGAATGGCGGCGCTCATGCGGATAATAACGTGGATATCCAGGAGTTCATGATCGTACCCTGCGGGGCCTCTTCCTTTAGTGAGGCCATGCGCATGGGCGTGGAGACCTTTCATGCCCTGAAAGGGGTCTTAAAAGGCAAGGGGTATCAGACGGCCGTGGGTGACGAAGGCGGGTTTGCGCCAAACTTAAGGTCGAATGAGGAGGCCATGGAGGTTATCCTGCAAGGGATCGAGAAGGCCGGGTACAAGCCGGGGAAGGATATATATATTGCCCTGGATCCCGCCGCCAGCGAATTTTACGACAAGGGCACATATAAGCTGCTTGCCGAGAAAAAGCCGAATAAAAATACAGACGAGATGGTCGGTTTTTATGCAGACTGGCTGAAAAAATACCCGATTATTTCCATAGAGGACGGTTTGTCTGAAGATGACTGGAAGGGATGGAAGAAACTTACCGGCCAGTTAGGCGGCAAGATACAACTGGTAGGTGATGATATATTCGTCACCAATACCGGCATCCTGTCTAAGGGGATACAGGAGGGCGTGGCAAACGCCATATTGATTAAACTGAATCAGATCGGCACCCTGACCGAGACTATAGAAGCCATTCAGATGGCAGATCGGGCCGGGTATCGTTCCATTATTTCTCACCGTTCAGGCGAGACTGAAGATGCGTTTATCGCAGATTTGTCCGTGGCTTTAAATACGGGACAGATCAAGACCGGCGCCCCTTCGCGTTCGGAACGTGTGGCCAAATATAACCAGCTCTTACGCATCGAAGAAGAACTGGGCCCTGCGGCGCTGTTTATGGGCCGGGGAAGCTTTGCCCGGTAAGGGTTACAAGGATGGCCAGTTCTGTTTAATTTTCGACAAAGCAAAAAGCAATAGGTTTTACCCCTGGAGGTTAGTTCCATGACACTGACTAAGGCTGATCTTGTTAATCATATTTATGAAAAAAACAAGCTTCGCAAGGCTGAAGCCGTACTGGCCATGGAGGCCTTATTAGAAATAATCAAGACCTCCCTGGCTGATAATGAGAGCGTGCTCATCAGCGGTTTTGGTAAATTCAATGTCAAGAATAAAAAGGAAAGGCGGGGCAGAAACCCTCAGACCGGTGCGGAATTAATGCTATCCCCCCGCCGCGTAGTCACATTTAAGCCTTCTAGCATCCTCCGGCAGAGAATAAATAATAAGAAGATATGACGGCTTCGTAAAAAGTCCATTTGCTGCGTTGCGCGGCATCCTTCGTCACTGCGGCGTAGCTACAAGTACGCCTCATTCCTCAGGATTTGCGCGCCTTGCAACTGGAGCTTTTTACTGTGCCGTCCACTGACTTTTTACGAGTTCATCAAGATATAGGAATGACAGGATCGATATCTTAAGATAAAAGAGTCGGCTTTTTTGTATGGAAGTCTGTCTCTGATTCAAAGTTGTAGGCGACCTGTAATATCTTTTCCTCCGCAAAGTGATTACCAAGTAATTGGATCCCAACCGGCAGTCCTTCCGCACTGAATCCGCACGGCACAGAGATGGCGGGTAACCCGGCCAGGTTGGCCGGTATAGTGAAAATATCAGATAGATACATCTGGAGGGGATCGTTTACCTTTTCTCCGATTTTAAAGGGTGGCGTAGGCGCAACCGGCGTTAACATGACGTCGCACCGGTCAAAGCCCTTTTTGAAGTCTTCCGCGATCAGGGTGCGTACCTGCGAGGCCTTCTTGTAATAGGCATCGTAGTAACCAGAGGAGAGGGCATAGGTGCCGAGCATGATGCGACGTTTTACCTCGGTTCCAAAACCTCTTGACCGCGTCTTTTCATACATCTCCAGAAGTTCTTTGGCCTTGTCGTCCCGGTAGCCGTATTTTACACCATCGTAGCGGGCCAGGTTGGAGCTGGCCTCGGCTGGGGCAATGATATAGTAGGCAGCTACCGCGTATTCGGTATGGGGAAGAGATATCTCTACGGTCTCTGCACCCAGTCCGGAAAGCACCTTTATAGCATTGCGCACAGATTTTTCAACATCAGGGGATAAGCCGGGGCCGAAATATTCTTTGGGGATACCGATCTTAATTCCTTTAATTCCTTTAACCAGCGCCTTTGTATAGTCCACTTGCGGACGGGAGGCCGAGGTTGAATCCAGGGGATCATGGCCGTGGATGGCATTTAGAACCAAGGCGCAGTCAGTGACATCCTTGGTGAGCGGCCCAATTTGGTCTAACGATGAGGCAAAGGCAATCAGCCCGTAACGCGATACCGTACCGTAGGTGGGCTTTAATCCAACCACACCGCAATGCGCTGCCGGTTGCCGGATGGATCCGCCGGTATCAGACCCAAGGGAGGCTATGCACTCATCTGCCGCCACGGCGGCTGCCGAGCCTCCGCTTGACCCGCCCGGTATGTAGTCAAGGTGCCAGGGGTTTCTGGTTATATGGAAGGCCGAGTTTTCTGTGGACGAACCCATGGCGAATTCATCCATATTTGCCTTGCCAAGTAGAACGGCTCCGGCCTCTTTTAGTCTTCTGATTACCGTAGCGTCATAGATGGGGACAAAGTCCTTCAAAATATATGAACCACACGTGGTGCGTATGCCTTCCGTACAGACAACATCTTTTATAGACATGGGGATGCCGGTCAACGGCCCGCCCTCGCCTTTTTGCAAGATACGGTCGGCTTCTCCGGCCTGTTCCAGGGCCACTTCCGGTGTAAGTGTAATATAGGCGTGAACCTTATGGTCAACCTCTTTTATGCGTGCCAGGACAGACCCGGTTATCTCAAACGAGGTAACTTCCTTTTTGAGTAATAATTCCCTTAAGGCGTGGATGGTCAGGGCATAGAGTTGCATGGCAGGACCTCAGATGACACGGGGCACAGTGAATGATCCGTCTGCCTTTGCCGGGGCGTTGGCCAGACTTTTTTCGTTAGGCACAGATGGCCGAACCGCATCTTCCCGGAAGGCATTGGTGATGGCCAGGGCGTGGTGTGTGGGCTCGACATGTGCCGTGTCCAGTTCGTTTAACTTATCCATGTAAGTCAATATCTGGTTCAATTGATTTGTAAATAGCTCGATATCTTCATTGGAGAAAGAAAGCTTGGCCAGCTTGGCCACATGCTGGACATCCTCGCGGCTGATCTTCACGTTTTTTCCTCGCTTTGCTATTTAAATGCCCAGGGGGCGTCAATTCCAGTGACTTACCCGCCAGAGGCGGGCCACTGTCTAATAACATATCTTCGCTGGTTTCACAAGATTCGAGTTTAGCACGAGGAACTTCGGATATCTTCTCACCTTTTGTTTTTTTTCCCCCTTTATCTATCTTCAGAATGCATCGGAGTTTGATTAAATGAGGTTATCAGGTTAGCTGTCTGAAAAAGTATTCTTAAATCCCTCCCAACCTCCCTTTTTCAAAGGGAGGAAAAACACTTCCCCCTTTGGTAAAGGGGGGATGGGGGGATTTGGCAAGTTTATGTATTTAAATGCCGTTGTAATAGTATCGGTAGACAAAGATTTTTTATGAAACACACATGCCGACAGGTCGGCACAAAGAACAATAAAAATGTCATTCCTGCGAAAGCAGGAATCCGTGCGCCTGGGAGCAGGTGCGATCTGAGAGGTGAAAGTCCTCTCCCAGGGAATGCCCGTCCCTGGTAGCCGAAGGTAACTGCGTCGTCGCGAGGCGGGGTGGGAAGCAACCGGAGGCGAACATGCAGTC
>QYQD01000075.1 GCA_007280345.1 Deltaproteobacteria bacterium | reverse complement strand
TTGTCATCGGGTGGAACATCTGATATAAATATCGCTTAGCTCGCAACAATCGTATTAGTCATTTTGATTACTTATGGAAAATAAAGACATCCGCTACATAATAAACAACCGGATAACATCGCTGCCTACGCTACCCACGGTTGTCGCCAATATCTTGACCCTGGTGCAAAAAAGTTCCTCCTCGGCCCGGGATGTGGCTGCCTATATATCCCAGGATCAGGCTATATCTTCGGCTGTTTTAAAGATTGCCAACTCGGCCTACTACAATCTTTCGGGCAAGGTCGAGGCCATAGACCGGGCGGTGGTGGTCCTCGGCTTCGAAGCCGTCAAAAATCTCGCACTCGGGACCAGTGTCTTTTCTACCTTAAAATCCGATGAGGTGAGTGTCTTCGACCGGGAAGGGTTCTGGATACATGCCATCGGAGTGGGCACGGCGGCAAATATGGTCTCCAAAGAAATCTTGAAGTCCAACGACCCATCCTTCTTCGTCTCCGGCCTCTTCCATGACCTGGGCAAGATAATTTTTGACCGCTATCTAAACGATATGTATATACCCATAGTAAGGCAGGCCAAAGAAGAAGGGAAGCCGCTCCATATCCTGGAAAAAGAGGTATTCGGCCTTGACCATGCGCAGGTGGGCAGTATGCTCCTCACCCGCTGGAAAATCCCGTCGCCCATAATTAACCGCTTGAAATATCACCACGATCTGGAATCGTGCCCGGCTGAATACACCGTAGAGGCGGCGGTAATCGCAGCAGCCGACTATCTGTGTCATCTGAAAAATATAGGATTATCGTTTGCCCCGGAAATCAGCCTGAGCGAAACAGCTTTAAAGTCATTGCAAATTAAACCGGATCACCTGGTTCAACTAGGCGAAAAATTGGAAGAGATGCGGGACAAAATCAACAGTTTTGTGCAGTCCATGCAATAATGAAAAAGATACGGGAAATAAAATCTTTCAGGTTACAAAACGCACACCTCCAGCGTGCCCTCCAGGAGACTACTATAACCCTCCAGGAGAAGATCATCGAACTGTCCGTAATCAACCGGATAAGCACCTGTCTGGAACATATCCACGACCTTCAGTCGCTCTGTGCAAAGGTTGTAACCATTATCGCGGAAGAAACCGTGGCTGAAAACTGCTCTATTATGCTATTGGATGACGAACAGGCCCGGCTGTACCTCATGGCTGCCAATGACCAGATGGACAAAAGGTACCTTCTGGACAGTAACGCTGTCGGGGACAAGGGAAAGCGACTCTACTCCTTCAGCGTGGGTGAAGGTGTGGCCGGCACAGCCCTTAAAGAAGGCAAAACCATCTATGTCCATGACACGGCCGCATCGGAATTCTTTACAGAGGTAGATTCAAGCCGCATCAAAGTTCGGTCCCTCCTGTCTATCCCCTTGGTCGTCAACGAAAAGGCTGTGGGAGTCATTAACTTAAGCCACCCCGCTATAAATGCCTTCACAGACAACGACGTCAGAATCATGCAGATGGTGGCTAGTTTTACCGCCGCAGTAATCAACAATGCCCTGCTGTATAGCGAATTATCTCTAAAAAACAACTCCCTGGAAAAACCCTGGAGGAACTCTCCGCGGCTCAAGCTGAGCTCCTCCAGGCCCAGAAAATGGAAAGCTTGGGGACACTGGCCGGCGGCATCGCCCACGACTTTAACAACATATTGGTAGGTATCCTGGGCTATGCCTCTCTCCTCAAAAATCTGGTGGCACAAGACGCCAAACTCTATAAATACGTTGACACCATCGAGACTTCAGCGTCGCGTGGCGCACAACTGACCCAGCAACTGCTGCTCTTCGCCCGGTCTAAAAAGACCGCCTTTGAGCCTACAAACCTCAATGCCGTCATCAGGGAGGTCTTGGCCCTTTTCTCCACGGGCGTGGATAAAAAAATAACCATAGAAAAAAACCTGGCCCCGGATATAGGCATGGTGACTTGTGACAGCGGCCAGATGCATCAGGCCCTGTTAAATATCGTTATTAATGCCCGGGATGCTGTATCTGAAAACGGCAAGATAACCATAACCTCCGGCAATGTCTATGTAGAGGACACTTCTTCCCCGTCTTTGCAGGGCCTCGTCCCTGGAAACTATGCGCTTGTTTCCATAGCTGACAATGGCCAGGGGATGGACAAGGATATCCTGACGAAGATATTCGATCCCTTCTTTACCACCAAAGAAAAGGGGAAGGGCACCGGGCTCGGCCTTTCCATGGTGTATGACATAATAAAAAAACATCGGGGAGCTATAGAGGTAAACAGTGAAATAGGAAAGGGCGCCACTTTTAATATCTACCTGCCCTATTCTTCTGTGCAAAAGACGCCGGGCAGACCTTTAGAACCCTCAGAAAAGAAAAATGACCAACCACATGGACATGAAACAGTTTTGCTTGTTGATGACGAAGAAGTGATAAGGGGATTTGCCACCGAGATCCTGTCCGCTCACGGATATCAGGTCATAGCCTGCCAGAACGGCCGGGAGGCACTAGAAATCTATGCCCCATCTCCGGGGAAAATTGACTTGGTTATTCTGGATCTCTTCATGCCGGTCATGGACGGGAAAGAAACGCTGGCTGCCCTTAAAAAGATCAATCCGCAGGTAAGGGTCGTCATCTCCAGCGGTTACGCTGAAACCAAGGAACTGAAAGGATTGGAAGGCGAGATATGCGCCTTTATCCACAAGCCATATAAGTCCGCCGAGTTATTAAAAAAGGTTCGAGAGGTCTTAGTCATGGATAAGGGATGAAAAAACGAGATTAAATCGTTATGATTCTCTGGATTTCTCTATAATCCTCTTAAGAAAATCATAAACGGGCGAAGCCAGCCCATAGATAACCACTCCAACCCAGCAAACACCAAGGAGGGTAAAGGTAATCAGGGTCAGAATCTGAACGTAACCTAAGTCCTTCATAATGTCGTATGCTTATCGGCACATCCCGGAAAAACTTAAATAAATGAACGTGTTACCCGGCCTATAGAGGCTATAAGCCCCACTTTTCACCTGAAAATCCCCCTGTATCCCCCTTTCCCTTCGCCTCGGTCGAAGATGCGCCTGGGCGTGCGAATCCGCCTGAGTGCGGAAAAGGGGGACTTTAAATTCCCCCCCTTTAGCAAAGGGGGGCGAGGGGGATTATTTTCATTGTTCTTTGTGTCTCCTTGAGACATAAGTGTTTCATATAGTAAAGCATGTTTATAAAAAACATTGACAATACCGATGCTTACAGCGAGAATATGAAAGCCATAACAGAGATCGGCAACATATTTGTCAGGGGGAGATTCCGGCACTTCAGCCAGAGGAGAACTATCCGAACTTATTTCGGATGCAACAAAGTTATCTGCTCAGTGGTGGCTGCTTATGCGCCCCTTCGGGGCGTAAAAAACATTTGCTAAATATCAGAAAAGTAATATAATGCGAATGTAAGAAAATCAAATTAGGAGATAATGTATGATTACCCAATTAAGAAGCAGGTCGCAGATAACCTTACCAAAGGAGATCGTAAAAAAGATGAAATTACAGAAAGGCGATAATCTGGACGTCGTTGTGGACGACGACAAGATTATTATCAAACCTGTTCTTGTAATTGATAGATCTCAGGCCTGGTTCTGGTCAAAGGAATGGCAGGCGATGGAGAAGGAAGCGGATGAGGATATTGAACATGGTAGGGTGCAGAAGGCCAGCAGCGTGAAAGAATTAATAGAAAAACTGGATTCATAAGCAATGGACTTTATTTTTACCGAGAGGTTTAAAAAATCCCATAAAAAGCTCTCTAAAGATGAACAAAAGGCACTACACAAAAAACTCAGCTTGATGGGTAGGAACCCGCATCACCCCTCACTGAGAACTAAGAAGGTTCAGGGAACAAACGATATTTTTGAATGCAGCGTAAGTATGTCAATTCGGATGACCTGGAAGCACGACAGTGAATCGATAGTATTGCGTGTTGTCGGAAAGCATGATGAGGTTTTGAAAAATCCGTAATAAGGAATGCAGCCACCACCGGCAGATAACAACGGCACAAACGGAAAATCACATTAACCTATCGGCTTTCGTCTGTGCCGCAAACGTTATGCGCTCATCTGAGATGAAATAATGAAATGGACGATAATACTTCAAACGAACTTATTATGAGACTTCGCGTGGAGGACGGTATTCGGCAGGAAATCAACCAAACCTTATCTGATCGGGTTGATCGTTATCTGGAAGTCAAACCCCACGAGATCGTTCCTTACACACATTTTTCTGCTGTGTCTGCAGAATGTGCTTTGCTTTTTAGAGATGGACATTTTTATGGATGTATCGCTCTTACTCAGGCAGTGGCAGAGGCTTTGGTAGAATTCCTTTGCAGCAAAAACTCTGTGAAACACAGTAAAGATTTTAAAACTAACGTCACAAGGCTTGCCAAAGGGCAATTCATTTCTCATGACTCGAAAGGCTCACTTCTGAAAATCTGGGAAAATCGGAACGATTATTGCCATGATACGGTCTTGATATGAAAAATAGGACAGCAACTTCGCCTAACAGAGCTATCAGGCTCCACTGCGTTCCGCCCAAATTCCTCGCTACGCTCGGAACGTTAGGCAAAAGACGGCCTAATGGAGTTGAAACATGAGAGAGGTGATTATTTTCCCTCCTTTTCACTTATAAGTAACCTTTCCTGCTTTAGACCGCTGCCCAAAAGATTTATTATCTCCTTTCTTAAAATACCTGTCATGTGACATTTTCTTTGCCGTTTTTATGACGTTATCATGTGGCTGCAAGATGGCATAAGCAGGTTGCTTTTTAAGGTAAGGTGGAGTATGAATATGCGTCTTATGTAAAGGACTTAAACGCAGGCTAAAGCCTGCGGCTACCAAAATTGCTACGTAACCGGTAGCCACCTGCCTCAGACGAACGAAGGAGATGGAGATCATGGCCAAGCCCCTGGTCGCAGATTATATCCAAAATCTGACCCCCTACCCGCCCGGCAAACCAATCGAAGAATTGGAAAGGGAATACGGGATAAAAAACTCTATAAAACTGGCCTCAAACGAAAATGCCCTGGGCCCGTCGCAAAAGGCCGTGGAGGCTATTAAAGTTGCCCTTGGCAAGTTGCACCGTTACCCGGACGGCAGCGGCTATTATCTGAAAAAGGGCTTAAGCGAAAAACTCGGTCTTAGTATGGAGAACATCGTCCTCGGCAACGGCTCTAACGAGCTGATCGAGCTGATTGTGCGCACCTTTCTTAACCCCGGCGACGAAGCCATCAGCAGCGATCCCACCTTCCTGGTCTATAGAAAAATGGTGCAGGCCGTAGGCGGCCGGAATATAGTAGTGCCGCTGAAGGAAGGCAGCCATGATCTGGTCGGGATAGCAAAAGCGGTTACCGCCAGGACCAAGGTAATATTTTTAGACAATCCCAATAATCCCATGGGGACTGTAGTTGTAAAAAAGGCCTTTGAACAATTTTTAAAAGACATCCCGCCAGGTGTGATCGTGGTGGCCGACGAGGCCTACTATGACTTTGTTACCACGGATAGCACCTTCTGCGGGCTTGATTACCTTGACTCTCCTTATCTGGTCATAACTTTAAGGACCTTCTCCAAGGCCTATGGTCTGGCCGGACTCCGTATCGGCTATGGAGTGATGAAAAAAGAACTCTCCGAATTTATAAACCGTATCAGACAGCCTTTTAATGTTAATTCCCTGGCCCAGGTGGGCGCTCTGGCGGCGCTGAGTGATGAAGAGCACCTGGCCGGAACAAAAAAAATGGTCGAAGAAGGTCTTAATTATCTAACGGGTGAAATCGGGCGTCTTGGTTACCGCTGTCTTCCCACCCAGACCAATTTTTTCCTTATAGACACAAAAACGGATGGTAAGGCAGTTTACGAGAATCTCCTTCGCAAAGGGGTTATTGTAAGGCCCATGCATGCCTACAAATTGCCCGATTACATCCGCATAACAGTTGGCCTCCCGGCGGAAAATAAGCGATTTCTAGGCGCATTTAAAGAGGTCATGGAATCCCGTGGCCGGTAATAGAATTCCAGGGGGGTTGCTTATAACTATAGATGGGCCAGCCGGTGCGGGTAAAAGCACGGTCAGCAAAAAATTGGCCGATATCCTGGGCTATACCTATCTCGACACCGGCGCCCTATACAGGGCCTTAGCGCTTTCTGCCCACAAAAACAATCTTAACCCCGATAAGGAAGAAGACCTGGGAAAGCTGTGCCGCAAGCCCGCCATTGCCCTCACCTATAACGCCGGCAAGCTAACGGTTATCCTGGCCGGAGAGGACGTTAGTGAAGAAATCCGAACCCCGGAGATCAGCATGCTTTCATCATATATCTCAGCCAAACCGATGGTCAGAAAATCCTTGCTTGAGATGCAAAGGGA
The DNA here is from genome assembly GCA_007280345.1 of Deltaproteobacteria bacterium. GTDB lineage: Bacteria > Desulfobacterota > QYQD01 > QYQD01 > QYQD01 > QYQD01. The sequence continues at coordinate 18,646 of QYQD01000075.1, read as the reverse complement.
CATAGGCAAAAAGGGCGGCGTGGTAGCGGAAGGAAGAGACATGGGAACCGTGGTCTTTCCCGATGCCGATATCAAGTTTTATCTTGACGCTTCACCGGAAGAAAGGGCCTCAAGAAGGTACAAAGAACTGCTGCAAAAAGGCCATAACCTTAATTACGAACAGGTCCGCAAAGAGATGTTAAAAAGAGATGCCGACGACAGCAGCCGGGCCGCAGCCCCGTTAATACCTGCCCCGGATGCTATTTTCGTAGATAGTACGGGCAAAACCATAGATGAGGTAATTGCCTTTATGCTGGCCGAAATAGAAGAAAAGACCACTCTCAAGGCTTGCCTGCGCGCTGCGCGCAAGCAGGTATAGCTTCTCCCCGCTTTTTAGATATAAAATCCGCGAAACAGGTTGAACTTTCCGCCTCAGTTTGTTATATACTACACAACAGGTATCGAAAATAGGGAGAATTGTTGATTAATGGATATAAAAGATCACACCACAACGGAAGAAATATCAAAAACAGACCTGCTTAAGTCCGACAGCGAAGAAAATAAACAGGACACGGCCCCCAATAGGCAGGAGGCCGCCGAATCACTGGAATTTAATAAACTTTATGAAGAGAGCCTGAAGACGATCCAGAAAGGTGAGATTCTTCAGGGCAAGATTATAAGTATTAACAGAGACTATGTGGTGGTTGACGTAGGCTGTAAGTCAGAGGGTCAGGTGCCTATTGAAGAATTCACAGGCGAAGATGGTCAGGTGCAGGCCTCTGTCGGAGAAACAATAGATGTTTACCTGGAAAGGCAAGGCCGGGAGGATAGCTTATCCTTACTCTCTAAAAAACGGGCCGATAGAATCAAGGCCTGGGATACCATCGAGCAAAACTTCAGCGAGGGTTCCAGTATAGAAGGCAAGGTAGTGGGGAAGGTTAAGGGCGGCTTTAATGTAGATATCGGCATCATTGCATTTTTGCCCGCATCTCAAGCCGATCTGCGGCCGGTCAAGGATGCACAAAGTCTCATCGGCAATAAATATCGTTTCAGGATATTAAAAATAAACAGAGACCGCTCTAACGTCATTCTCTCACGGCGGGCCCTTTTAAACGAAGAACGAAAGGCATTGAAAAACAAAACGCTTTCTACAATTGCGGAAGGACAAACGGTAGAAGGAAAGGTCAAAAATATCACTGACTACGGCATATTTGTTGATCTGGGATGCATTGATGGCCTTTTACATATAACCGATATGTCCTGGGGGAGAGTAGAGCATCCCTCCAGTGTATATAAGCCCGGCGACACCATAAAGGTAAAAATCCTGAGCGTTGACCAGGGGAACGAAAAGATTTCGCTGGGATTAAAACAGCTAATTCCTGATCCATGGGAATCAGTTGCAGATAAATATCCCCCGGGTGCACGGGTTCAGGGAAGGGTGGTCAGCCTCACCGACTACGGCGCCTTCGTGGAGTTGGAAGAAGGTGTGGAGGGCCTAGTACACATTTCAGAGATGTCGTGGAACAAGAAGATTCGCCATCCGCATCAAGTGCTGTCCCTGGGCGACATTGTCGAGGTAATGGCCCTGAATACTGATGCCAAGGCCAGGCGCATCTCTCTGGGATTAAAACAGGTGACGTCCAATCCCTGGGACGTTATAGTGGAAAAATATCCGGTAGGGACGGTAATTGAAGGGAAGATCAAGAACATTACGGACTTCGGGATATTTATCGGTATAGAGGAAGAAATTGACGGCCTGATACATATCTCTGATCTTTCCTGGACGAAAAAGATTAAACATCCAGCCGAACTCTACAAAAAGGGGCAGCTTATTAAGGCCGTTGTCCTGGGTATAGACAGCGAACATAAAAAATTCTCCCTCGGAGTCAAACAATTGCAGCCCGATCCCTGGAGCAAGGTCTCCAGCGTCTATCCCGCAGGAACCAGGGTAACCGGTGCTATAACAAACATCACGGACTTCGGTATCTTCTTGCAATTAGAAGAAGGGATTGAAGGGTTGGTGCATGCATCGGAAGTCAGCCGGGATAACTCGAAGGATATACGTGAACTTTACAAGACGGGTGATATGGTTACTGCCCAGGTGATAAATATCTCACCGGAAAAAAAGAAGATTGGCTTATCCATAAAAAAACTGGAAATAGAAGAAGAGAAATCTTCAGCTAATGGCTATCTCGCCAAGGATGAAAACGCTACATCTACTCTGGGAGATCTTTTAAAAAGAGAACTCGCCAATAACCATTAATAAAACGCCATAAGACATGAAAAAACATCCGATCTTATTCGGGTTAGCCATTCTAGCCTCTATTTTTTTCGGCCTCATTGTTATTGTCTTTATATTTGCCTGGATCGGCGACGAAGGGCATCTATTAACACCGGGCGAAAAAATAGGCATAGTTGAAATAAACGGGTTAATCACAGACTCTAAAGAAACCATCCGGGATCTTTCGGCCTTACGTAAAAACCCGCAGATTAAGGCCATTGTTGTCCGTATCGACAGTCCGGGTGGCGTAGTGGGCGCTGCTCAGGAAATATATACTGAGGTAAAGAGGGCCGGACAGGTAAAACCGGTGGTCGCCTCCTGTGGTTCCATAGCTGCCTCCGGCGGCTATTATATAGCGGTGGGGACAAATAAGATCATAGCCAATCCAGGGACAATAACCGGCAGCATCGGCGTTATTATGAAGTTTGCCAACGCAGAAGAACTATTACGTAAAATCGGCCTGAAAATAAGCGCCTTAAAAAGCGGTGAATTAAAGGACACAGGGTCCCCAGCCCGGGAAATGACGGCAAAAGAAAAGGCCATGGTTCAGGGAGTCATAGATGATGTACAATCCCAGTTTGTAGAAGTTGTGGCCAGCGGGCGAAAACTGCCTCAAGAAAAAATCCGGGAAATAGCCGATGGCCGGATATTCTCCGGTAAACAGGCTATGGAGCTGGGGCTGATTGACAAACTAGGGAATATAGAAGAGGCCATAGCCGTGGCCGGACAGATGGCGGGTCTTAAAGAAGAGCCCGAAGTGATATATCCCAAGAAAAAAGGAATATCCTTCTGGGAACTTATCTTTGACACCACCCTTAGGGAGAGCGTTCTAGAGGGACTTTTCTACATTCCCTACAAACTTTCTTTCGAAGCCGGATTAGGAAGTTAGGGGGTTCTCCCCCATTGGAATAATGGAACATTGGAATGACGAGGTGTATCTTATGGTTAAAAGCGATCTAATAAATCAACTAAGCGTACGGTTCCCTAAATATTACAAAAAAGATATACAGGTCATAGTGGATACCATCTTTGCAACCATGCAAAAATCTCTATCTGAAGGTAGGCGTGTAGAAATAAGAGGCTTTGGTACTTTTAATCCCCGGATGAGGAAATCACGCCTAAGTAAAAATCCAAAGACCGGGGCGGCAATGGAATTAAAGGCCAGGAAAACAGTCCTCTTCAAGATGGGTAGAGAACTTAAAAAGTCCTTAGCTAAATAGACTGATACCTCCCTTTCCTACGCGTATTATTTCCGGGCTGTCATCAATAAGCGAAACTACTGTAGAAGGCTCAGGATACACTATTCCCCCATCAACAACCAGGTTCAAAGAAGGCCCTAATTTCTCTTCTATCTCTTCGGGGTCCCCGATCATTATTTGAGAATCTCCTACAGCAGCGCTGGTACTGACAATAGGATGCCCCAATGCCCGTACTATAGCCAGACAAACGGTATGGTCAGGAACCCTGATCCCAACCGTTCTGCGGCGGGTAAGCATCAATTTTGGCACCAGACCAGACCCCTCCAGGATAAATGTATAGGGCCCAGGCAGTAACTTTCTCATAATCTTATAGGCAAAGTTGGAAACGTGGGCATATTCGCTGATATTCTTAAGGTCGGCGCAGATAAAACTAAAGGGCTTATGTTTTGGTCTCTGTTTTATCTGGTAAATTTTCTCTATAGCCTTTTTATTAAAAATATCACAACCTATCCCATAGACAGTATCAGTCGGATAAGCAATAATCCCGCCGGAACGGAGTACTTCTACTATCCGGTTAATCAATCTGAGTTGGGGATTGACGGTGTTAACGGAAATAATCAAAAGGTATCATGGCCTCCCTTTTCTTTTGGCTGTGAATATAGTAATATATAAAACTCAAAGTCAAGCCCAGACCTGTCTCCATAATGCAACAAAATTTAGCCTCTATAGACGTTGGCACAAACACCTTACGTCTCTGGATTGGTAAAATCAAAGACCCCAAAATCCTCACCCTTCATACGGACAGAGCTAACGTCAGGTTGGGAGAAGGTCTCAAACAGCAGGGTGTTATAAACGAGAAAGCTGTAGTCAGGGCTGCGCCGATTCTGGTACGTTTTAGGGAGGCAATGGAAAGGCGCTCAGTCGATGACTTCCGGGCCATAGGAACCAGTGTCTTTCGCAAAGCCGGTAATGGGGAAGAAACCATACAACGGCTCTATAATCAAACAGGCGTCCCTATCGATATAATATCCGGTGAAGAAGAGGCCAGGCTCTCTGTAAGGGGTATCTTGTGGAATTTTCCGCAATCCTGTAATCGGGCTGTGGTCGTGGATGCAGGCGGCGGCAGCACGGAACTCATTATAGTCAGAGATTACAGAATCGAAGCCGTTCATAGCATTGACTTGGGAGCGGTATATCTCACCGAGACCTATTTTAAGCATGATCCCCCGCTGGAAAAGGAGATAGAAGGTCTCAGGGGCTGTGTGGCCGAACAATTAGGCAAGGTCATAATGCTTGCGCCGTTTAAAGATATTATACGTGAAGGAGGATACAGGCTGGTTGGCACCGCGGGAACAGCGACCACCCTGGCTGCCATGGACCTGGTCCTCCGTGATTATATTTCTGAGCTGGTGCATGGGCATGTCCTGACCATAAACAAACTGCTTGCACTATTCGACCGGTTAAGGGTAAAAAAGGCTAAGGACAGATTAGTCCTGGCCGGTCTCGAACCAGGGAGAGAAGATATTATCCTGGCCGGATTAATAATATGGATAGGGATACTTAAGGCCTTTTCCCTCCCGGAAATGACCGTCAGCCACAACGGTATCCTGGAAGGAATAGCCATAGATATGCGGGAAAGGAATAGAGAAATATGTTGCACGAGATAAAGGAAGCTTATACCTTTGACGACCTGTTACTGGTACCCCAGAATTCATCGGTTTTACCCAGGGATGTGGACACGAGCACCCGGTTGACACGCAACATTAAACTCAGTATTCCCCTGATCAGCGCCGCTATGGATACTGTAACCGAGGCCTATACAGCCATCAGCATGGCCCGGGAAGGCGGATTGGGAATCATACACAAGAACATGCCTGTTGAAAGCCAGGTGCTGGAGGTGGAAAAGGTCAAAAAGTCTGAAAGCGGCATGATTGTTGATCCGGTGACCGTCAGCCCGGGACAGAAGATATACGAGGTGTTGAACATCATGCAGCAATACCGCATCTCAGGCGTGCCGGTAGTCGAAGGGAAAAAGCTGGTCGGCATCGTCACTAACCGCGACCTTCGCTTTGAAACCAATCTGGATCAGGAAGTGAAAAAAGTAATGACCGGGGAGGACCTGGTAACCGCTCCGGTAGGAATAAGTTTGGAAGAATCAAAGGTTCTCCTTCATAAGAAACGTATTGAAAAACTATTAGTGGTTGATGATGAAGGAAATCTGAAGGGCCTGATCACCATAAAAGATATTGAAAAAATAATAAAATATCCCATGGCCTGCAAAGATAGCCTGGGGCGGCTCAGAGTAGGCGCGGCCGTGGGCGTGGGTCCGGGACGGATTGAACACGTAAATGACATGGTGGAGGCCGGAGTTGACGTTATAGTTATTGATTCCGCACATGGAGACTCAGAAAATGTGGTCAGCGCGATAAAAGATATCAGAAAGCATTTCCCCGGCCTGGAACTTATCGCCGGTAATGTAGCTACCGCGGAAGGCGCTGAACGATTAATTAAGGCCGGGGCAACCGGCGTAAAGGTGGGGGTCGGCCCCGGCTCTATCTGTACGACACGTATCATCGCCGGCGTGGGGATACCGCAAATGACGGCTATACACAGCTGTGCGCTGGTCTGTAATAAGTATGACATACCGGTCATTGCGGACGGCGGCATCAAGTTTTCCGGTGATGTAACCAAAGCCATAGGCGCCGGGGCCCATTCTGTGATGATAGGAAGCCTTTTCGCCGGCACGGAAGAAAGTCCGGGTGAGACTGTGCTCTATCAGGGGCGGACCTACAAGGTCTATCGGGGCATGGGATCGTTAGAGGCCATGAAAAGAGGAAGTAAAGATCGCTATTTCCAGGAAAATATCGAACAGCTATCCAAGCTCGTGCCGGAAGGCATTGAAGGCCGGGTTCCCTACCGCGGTCCCCTGGCGGCCACGGTATATCAATTGATAGGCGGCCTGAGGGCGGGCATGGGTTATGTAGGCTGTAAAACCGTAGAGGAACTCCGCCATAAGGCGACCTTCATCAGGATTACCCCGGCCGGCCTGAGAGAAAGCCATGTCCACGACGTCATCATAACCAAAGAGGCCCCGAACTATAGAGTGGAGCAATAAAAATGCTGTAGGAGCACCTTCCAGGTGCGACCAGGAGTCGCAGCAAGATGCTGCTCCTACAAGGAAAAGTGCAAAAAAAACTATGCGATCATGAAAAATAATATTCACGCCGAAAAAATACTGATCCTGGATTTTGGTTCGCAATATACCCAGCTTATTGCCAGGCGCATACGCGAAAATAAGGTCTATTGCGAGATTCATCCCTTTAACCTGTCTTTAGCCGCGATCCGCGCCTTCCAGCCCAAGGGTATTATACTTTCCGGAGGGCCGTCCTCGGTCTACGATAAGGGCGCCCCCATAAGCACACCGGAAATCTATAACCTTGGCGTACCGGTACTGGGCATCTGTTATGGTATGCAGCTCATGGCCCATCAATTCGGCGGAAAAGTAGCACATGCCATAAAGCGGGAATACGGCCGTGCCAATCTCTTCATCGACGACGTAAGGGACTTATTTTACGGCCTGGAACCGGGTCTAGAGAAGACCCAGCCGGTGTGGATGAGCCACGGGGATAAGGTTAACCGCCTCCCGGCCGGATTTACGCCTGTCGCACACACCGCGCACTCCCCTATTGCCGCCCTGCGACACAGAGAAAGGCCTCTCTTTGGAGTGCAATTCCATCCTGAGGTGGTACACACTTCCATCGGAAACCATATCCTGAAAAACTTCATCCGCCGCATCTGTAAGATCAAGCCGCGCTGGACTATGAAGTCCTTCATTGAGACCACGGTAGAGACCATTAAAGAAAAGGTCGGCTCGGATCGGGCCATTTGCGGCCTCAGTGGCGGTGTGGACTCTTCAGTAGTAGCCGTGCTCATGCATAAGGCCATCGGCCCGCAGCTTACCTGTATCTTTGTAAATAACGGGATGCTCCGAAAGGGCGAGTCGGAAAGCGTCCGCAATCTCTTCACGCGGCATTATAAGATTAAACTCGCCTATGTGGACGCCTCAGAGTATTTCCTTAAACAACTGAAAGGGGTCGTCGATCCTGAGGCCAAAAGGCGTATCATCGGCCACGGATTTATACATATCTTTGAGAAGGAGGCCCGGCGCATAGGTAAGGTTAAGTACCTGGCCCAGGGCACCCTGTATCCGGATGTTATTGAGAGCGTCTCCTTTAAAGGCCCTTCCGCCGTAATCAAGACCCATCATAATGTGGGCGGCCTGCCGGAGATCATGAAGCTTGAACTCATTGAACCCCTCCGGGAACTCTTCAAGGATGAAGTGCGCAAGGTCGGTCTGGAACTGGGTATGCCAAAAGATATCGTCTATCGACAGCCGTTTCCCGGACCGGGGCTGGCCATCCGTATCCTTGGGGAGGTAACCGCAGAAAGGCTGGCTATCCTGCGGGAGGCCGATGCCATCGTCCTCGGAGAGATAAAAAAGGCCGGCCTCTACCGAAAGGTCTGGCAGTCCTTTGCTGTCCTCTTACCTATCAAGACGGTGGGAGTTATGGGCGACCAGAGGACGTATGAGCATGTCATAGCCCTTCGGGTGGTGGACAGCCTCGATGCTATGACTGCTGATTGGAGCAAGATACCCTACAACCTGCTCAGCACTATATCCAATCGCATCATTAATGAGGTAAGGGGCATAAACCGCGTAGTTTATGACATCTCTTCCAAGCCGCCCAGCACTATAGAATGGGAATAGGATAATAATACTACCGTATCATGGAACGTGCCAATTTTATCCATCTGCATGTCCATACCGAATATAGCCTCCTGGACGGCGCCATTCGCCTCAAGGATCTATTCCGCACGGCCAAAGAATACCGCATGCCGGCCATAGCCATGACCGACCATGGCAATATGTTTGGCGCCGTTGATTTCTATCAGATGGCCCGGCAAAACGATATAAAACCCATCATCGGCTGCGAAGTCTATGTAGCGCCCAAAAGCCGTTTGGATAAAACGGCGCGGGTAAACGAAGAGACCGCTTTTCACCTGGTCCTCCTGGCTCAGAACCAGGAGGGATACAAAAACCTCTGTCGTCTGGTAACTGCCGCATACTTCGAGGGCTTTTACTACAAGCCGCGCATCGATAAAGAACTCCTGGAAAAATATAATGCCGGGCTTATCGCCCTTAGTTCCTGCCTACATGGCGAGATACCATTTGCCCTCCTTCATGAAGGCGAAAAAGCGGCTATGGAGAAGGCGGGGGCATACGCCCGCATCTTTACAGACCGCTTTTACTTAGAACTCCAGGAAAACGGCATGGCCGAACAGAAGACGGTTAACAGCGGCCTCAAGCTGATCGCCGATCGCCTCTCCCTGCCCCTGGTAGCTACCAATGACTGCCACTACCTGCGCCGGGAAGACGCCCGCGTTCATGATGTCCTCCTCTGTGTGCAGACCGGAAAGACCGTGGGAGATCAGAACAGGATGAGATTCTCTACGGACCAGCTTTACCTGCGTTCACCGGCCGAGATGGAGTCACTCTTTTCCGATACCCCGGAGGCCTTACAAAATACCATAGAAATTGCCCGGCGTTGTAATCTGGAACTCGAACTGGGAGAATATCATTTCCCCGTCTATCCTGTGCCGGAGGGAGAAACGCTCGACAGTAAACTGGCAGAGGAAGCCAAAGAGGGGCTTAAAGAACGGCTTGAGGCTATAACCCGGAAGGAAGGGCTGGATGAAACAAAGGAAAGGGGTTACCGGGAGAGACTGGCCTACGAGCTGGATGTTATCCGGCAGATGGGCTTTTCCGGTTATTTTCTTATCGTATCCGATTTTATCAACTACGCCAAAAAAAAAGGTGTCCCGGTCGGTCCGGGCCGCGGCTCAGCCGCAGGCAGCCTGGTAGCCTATGCCTTACGCATCACGGATATTGATCCATTGCCATATAACCTTCTCTTTGAACGTTTCCTGAACCTCGAAAGACGCAGCATGCCGGACATTGATGTCGATTTCTGTAAGGATAGAAGGGAAGAAGTCCTGGAATACATATCACAAAAATACGGGGGTAAGGACTATACCGCCCAGATTATAACCTTTGGTAAGATGCAGGCCCGGGCCGTGATACGGGATGTGGGGCGGGCCATGAGCATGCCTTACGGCGAGGTGGACCGGATAGCCAAGTTGATCCCCAATCAACTGAATATAAGACTGGAAGAGGCCCTGAGAAAAGAGCTGCGGCTAAGGGAATTAGCGGAACAAGATCCCAGGGTGAAAGACTTGATTACGGTCTCCATGGCCCTGGAGGGATTGCCGCGGCATGCCTCTACCCACGCTGCGGGCGTGGTCATTTCAGATAGACCCATAGTGGAATATCTGCCGCTCTATCGGGGTCCCAAGGGTGAAGTTCTCACCCAATATCACATGAAGGCCGTGGATAAGATCGGTCTGGTTAAATTTGATCTCCTGGGTCTGAAAAACCTGACTATCATCCGTCATAGCCAGGAATTGATTCAAAAAAAATATAATGAGGCGCTTGACCTCGGGCAAATACCCCTGGATGATCAAAAGGCCTACGAGCTACTTTCCCGCGGTGACACAACCGGCGTCTTCCAGCTTGAAAGTGCGGGGATGAAAGATTTACTTATCAAGATGAAACCCCAAACCTTCACAGACCTCATCGCCTCCGTGGCCCTCTATCGCCCGGGACCACTGGAAAGCGGCATGGTCGATGACTTCGTAAAGGGCAAACACGGCCAGATTAAGGTGAGCTATCCCGTCCCCCAGTTAAAAGAGATACTCAAAGAAACTTATGGGGTCATCGTCTATCAGGAACAGGTCATGCAGATCGCCAGCGTCCTGGCCAATTACTCCATGGGTGACGCCGATGTCCTGCGTGCGGCTATGGGAAAGAAAATACCCGAAATAATGGCCGCACAAAGGGAAAAATTCGTCAGCGGCGCCACAAAAAATAGTGTCCCCAGGAAAAAGGCGGAAAAACTATTTGACCTCATGGAAAAGTTCGGCGGTTATGGCTTCAACAAATCCCATAGCACGGCTTACGCCCTTATCGCTTATCAGACCGCCTATCTCAAGGCCCATTATCCCCTGCCCTTTATGACTGCCCTGCTTACCAGCGATAAGGACTCCACGGATAACGTGGTTAAACATATAGCAGAATGCCGTGAGCATGGAATTGAAATCCTGCCGCCGGACATCAATGAAAGCGATAGCGACTTCAGTGTGGTTAAAGGCAGGATTCGCTTTGGTCTGGCCGCCATAAAGAATGTAGGAATGGGAGCCATTGACTCCATCATTGCCGCCCGGACCCAGGAAGGCCCGTTTACCTCCCCGGAAAACTTCTGTCTCAGGGTTGACCTGCGGCGGGTTAATCGTCGGGTGACGGAAAGCCTGATAAAAGCCGGGGCCTTTGATTCTATGGGCGCCAAGCGTGCCCAGCTTTTTGCTATCCTGGATGACGCGATAGACCTGGCTCAAAGCAGGCAGCGTCAAAAAGAATCCGGTCAAATGTCTATATTTAGCGAAAAGACCTTTCCGGATACCGGTTCATCCATCACCCTGCCTATCATGGAAGAGTGGCCTCGAGACCAGTTACTAAATTTTGAGAAGGAGGCGCTGGGCCTCTACATAAGTGAGCACCCCCTCAACGGATACACCCAGGAAATGGAAAAGCTGGCTACGACCGATACGGCTAAGGTCACTACCCTCCCGGAGGGTAAAGAAGTCACACTGGCGGGCCTGGTCAGGAACATAAAAGAAATAAGCACCAGAAAGGGTGAACGGATGGCCTTCCTTTCTCTGGAAGACCTTCAGGGGGTGGTTGAGATAGTAGTTTTTGCGGACACTTACCGCGACTGCCAGGATGTGCTTAAAAGCGACAAACCCTTACTGGTAAAAGGGAAGATCGCCGGCGATGAAAGAGGGTCTAAGATAATAGCATCTGAGATTCTTGGTCTCAGCCAGGCGCTGGAAAAAAGTGTCGCCGCATTGGATATGCGGCTTTCCCTGACGGGGTTGACGCCGGAAAAGATCATAGGATTAAAGAATATAGTCGAGGGGCATAAGGGCCATTGCCCGCTATTTCTCCATTTTCATCTCCCCGGCAAAGGCGAAGTGACCATAAGTCTTCCATCCGCGCTTAAGGTCGCTCCTTCTGCCGGGTTTATAAGGGAGATCGAGGCCTTTTTGGGCTATCCAGCCGTTCAAAACCCCCATGTTAACGGTGTATCCAGATAGTTATGTCTGAATTAAAGCAAATCCTGGAAGCCTTGATATTCGTCTCCGAAACCCCTCTCCGCCGGGATAAAATTATCGATGTCCTCCCGGAATACAAAAAGGAGGAGATAGAGGCAGCCTTGGTTCAACTCAAGGACGAATACGATGTCGGAGGCCACAGCTTCACCCTTTATGCGGTAGCCGAAGGCTTCCAGTTCAGGACAAGGCCTGAATACAGGGATTGGATTGCCCGCCTGAAAAAATCCGCTCCGGCGCGGCTCAGCCGCGAGGCTATGGAAACGCTGGCCATTATTGCCTACAAGCAACCCATATTGCGGTCTGAAATAGAAAGGATCCGCGGGGTCGATGTGAGCGGCGTCTTGAAATCGCTTCTGGAGAAAAAACTTGTTCGCATCGTAGGACGCAACAAGGAATTAGCCGGGAAACCCCTTATCTACGGAACCACCCAAAGATTTTTAGAGGTATTTGATCTAAGGGATCTGTCCTCCCTTCCCAGTCTTAAAGAAATCAAGGCCCTTACCCCCGATACTGTCGAGGGCAAAGAAAGGACTCCGGACCTCTTTGACCGGTCTGGGGGAACTGGCGCTGATAGCTGACGGCTGAACGCTGATAGCTGGAATGCTTTATGGAAGAAAGACTGCACAAGGCATTGGCCCGGTTAGGGATCGCCTCGCGAAGACACGCCGAAGATCTCATTCGCCAGGGCAGAGTCACAGTAAACGGCCGCATAGTTACCGCCATGGGTATAAAAGTGGACACCGAAAAGGATATGATCCTCATCGATGGCAGGCCATTACCGCTCCCGGCGCCTCTTATCTATGCCCTGTTAAATAAACCCAAAGGATTTGTGACCACGCTGCGAGATCCCCAAAAAAGGCCGATAGTTACCGACCTCTTGAAAGATATATCCGTCCGTGTCTGTCCGGTGGGAAGGCTGGATTACGACACCGAGGGCCTTCTATTGCTTACCAACGACGGGGACTTGTCCTTTAAACTCCAGCACCCGCGTTTTAAGGCGTCCAAGACCTACGAAGCAGAAGTAAAAGGGAGACCTGCGAAGCAGGCTATTGATTACCTTAGAAACGGAGTTATTATAGAAGGCCGTAAGACGCAGCCCGCCCTGGCTAAGTGCCTCCGAAAGGGAGAAAAATCATCTCTTCTGGAGATAACCATCCGGGAAGGCCGGAAAAGGCAGATAAAAAAGATGTGCGCAGCCGTCGGGCATCCCGTTCTTAACCTGCGCCGTACAGCCTTTGCCGATCTCAAATTGGGTCATCTGGCCCCCGGCCAGTACCGACTTCTCCACCCGGAAGAGGTCGGAAAACTCAAAAATTACATAACGCTGCAGACACAAGGACGCCAAGACGCAAAGAATGGATAAGAAGAAAATACGTTACATATCTTAGAGTCTTGGCGTCTTAGTGGCGATAGTTTTTTACGAAGCCGCCAAATTATTCTTTACAAGCTTATACAAGCTTTGGTATATGTATTGACCTAAGCTAAGACTGGTAGTGAGGATAGAGTCATGAACAAGTCAGACTTAGTAGCGGCCCTGAGCAAAGAGACTGCCTTGACCAAGCAGGTAGCCGAAGAAGTAATCGACTCTGTCTTTGAGGCCATGAGTCAGGCACTGGTGGCCGGCGAGGGTATTGAGATAAGGGGATTGGGTAGTTTTGTAGTAAAAGACTATAAACCCTACCAGGGCCGTAACCCCAAAACAGGCCGGAATATCGACGTATCTGCCAAAAAACTTCCATTCTTTAAGGCGGGTAAGGAATTAAAAGAACGGGTCAATTCCAAAAAGCCATAAATCATTGCATCGTTATCCTGGTGTGACGCTAAAACTTAAACTTAAGGGTTCATCCATCGCAGTCAACATACTTCTCTTTTTGCTGACGGTCATTTCAACCACGGCAGCCGGGGCTCTCCAGCAAGGAGTCTCTTTAGCTGCCCTGTTTAAAGACTGGACGCTAATCACTAGGGGAATCCCTTTTTCCTTTACCCTTTTGGCTATACTCATAGCCCATGAGATGAGCCACTATTTCGTCTCCCGATACCACGGCGTACGCGTTACCCTGCCCTTTTTCATCCCTGCCCCATCGGTAATCGGCACCTTCGGGGCATTTATCCGGATAAAATCACCCATGGAAGACCGAAGGGCACTTCTGGATATTGGCCTCTCCGGACCACTGGGGGGGGCCGTCGTAGCCATCCCGGTACTCTATATCGGCCTTAAGATGTCCACTATCCAAATAATGCTTAAACCCACGGGAGTGGAACTCGGGTCTTCCATCCTCCTGGACCAGATGGTCCGGTTTACGCTGGGCAAGCTGCCTGACTATTATCAGGTCGTTCTCCACCCGGTAGCCTTTGCCGGCTGGATCGGCCTCCTGGTAACCTCTCTTAACCTCATCCCCATCGGACAACTGGACGGCGGACACATCGCCTATGCCATCCTGGGAGAAAAATCAAAGAAGCTCGCCATCGGCTGTTTTATTGCCCTTATAATTCTTGGCCTGGTAGGCTGGTCAGGCTGGTTTATATGGGCGGGGCTGCTCTACGTTATGGGTTGGCAACATCCCCCCCCGCTCAATCCTGCCATTCCACTGGACACAAAACGAAAGTGGCTTGGGGTATTGGCCTTGCTCCTTTTTGTGGTGACCTTTACTCCGACACCGTTCAGCGGGTTCTGAATAAAATACATTGACCCGGGGATATCTTTTCTTTAGAATTTAAACCCAGGGCACAGAGAAAAGCCCGTAGGGCAGGCGTCCCGCCTGCCGCTCGAACGCTGCGAACGAACGACTTGAACAATTCTGTTTTCTGCGTTCTTTGCGTCTCTGCGGTGAACTTTTTGTGAATACGAAATATAATTCATGGGGGACACGATGAAAAAGATAATATTTGTCCTTTGTTTAATAGTTATAGGCATTTTTTATTTTTGCAACTGTTATGCTGAGGAAGGCTTTCAGGTCCTGGCCCCGGCCCGCGCCGTTAAGCTGTCTTATCAGGTTATAGGCGAAAACAAGGTGCTGGTTTCGGCCCTGGATGCTGAAGATAATCCTGTTGAGGGACTGAAGGCCGAAGATTTTGTAGTGCAAAGGGGGCAGAAAAAAGCCAGGATATTATCGGCGGAGTCCCTTGAAACCAGAAAGGACGTGGGACTGAATGTGGTCCTGGTTGTAGATAATTCCTTTTCCATGAAGGAACGACAGGCCGTGCAGCCGCTCCTCTCGGCCCTGGAAGAATTCCTCAGGATAGTGCGGCCCATCGACGATATTCAGGTAGTGGTCTTTGATGATGCACATACCATGAAGGTCAATCAACGCAACCTGCACGTCAAGACCTTTCGTTCCAACGATGTCTCAAGGCTCAGGGACTTTTTCCGGGAAAGCTTTGATCGCGGATTAACCAATCAGACCTTCCTTTACGAAGGCATGGCGGCCGGGCTGGATTTAATCCAAAAGACGCCGGAAAAGGGCAATAAGTTTCTCGTGGTCTTCTCAGATGGCGAGGATCTCAACAGCATCCTGGACCGTAAGGCGGTAGAGGCCGCGGCCAAGGGGATAGTGAATCTTGCGGCCTATTCCATAGACTATATGCCGGTGCCGGCTCCGGACCCCTTCCTTAAATCGTTTGCCGAGGCCCACGGAGGCAAGATATGGAAGGCTACTTCCGCCACTGAACTTCTGCCCATTTTCCAGTCTTTTTCTACGACCCTGTTTCATCGCTACGTAGTTACGTATCGTTTTCTCAATCCTCCGCAGGGGACATTGTCCCTGGAGCCCGCGGAATTAAATTTTGACATGTTTACCATGACCGATGGTTCTCCGGTATTGAATCATGTATTCTTTGAGGCCGGCAAAAGTGAGATTCCCGGAAAGTATGTCCTTCTGAAGGACAGGGCGCAGACGCAGACCTTCGATGAAAAGACCCTGAAATCTGCGCCGGAGCGGTATTACAACCTGCTCAATATCGTGGGCAAACGCCTGACCCAAAATCCTATGGCCCGGGTGCGTATCGTGGGCTGTAACTCAGACACCGGTGTAGAGAAGAATAACCATGATCTTTCGAGCCGCCGGGCCGAGACGGTAAGGGCCTATCTTTATAATGTCTGGGGGGTGGATCCCCTGCGCATGAAGGTGGAGACCCGCAATCTGCCGGCGCAGGCCACGGCCATGGATGTCCTGGGCGGCCGGGCGGAAAATCAGCGGGTAGAAATTATATACGATCTGCTGACTATGCAGGCGGATGCGGCAAATGTGTTTATTACAGAGACGACCGGCATAGATGAGATAAAAATCCGGCCGCAGATAGTGGCCGAATATGGCATTGCCGATTGGGAACTCACCCTCCTCGGTGATAATGAACCCATAAAGACCACAAAGGGCGCAGGTGGCCTAAAGCCGTTATATGCGTTTCCTCTGGACGAACTGGGCCGGGCAAAGCTGGCCGCTATCGGTAACCTTGAACTCCGTATCAGAGTAACGGACATCTATGGTGATATTTATGAAACTACCGCGGGTCCGTGTCCGGTCAGGGTTTCCAGGGAAAAAGTGATACATGAGCTTGTGCCTCCACCCTCTGGATCGCTGAACATGGAGCCGGATAAGATAACTATCGAGGAAGTAACCACGGTCGACAGCTCTCCATTACTTAATTATGTATATTTTGAGACAGGCGAAGGTGTAATCCCCGGTCGTTATATCCTTTTTACAGATACGGCCGGGACCGGGGCATTTAAAGAGAGCGAATTAAAAGGAACGATGGATAAGTATCATCACATCCTGAACATTATAGGGAAACGCATGACCGGGCATCCGGAGGCCCGTATAAAAATTGTCGGCTGTAACGCGCATTATGGCGTGGAGCGGGGTAAACTTAACCTCTCCCGGCAGAGGGCCGGGACCGTACAGTCTTATTTAAAGGATATATGGGGCATAGACCCAACCCGGATGGATATTGAGGCTCGCAGTCTGCCGGCCATGGCCAGTACCAATCGGGTAAACGAGGGGAGGGCCGAAAACCAGCGCGCAGAGATATATTCTGATTCCCCGGCCATAGCTGACACCATAAAAAGCACATATCTGGAGGCGATGAGCGACGCCAAAGAGATCCGGCTCTTGCCACAGATCCAGGCCGGGTACGGCGTAGCGCATTGGGATATAGAGATAATGGGTGATGACGCCGTAATCCGGTCTGCAGATGGCAAGGGAGAACCTGCGCCGGCCTACGCCTTCGATCTGAAAGACCTTGATCTCCGCAAGATCGGCGCTTACAAAAATCTCAGCGTTCGCATGGAGGTCATAGACGAAAAAGGGCAGAGCTACAAGGCCGTTTCCGAGCCTTCTTCTGTTACATTCATAAAACGCGAGGAACAGGTTGCCCAGAAGACCGGCCATAAGGTGCTGGAAAAATATGCGCTTGTACTCTTTGACTTTGATCGTGCGGATATAAAGGAACAGAATAAGGCCGTCCTGGATCAGATAATCGAGCGGATAAAACAACTCCCGGCTGCCAGGGTGAAGATCGTCGGCCATACAGATATTATAGGCAAAGAAGATTACAACATGAGGCTATCAGAGAGGCGGGCCAGGGCTGTTTACGATCAGATCCTGGCCAGAGGGATTACGGCGGGCGAGAGAATCACCCATGAAGGCATAGGCCCCCGTGATCCTCTTTATGATAACAGCCGGCCGGAGGGCCGGGCCCTCAACCGGACGGTGACTATTTACCTGGAGTATGAGGAGAAAGAATAGACAGCCGCAGGCTTATGTCGCAGGCCGGGGCCGAGTGAGTGAGGGCGCCGATGGAAATCATATCCACGCCGGTCTCGGCTATTTCCCGCACGTTCTTTAAATTTACCCCGCCCGAGGCCTCCAGAACGGCTTTTCCCTTGGCCAAGGTCACGGCCTCCCTCATGGTCAGAACGTCCATGTTGTCCAGAAGGATGGCCTCGGCTCCCGCAGCCAGGGCCTCCTTAAGTTGAGGTATGCTGCTGACTTCTACCTCAATTTTTATGCCATGCGGGGCATAGATCCTGGCCCGCCTAATGGCCTCAGGTAATGAGGGAACAGCGGCCAGATGGTTGTCCTTGATTAAAATGGCGTCATAGAGGCCAAAACGGTGATTATGGCCGCCTCCCATCCGGACGGCATACTTTTCCAGAAGGCGCAGTCCTGGTGTGGTCTTCCGGGTGTCTAAGATTTTAACCGGCAACCCGGCCACGGCCTGAACGAATTTATGGGTGTGGGTGGCGATACCCGAAAGGTGCTGCAAGAAATTAAGGGCTACCCTCTCGCCTCTGAGTAAATCAGCGACCGGCCCGTAAACCTCGGCCAGTACCTCTCCAGGCGCGGCTCGCCCCCCGTCTTTGAGGAGAGCTTTAAATTCAATAGTGGGGTTCAGCGTATGAAAGACCTGCCCGGCGATTTCAAGCCCGGCGACCAGGAAGTCCTGTTTGGCTACGATGGTGGCCTGCCCCTGGAGTTCAGGATCGATCAGGGCCTCCGTGGTCAGATCCCCCGGCCCGATATCCTCAGCCAGGGCCTGCTCGATAAGAAATTTCACCGATGTAGATATATCCATAGGCATCATCCTCTTAATATGTGGTTACGGTAGGGTCAATGGGGACGTTGTTTCTTGAGTTGCATAACCTATCTATTATTTTCCATTTTCTCAATGATACGGTATGAGGAAGGTCGCCAGGAGCATCTAAGCGGGCTTGGCGAGGCATGGAGGCATGCTATAGAATTTACTTCCTTCTGTCAAGCATTTTGCAACGTAAGAAACAACGTCCCCCCTATCCGATACTCTTATTTCGTCCCCTCCCTTTTACTGTCATGTAGGATGTTTAATACGTCAATCCCATCTTCGTATTATCTAAAAATTATAACTTTCTCTTATCACTATATTT
>QYQD01000114.1 GCA_007280345.1 Deltaproteobacteria bacterium | reverse complement strand
GTGGAAGGGAACCAGGCTATACCAGTAAGCCATGCCTGCCAATCCCCGGGGCAAAAATCTTGCGATTTGTTTGAGTTCCACCCTGCCGTCTCCTTGCGGAGTGAGGTGAAACTCCAGGACGGCTTCCCCCGGCAGTTTCATTTCGGCCAGCAACAAGAGGCGGTGGGGTGGTTCTATCTCCAGGACCCGCCAAAAATCTAGGGCATCTCCCACCCGGAGGTCAATAGGATGGCGCCGGCCGCCTCGAAACCCGATCCCCCCCAGGAGTCGGTCTATCCAGCTCCGCAGCCGCCACAAATGGTTGCCGAAATAATAGCCGGTATCTCCTCCCATTCTTGAGATGGGCTGCCAGACTTCTTCGGGAGTCGCCTGTATCTGGACGGAGTAGCCGCACTCCAGAATAGTGCCGCCGGCATAGTCAGTATCTCCACAGTAGGTCCACTCTGGGGGAATGGCGCCGCCGGCATCCATCCAGCAGGTGTCGATTTGCTGCTGCTTCACTCGCTCCAGCGCCAGCCTGATGGTTTGGCGGCAATCCAACAGCTCTTGGGGAATAATGGCCCGGATGCGATTGTCCTTGCAAACTACCGGGTTGCGCAACCCCTCGGCCAGGGGTCTGGCGATGCTCGCCGGGACCGGGGTGACCAGATGTATCCAGTAAGAGCTCAAGGTGGGCGTCAGGACCGGCACCGGGATGATGAGACGGCGGCGAAGATGGGCTTCTTCGGCATAAATGTCGAATAATTGCCGGTAGGTAACCACCTCCGGGCCGCCGATGTCGAAGGTTTGCCCCCTGGTTTCTGCATGTTCCAGGCAGCCTTGCAGATAATTGAGGACATTGCGGATGGCAATGGGTTGCACCGGGTTTTGAACCCAGCGCGGGGTTAGCATGACCGGCAGTCGGTCCACCAGGTAGCGCAGAATCTCAAAAGAAGCGCTTCCCGAACCCAGGATCATCGCGGCTCGCAGGAAGGTGGCCGGCACCGGGCCGGATTGCAGGATCTCAGCCACCTCTTGGCGGGAGCGGAGATGCTGGCTCAGGAGGGGGTCCTCGGTACTGCCCAGTCCGCCCAAATAAACGATATGTTCCAATCCGGCTTCGGCCGCAGCGCGAGCCATATTTTGGGCTGCAGTGCGGTCGGTCTCGGTAAACCCCTTGGGGTCGGCCACCATGGAATGGACCAGATAAAAGGCCGCCCGGCAGCCCTGCGCCGCTTCCTGCAAGGACTCAAAGTCCAGGACGTCGCCTTTGGCCAACTCCACCAGCGGATGTTTGGCCCAGGGTCGGGCTTTCAGCTTGGCTATCGATCGCCCCAGGGCCCGCACCCGGTAACCCGCTTCCAGCAGTTTGGGCACCAGCCGCCCCCCCACATATCCCGTTGAGCCGGTGACCAAAACAAGTTTAGTCGTCATCATGTACCCCTGTAAAAAATCTTTAGAGCCATATCTTCCTAGCGAGACACCGGGATCAGCACCTCGTTGCGGCGCAAAAACCAGGGCATAAAAGGTGGATTGTACCTGGCAAAAACCGGCTCACCCACTATTTTGAGACCTTTCTGCCGAATGAGTTCCTTCAGCCGCTTCTCTTTTTCCTCATAGCGCCCCCGGCTCCAGGTGCCGGAATAACTCAGGGCAGCCATGAGCAGTCCCGGAACCTTGGTCAACTGCACCCTCGGGTCCAAGGGTTCCGGGAGAGTTTCCAGCGTGTATTGAGGAGGCATCAGGAAGGTGATGCGCCATTTTCCTCCCACTTGTTCCTGATTGACAGGTGCGGTCATGGGGATCTTTTCAGAAGAGGCCTCCTGGGACACCGGAGCCGTCATGGGGATAGTTTGCTGCTTGCGGTTCTTCCCGGAGATATAGTCATATAAACGCCGGAAACCTTCGTTGCCCACGTCGTGGAAGTCACCCTCCACCAAAGTCTCTGCAACGATTTGGGGTTCATATTGCCTGAGCTCAAAATCCTCTTCACGTTCAAGCACCGTATATTTGGCTTCTTCTATGGCCATGCCTGCCCCCGGTCCCAGAAAAAAGGCTGAGAATAGTAGGATGCAAAGGACAATCTTGCCGAGTCTCATCCACCTCATGAACAGTTCTCCCCCCGGGATCATTTAAGATAGACTATCCTAATTGTCTTGATTCCGCTTGGGAAAGGGCCAATTTCGCCTGAGCCAGCTTTTAGTGGAGAGCTTCCACTTTGGCCAGGTTTTTGGCCACCAGGGCGTTGAGGATATCGCCCTCGATTTCGGCCACCTCCAGGCGCTTGTAATAGTCCATGGACTCCTTGAGGTGCGCCAGGACGATTTTTCCCGTGAGGATGGGGTGGTTGTTGGTTACGTTGGCATCCTTGAACTGGGTGCCATGCTCCAGTTCCACTTCCAGCCCGACACAGAAGTCCGCCAGGGGGATGTCCATGCCCCCAGTATTCACTTCGGTGAGGATGATCCGGGCTTCTTCCGGGATGACTTTGGGTTCTTTCATTTTAGACCAATCACTCAAGCCCAGTTCCTGGCAAACCCTCTGTACCTCTTGCGCCGTGACGTATTCAGGAAGTTGCATCAGAAACTCCTTCCTTAATTATTTTCAAACAAAATCAGGCATTGCGAGTCGGATAGGGTAATCCCACCGGCATAATTAACTGCCATCCCGTCAACGAGAGTTCACCCCATCTGCCAACAGAAATTGGGTTCTGGCTATCAAAAATAATTACTAAAGAAAATTACCGCAAGCGCCTGAGTCAATAATCCTGGATCATGCAGCAAATTATGATGGCTTTTGCGACAACTAGTTGATATAAAAAGAACTAATTAGCACATCGGGGGTCCAGGCTATGCTCGGCTGCGGTGCATTCTGAAAATAGGTGATCCGGCAGGCTTCTAACCGAGCCATCATGATTGACTTGGGGCTCTGACCCTTTCCACTGATGCCCTTTTGATTAGGCGCTCAGGTTGACTCCGTAACGAGTTAATCGCATTGAGAATCAAGATGATACCAGCTTGGCTAAAGAATCTTAAGGAATAAAAGGGGGCCACAAGATGCCGCGGGACATCCCCGTGGGTAACGGCAAGCTATTGATCTGCTTCGACCGGGAGTATTGCCTCCGGGAGCTATTCTTTCCCCATGTGGGGCAGGAAAACCACATGCACGGCAAGGTTTGCCGGCTGGGGGTGTGGGCGGAAGAAAAGTTCTCGTGGGTAGGGCCGGAATGGCGCAAGGAACTCCGTTACCTACCTGATACCATGGTCACCGAGGTCAGGCTCCATCACCCTGAAATGGAGTTCTCCCTGCTCTGTCGAGATGCTGTTGACTTCCATGAGGATGTTTATCTCAAGGAAATCACGGTGGAGAACTTGGCTTCTATACCCAGGGAGGTCCGCCTCTTCTTCCACCTGGACTTGGGCATAGCCGGAAATGACCTGGGGGATACGGCAGGCTTCGATCCCAAGACGGGAGCGGTGATCCACTACAAAGGCCCGCGCTATTTTCTCATTAGTGGCCTGGGACCGGACGGCCTCGGCCTGAGCCAGTACGCCGTGGGGCAGAAGGGGATCGCCGACAAAGAAGGCACCTTCCGCGATGCCGAAGACGGAGTCTTATCGGGTAACCTTATCGCCCAAGGCTCGGTGGACTCAGTGGTCTCTGTCAGGCTCACCGTAGAAGCCAAATCCCGCGCCACGGCTTTCTTCTGGATAGCGGCAGGTTTTAACTGGTACGACGTGCAGCGCCTGGATAGTCTGGTCAAGTACAAGCATCCCCAGAAATTGATCAAACGCACGGAGGATTATTGGCGCCTGTGGATTCGTAAGGAGAGCCCACCGCTGGAACTTCTGCCGGAGGAACTGGCGGAGTTTTACCGCCGCAGCCTGTTGATCATCAGGACCCAAATAGACGCTCAAGGAGGGATCCTGGCGGCCAACGACTCGGACATCATCTATTTAAATCGGGATACTTACTCCTACGTCTGGCCCCGGGACGGGGCCCTGGTGGCCTATGCCCTGGACTTGGCCGGGCACCCCACGGCCTCCAGGAATTTCTTCCTCTTCATCTCCCAACTCCTGCAGCCCGAGGGCTGCCTTCTCCACAAGTTCAATCCCGACGGAACCTTAGCTTCTTCATGGCATCCCTGGAGCTATGAGGGCAAACCCCAACTCCCCATCCAGGAGGATTCCACCGCCCTGGTGCTCTGGGCTTTATGGCATCATTTCGTTCTTTACCGGGATTTGGACTTCATCAAGCCGCTCTATCGCCCTCTGGTGAAAAAAGCCGCGGATTTCATGTGCCAATTCCGGGATGAGAAGACTGGCCTGCCGGCTCCTTGCTTCGACCTGTGGGAGGAACGGCGGGGCATCTTTAGTTTCACGGTTGGCGCAGTCTTCGGCGGGCTCACCGCGGCCTCCCTGTTCTGCACGGTCTTTGGCGAGGATGACAAGGCGGCTCAATATCAGCAGGTTGCCGCGGAGATTCGGGATGCGGCCTCCAAGTATCTCTGGCAGGAGGACCTGGGGCGCTTTTGCCGCATGCTCTACCCCGATTCCCAAGGAGAGTTGCAGGTGGACACCACCTGCGACTCCAGCCTCTGGGGGCTCTTCGCCTTCGGCATGTACGGCGCTGGCGACCCGCGGGTATCCGCCACCATGGAAGCATTACGGGAGCGCCTGTGGGTGAGGACTGCAGTGGGGGGCATGGCTCGCTACGAAGACGATCCATACCAAAGGGTAAGTCCTGAGGTTACCGGGAACCCCTGGTTAATCTGCACCCTGTGGCTGGCGGACTACCTCTTAGAAAAAAGAGAAAGCGACGCAGAACTTCCCCAGGCCCAGGAGATTCTCTCCTGGGTCACGAACCACGCCCTGCCCTCGGGTGTTCTGGGTGAGCAAATTGATCCCATCTCCGGTGGGCCCATTTCTGTATCTCCCCTCACCTGGAGCCACGCCGCCTTCATCACCACTACCCACCGCCTTTTGCGCCGTCTGGCCGAACGGCGGTCGCTGCCCGCCGACTCCCCGGAGCGTCAGGAAGACTGGGTGGGTCGACTTTACAGCAAGACCTGTGATGTCATTCACGGCCTCTGTAGATTGTAGGGCAAATGCGCTTTTTATGCCAATAAAGACTATGGCATAAGCTGCAGAGATAATATGCTACTCCAGGGCCTCATGTGCTTTGGGATTTTGTATTATAATTATTCAAAATTATGGTCTGCCCCGCCTTCTTTTAAAATCCAAAACAGTCTCCTATTCGTGGTTCCCCGCTCAGTTGGGACTACGAATAACGATCCCCGGCTTAGGAGGAAGGTCAATGCGGAATACCTTGCCATGTTCGACAATTATCACCTCCCCCAGAAAAATGCCAGCTATCATCTCGTTATCTTGCACGGGCATCTGTGGGGAGGAAGATTTCAGATGGCGGTGGTAGGGGAACGCCAGGTTACCGGCGAGAATGTCAGGAATCCTTCAGGCCCTGAAGGCTGAGATCTGGATAGGGAACCTATTCCTAAAAGGACCATAG
>QYQD01000028.1 GCA_007280345.1 Deltaproteobacteria bacterium | reverse complement strand
GGACAAAGCACAATGAAGAAAATCCCCCCTCGCCCCCCTTTGCAAAAGGGGGATACAGGGGGATTTTTAGACGAAAGACAGTCGGATATTTCAGAGGAGAGGAGGCTGTTTTATGTGGGCAGGATGTAGAGCAGAATCTCAAAAAATACGAAACTCCTTTCTCCAGAAAACCGTTGGCAACGACTCAAAAGGAGCAACTTAGCCTTTTTGATAAAAATTAGTACAGTGACTCTGGCGGCCTGAGTAAGCTCACCAAATTAAAGCCCATAAGCTTTAAGGGTATCGTGAAAAATGTCACAGCCTTAGCGTGCGTTTTATTCTTGACACTTAAATATAATTTGTCTATATAATCCTTGCTAAATGAATCGTCATTCAGGAAATATTTTTTATTGACATTAAAAGAAATAACGTGCTACAAGGATAGCCGTATCTAATTCAGGTGGATTTAATAGCATGCCTTCGCCCCAACAAGTTCGAGATATAACCTTAGAAAGCCTCTTATCACAAAAGAAATCCGCCATTGTGAAAAAGTGGTTCAATGCGATACTGGAGACTTATCCCGCTGAGACGGCAAAGTTTTTGAGTAGCCAAAAGGACCAGTTTGCTAACCCCGTAGGATCCACGGTTTCCCACGAAATAGAGAATATCTTTCAGGAACTACTCCAGGCCCAGGGATTCGATCGGGAAAAGGTTTCTCCCTTTCTGGATAAAATCATCAGGATCAGGGCGATTCAGGAGTTCAGCCCCTCCCAGGCCGTTGCTTTTGTCTTCTTTCTAAAAAAAGTGATCAGGGAAGTGTTGGCATTTGATATCCAGAAAAACCAGCTCTCTGAGGAGTTGTTGGCGCTCGAGGCCAGAATAGACGACCTGGCCCTCCTCTCTTTTGACATCTACATGAAATGCCGGGAGAAGCTTTACGAGCTCAAGGCAAATGACGTAATAAATGGAACGTACTTGCTACTAAAAAGAGCAAGGCTGATATGTGAGACACCTGAGCCCGGATCAGATCATAAGGATGACCATATTAATAGCTTAACATGAAGCGAGGTAACGGCAAATGAGACTTTGGCTTCCCCTCATCGCAGTCTTGGCGCTCATCCTAATTGCTTATGCGGGAGTGAGTGGCGCTGGAATGAACTACCTTTTCGGTGTTTTTATCCCCTATATTGCCTTTCTCATATTCCTGATAGGGTTCATTTCGCGCGTGGTTAAATGGGGGCGTTCGCCGGTGCCATTCCGGATACCTACCACCGCCGGACAAGAAAAGAGTCTTCCCTGGATCAAAGATAATAAAATCGATAATCCATCCACTACTGGCGGCG
Organism: Deltaproteobacteria bacterium; assembly: GCA_007280345.1. Classification (GTDB taxonomy): domain Bacteria; phylum Desulfobacterota; class QYQD01; order QYQD01; family QYQD01; genus QYQD01. The sequence continues at coordinate 25,608 of QYQD01000028.1, read as the reverse complement.
TTATCATCAGGATGTTGTTAGAGGTCTTTCTCTTCCGTTCACTGTTCAGAAATCTAAAAAGCGAATTGAGCGGCGGAAAGCTTGCTTATGGATCGGCTAAGTGGCTCTGGCTGGCAGGTTTGGCGTTTCACTATTCCTTTCTGACTATTTTAATTAGACACCTTAGATTTTTTACTGAACCGATACCTTTCTTCGTAAAATGGGCTGAGACGCTGGACGGGATTTTACAGGTAGGTGTTCCTACGTTCTATCAGACGGATATGGTCATTTTGGCGGCCGTGGCGTACCTTTTCTTGAGAAGAGTCTTTGTCCCCCAACTACGGTACATCTCGCTGGCGAATGACTACTTTCCACTCTTTTTGATCCTATCCATAGCTGTGAGCGGCATCCTGATGCGTTATTTCTTCAAGACAAATATCGTGGGTGTGAAAGAGCTGACGATGGGACTGGTTACTTTCAGCCCCAAGATCCCGGAAGGGATTGGGGTTATTTTTTACATCCACCTATTTCTGGTCAGCATCCTGTTTGCTTACTTCCCCTTCAGCAAACTCATGCATATGGGCGGGGTCTTTCTCAGTCCTACCAGAAATTTGGCTAACAACAACCGGGCCGTAAGACACATCAATCCCTGGAATTATCCGGTCAAGGTTCATACATATGAAGAATACGAGGACGAGTTCAGGGAAGTTATGAAGGAAGCCGGCATCCCAGTGGAAAAGGAATAGCGGTACGTGCGTAGAACTTAACCGGCTCACGATGCCGTATCAGGATGAGACTCACCTGGCAGTCCAAAAAGGAGTAAAGTAGACATGGCAAAACCACCTAAACCGGAAGAAATGTCGAGGATAGACTACACAATGCCTCAAACGCCGTGGATGGAAACGCCCGTCCAATACGAACCAGGCTGCTGGGGCTATCCGACCAAGGAAAACATTCAGGTGTACAACGGGTTTCCCAATCCGCGCGCGTGGTCCCCCCTTGATGACGATTGGAAGCTTCCTGCGAACTGGAAGGACATTCTCCTCAAGGGTATGGAGGAGCGCCTTTCCAAGTACCGGTCGTTTCAACTGTTCATGGACATCTGCGTGAGATGCGGGGCATGCGCCGACAAGTGCCATTTCTTCATAGGCGGCGGAGACCCAAAGAATATGCCTGTGCTGCGGGCAGAACTCATGAGGTCGATATACCGGAAAAACTTTACCACAGCGGGCAAACTCCTGGGAGGATTGGCGGGGGCGAGGGAACTTACTGAGGACGTGGTCAAGGAATGGTTCTACTACTTCTATCAGTGCACGGAATGCCGCCGTTGCTCAGTCTACTGCCCTTACGGTATCGATACCGCTGAGATTACCATGATGGCCAGGGAACTCCTCCACCTCCTGGGAGTAGGCGTCAACTGGATCATGGAACCCATAGCGAATTGCACGCGGACGGGAAATCACCTGGGCCTTCAGCCGCATGCGTTCAAGGGCAACATCGATTTTCTCGTGGATGATATCGAAAACATCACCGGTGTGAGAATAGATCCCTCGTTCAACCGGAAAGGAGCGGAGATTCTCTTCGTCACTCCTTCGGCCGATGCGTTTGCGGAGCCGGGCATCTACACCATGATGGGTTACATGATGCTCTTCCATGAACTCGGGTTGGACTACACCATGAGCACCTATTGTTCCGAGGGCGGGAACTTCGGCCTGTTTACGGGTTCGGAAACTATGAAGAAGTTGAACTACAAGATTTACGCCGAGGCAAAGAGATTGGGAGTTAAATGGATCCTGGGGGGCGAATGCGGCCATATGTGGCGGGTGCTGCATCAATACATGGATACCATGAATGGACCGGCGGACCATCTGGAGGCCCCCGTTTCGCCGATTACAGGCACTAAATTCGAGAATGCGCGGTCGACGAAGATGGTGCATGTTTGTGAGTTCACGGCGGATCTGATCAAGAACAACAAGCTAAAGTTGGATCCGAGCCGGAACGATCATCGAACTGTTACCTTCCACGACTCATGCAACCCGGCGCGGGCGATGGGCATCTTAGAAGAACCTCGTTATATAATCAGAAATGCCTGCAACAATTTTTTTGAGATGCCAGAGAATACCATCAGGGAGCAGACCTTTTGCTGTGGTGGCGGTTCGGGCCTGAACGCCGGAGAATTTGAGATCATCAGGCTACGAGGCGGCTTCCCGCGTGGAAACGCCCTTCGCTATGTCCAGGGCAAATATGGAGTAAACACGCTTACGTGTATCTGTGCGATCGACAGGGCTACCTTGGTGGGGCTCTGCGACTACTGGGCTCCCCCCGTCCAGGTGTCGGGATTGCATGAGCTGGTAGCTAATGCCCTCATCATGGAGGGCGAGCAGGAGAGAACTGTGGGTCTGCGCGGTGAACCACTAGCCGGAACGGAGGAGTAAGCTAATGTACGACGGAGGCAAAATCATAACCGGACTGGTCGTCTTTATAGGTTTGGTAACATTTCCGCTCTGGAGCAACGTCGGCAAAGCTGCTAAGAAACCCGACCCGAAGATTGATACGCCAGTGATCCAGCAATTGCCGGAAAAGGAAAGGAAGTGTATAGAGCCGAAGGCCCTCATGCAGGCCGAGCATATGAAGATACTCAACGACTGGAGAGATGCAGTTGTCCGCGATGGGAACAGGATATATGTAAGCAGCAGCGGTAAGAGCTTTAATATGAGCCTTCAGAAAGAATGCATGAACTGCCACTCGAACAAGAAGAAGTTTTGTGATGAGTGCCATAACTACGCGGATGTAAAACCTTACTGCTGGACTTGCCATATCGAACCGAAAGAGAAGGAGAAAGTGGCATGGGCATCAATAGAAGAGAATTCCTAAAAATAGCCGGAATCTCCGCCGTAGCCGGGCTTGGAGGCACGTCCGCTATTGACTTACTTCGAAGAGCACCGGTGGAGGCTTCGCAGGTTTCGCCGAATCCAAAGGCATTAACGGCGAAGAGATGGGCCATGGTCGTTGATACGCGGAAGCTGACAGAGGCTGATTGCAAAAGGATGATCGAGGCCTGCCATCGCATTCATAATGTCCCGGACATCGGAACGAAACAAGAGGTCAAATGGATATGGACCGAGGAATATAAGCACGCCTTTCCGGATGATATGAACGAATTTGTTTCGGATGAGGTTAAGCATAAGCCGTTTTTGATGCTCTGCAACCACTGCGATCAGCCGGCCTGTGTGCGGGTGTGCCCCACAAAGGCCACATATAAAAGGGCAGACGGTATCGTGATGATGGACATGCACCGGTGCATCGGTTGCCGGTTCTGCATGGCCGCCTGTCCCTTTGGCGCCAGGAGCTTTAACTTCGGAGACCCACGGCCGTATGTCAAAGAGGAGAATCCGAAATATCCGACGCGGATGCGCGGAGTTGTGGAAAAGTGCACTTTCTGTACGGAGAGATTGGCGGAAGGGCTGATGCCGGCCTGTGTGGAAGTCTCCAATGGGGCGCTAATCTTTGGCGATCTGGATGACCCGAACTCAGAGGTCAGGCAGGCGCTTCGTTCCAATTACAGCATCCGGCGTAAACCAAACCTGGGCACGCAGCCTTGCGTTTATTACATAGTATGAGGTAAGGGCTATGCTTGAAAAGGCACTATACGGAAGTAAAGGCTATTATGTATGGATCTTATTGCTGCTTGGTATCATTGGGTTGGGCTCTATTGCCTACTACACACAGCTCACACAGGGGCTGAAGATAACCGGTATGAGCCGGGATGTCTCGTGGGGCTTTTATATCGCCCAGTTTACCTATCTGGTCGGTGTGGCCGCCTCGGCAGTGATGTTGGTTTTGCCTTACTACTTCCATCACTACAAGGCGTTTAGCAAGATGATCATTTTAGGGGAGTTTATGGCCATCGCCGCGGTGAGCATGTGTATGCTTTTCATCGTCGTGGACCTTGGCCAGCCGCAGCGTCTTCTTAATGTCATCCTGCACCCCACACCCAATTCAATCCTTTTCTGGGATATGGTTGTTTTGAATGGGTATCTCTTTCTGAATATCGTTATTGGCTGGACCACCCTCCAGGCAGAGCGCAAAGGTGTAACGCCGGCCTCGTGGGTAAAGCCCCTCGTGTATCTTTCTGTAATCTGGGCCTTCAGCATCCACACCGTGACGGCCTTCCTCTACGCTGGTATCCCGGGCAGACATTACTGGCTTACCGCTATTCTGGCTGCCCGGTTTCTGGCCTCGGCGTTTTGTTCCGGGCCTGCGATACTCCTCTTACTGGCCCTGCTGTTGCGAAGGTTGACAAAGTACGATCCCGGGAAAGAGGCGATCCAATCATTGGCGAAGATCATCACCTATGCCATGTGTGTGAACGTCTTCTTTTTTGGACTTGAATTGTTCACTGCCTTCTACAGCAATATCCCGGGGCACATGCACCCCTTCATATACCTGTTCTACGGGATGGAAGGCCATGGGGCGCTGGTACCTTTTATGTGGGCGGCTGCTGTAATGGCCATTGGTTGCCTTGTCTTATTGATTCCATCCGCCTGGCGTGACAATGAGAATATCATGATTGTTGCTCTTCTTATGCTTGTTGGCGCGACCTGGATTGACAAAGGACTGGCCTTGCTGGTGGCCGGTTTTATTCCTAACATGTTTGATAAAGTAACGGAGTATGCACCGACGATCCCGGAACTGGCTATAGCTATGATGGTGTATGCGATCGGCGCATTAATATTAACTGTTCTCTGGAAGGTTGCTGTCTCGGTCAAGAAGGAGATAGCATAGGAGTTTTTTTCAGCAAAATTCGTATAGTTTAAGGTGGGCTAGAGAGGGCTTATTCTGTGATGGGATGAGCCCTTTTATAATTTTCCAGAAAAGCCTTTATGTTAACCGCTAAATAGGGATTTATCCCCTTGACCAAGGCGATTTCTTCGACTGAAGCCCCTTTCAGCTTCTCTACGCTGCCGAAATGTGTAAGTAATCTTTTTTTGAGCACATTGCCGACCCCCGGTATCTCATCCAAAAGCGACCGGGTTAAGCCCTTTTTGCGCAACTTGTGATGGTATTCTATGGCGAAACGGTGGGCCTCATCCCGAATGCGTTGCAGGTAAAGGAGGAGCGGGGAGTTCCTTTCCCATGGAACGGGATTTTTACGTTCCGGGAGATATACTTTGTCTATTTCGCCCTTTTTCCCCTTGGCCAGAGCGACTAGGTCTACGCGGCCGCTGCAGTCCAGGTCTTTCAATACCTGCCTGGCCACATTAAGCTGGCCTTTCCCGCCGTCTATGAGCAGCATATTCGGCCATGAATTTTCCGCCTTGGCCCGGCTCAGACGTCGTGAAATAACCTCGCGCATCATGGCATAATCATCCGGCTGTTCCCATAGCTTTATTTTGTATCGTCGATAGAAGTTCCGATCAGGAGAGCCATTGACAAAAGCTACCAGTGAACCCACAGCCATTTTCCCGCCGATATTGGATATATCGAGGCCCCCGATGCGTTCGGGGTAATACCTGAGCCTCAGTTTTTCCTGCAAGAGTGTCAGGAGATTATGGATATCCCCTTCCTCCTTTAGTTTTTGGCGGAAGGAACCTTCGGCATTTTTGATGGCCAGCAGCAAAAGTCGATGTCTGTCACCTCTTTGGGGTATCAGGATTGACACCCTTTCCCCCGTCCTTTCCCCGAGCCAGGAGGCGATTACCGGCTGGTCTTCAATGGCGAGAGGTATAAAAATTTCCCTGGGTATGTATTTCCCCTCACTATAAAACTGCCTTAGAAAATGGGATAATATTTCTTCGTTTGTTGCCGGCGCTTCCCGGAAAGAAAAACTTTTATGGCCAATCACAGCCCCGTTACGGACAAAAAGGATAGATATCTGGGCAGATGCGTTCTCCCGATATAAACCGATGACATCCCAGTCAACAAAGCGTGTGGAGGTCATGGATTGCTTTTCTAATGTCCGTTTTATGGCCGACAAGCGATCCCGATAAAGGGCGGCCTTTTCATATTCCAGGCGGTCGGCCAGGACCTGCATCTCTTTTTCGAAAATTTTTACGAGGTCCTGGAGTTGCCCGCGAAAGAACAAAACGATCTGGTCAACCAGTTTCCGGTATTCTTCTTCCGAAATCAGACCAACGCAAGGGGCTGCGCAGCGTTTGATCTGGTAATTGAGGCAGGGGCGGGTACGTGATTTTAATACGCTGTCACCACAACGGCGTAGCGGGAAGATATGTTGCAAGAAACGCAGCGTGTCACGCACAGACGCGGCGGAGGAAAACGGGCCAAAGTACATGGCGCCATCATCGGCCAGGCGCCGGACGATGGTAATGCGGGGGAACTTCTGAGAGGGGGCGAGACGCAGCGAAAGATAGTTTTTGTCATCGCGCAGGACTACATTGTATCGCGGCCGGTGTCTTTTAATCAGGTTGCATTCCAGAATGAGGGCCTCTTTCTCGTTCTCCGTCAGGATAGTTTCGATAGAGGCGGCCCGGGTGAACATGGCTTCCGTCCTGGTCCCCTGTTCCCGTCCTTTTTGAAAATATGAAGTGAGCCTTTTTTTTAAGTCTTTGGCCTTACCCACATAAAGGACGTGGTCTTTCGCATCGTTGAACAGATACACACCTGTTCCGTGGGAAATAGTAGAAAGGATATCCTCACTTAACGCCACGCTAACTCCTGCTGTTTGAGGGCGCGTATGCGGTCACGCAGTTCTGTGGCCCGCTCAAATTCCAAGTCCCTGGCGGCACATTTCATCTCTTCCTCCAGGGATTCTATGCGCCGGGTGATATCTTCAACGGTTAAAAACTCCTCTGTTTCTTCTGCGGCCACGGGCACCGTATAATAGTCAGCTTCATAAACTGAGGTAAGGACATCCCTTATGGATTTTTTGATAGTGGTCGGGGTGATATGATGCCGGCGATTATATCCTGCCTGTAGTTTCCGCCTGCGGTCGGTTTCTTCTATCGCGTGCTTAATAGCCGTGGTCATATGATCGGCGTAGAAAATAACCTCGCCGTGTACGTTCCGGGCGGCCCGGCCACAGGTCTGAATGAGGGAACGCTCCGAACGTAAAAAACCTTCTTTGTCTGCGTCCAGGATAGCTACCAGCGAAACCTCCGGTATATCCAGACCCTCCCTGAGGAGGTTAATACCAATGAGGACATCAAAGACTCCGAGGCGCAGGTCCCGTATAATTTTTGCCCTCTCCAGGGTGACAATATCGGAATGGAGATACGTTACCCTGAGTCCTAGCTCTGCATAATATTCGGTCAGGTCTTCGGCCATACGTTTGGTAAGTGTAGTTACGAGGACCCGTTCTTTTTGCTTAAGGCGTTTTCTTATTTCCTCCAGGAGATCATCGACCTGGCTTACTGCCGGTTTCACTGTAACCCTGGGATCAACCAGACCGGTAGGCCGGATGACCTGTTCGGCTATATGGCCGTCTGCCTTTTTAAGTTCGTAGGGGCCGGGTGTAGCGGAGACGTAAATTACCTGCCTTACGCGTTGTTCAAACTCGGCGAAGTTCAGCGGGCGATTGTCCAGGGCCGAAGGCAGACGAAAGCCATATCCCACCAGGGTTTCTTTGCGGGAGCGGTCTCCCTGGTACATGGCCTGAAGCTGAGAGATGGTGATGTGACTTTCGTCGATAAATAGGAGGAAATCTTCCGGGAAATAAGACAGGAGGGTGGGTGGAGGTTCTCCGGGTCTTCGGCCGGTCAGGTGGCGTGAATAATTTTCTATGCCGTGGCAGTAACCAAGCTCCTGCAGCATCTCCAGGTCAAAGTTGGCGCGCTCCTCAATGCGCTGGGCCTCTACCAGACGTCCCTGATCTCTGAGAAAAGCGATTCTTTCCGTTAACTCGGCCTTTATGCTTTCGATGGCCCCCAGCAAGCGGGGGCGTGTGGTCACGTAGTGGCTGCCAGGGTATATGAGCGCCTCTTTCATAGTTCTTCTGACTACCCCACGTAACGGGTCTATTTCCTTAATGGCCTCGATGGTATCGCCAAAGTATTCGACGCGGATGGCACGGTCCTCTTCACAGGAAGGGAATATCTCCACGATGTCGCCACGTACACGAAAGGTCCCCCGGTGAAAATCTATGTCATTACGCTCATAAAGCATATTGACCAGGGCCCGCAGGAGTTCTTCCCGGCCAAGTTCCTGCCCTTCAGCGAGGGCCAGGTGCATGCTGTGATATTCCTCGGGAGAGCCGAGGCCATAGATACAGGATACACTGGCCACGATGATTACGTCCCGTCTTTGCAGGAGGGAACTAGTTGCGGAATGGCGCAGGCGGTCTATGGCATCGTTTATAGAGGCGTCTTTGGCGATATAGGTATCGGTCTGCGGTATATAGGCCTCCGGCTGATAATAGTCATAATAGCTGATGAAGTACTCCACGGCGTTTTCGGGAAAAAGCTGTTTGAATTCATTGAAGAGTTGGCCGGCCAGGGTCTTGTTTGGGGCTATGACAAGGGCGGGACGCTCTGTCCGGGCAATGACGTGGGCCATGGTAAAGGTTTTGCCGGAACCGGTAACACCGAGGAGTACCTGGTGCTTTTGGCCTTTCTGCAGGGAACGGGTGAGGGCCTCAATGGCCTTAGGCTGGTCACCAAGCGGTTTGAAGTCTGAAACCAGATTAAATAAGGGCACTTACTCCTTTATCTCCCAGGTTGTTCCCTGTGGGCTGTCTTTGAGAATTATATTGGCCCCGGCCAACTTTTTGCGGATAGCATCGGCGACAGCCCAGTCTTTCTTTGCGCGGGCCTCTTCCCTCTGGTGTATAAGATCGCGGATTTGGTCTGCCGTAAGGGACAGCTTGCTCAGTTTCTCCGCCCTCCGTCCTTCCAGATAGCTTTTAGTGTCAGTGCTAAAGAGCCCCAGAACCTGCCCCACCTCCCTGATGGCCGAGACGCCGGCCCCAATAGCGGCCAGGCAGTCCTGGTCCGGCCCTTTTTTGCTGATCTGTAAAAGGGTGTTTATCCCTTTTACCGCATCAAAGACATGGCCCATGGCCTGGGCCGTGTTAAAGTCATCGTCCATGGCCTGGTAGAAGAGTTCTTTGAGATTATTTATCCGGCTATAAGCGGTTTCTACCTCAGTTGACGGCGAAATTCCTGTCGCAGATGCGCCGGGGTGTATAGTCGGTGAGATTGCAGGGGAGGCGACGGCATCCAATGCCTCGGCTAATGTAACGTATATTCGATCCAGACTGACCTGCTTCTCCCGGATCAAGTCTTCTGAGTAATCCAAGGGGCTGCGGTAATGTTTGGAGAGTAAAAACAGGCGCAGGGCCTCAGGATGATAACCGGACAGGATCTCTTTTATAGTTAAGAAGTTGCCAAGGGATTTGGACATCTTTTCGCCATTTATGGTCACAAATCCGTTGTGCACAAAATAGCGTACGAATGGTTTACCAGTGGCGGCCACGGACTGGGCCACCTCATTTTCATGGTGTGGAAAGATGAGATCCTGCCCTCCTCCATGGATATCGAAGGTCTCCCCCAGATAGCGGATACTCATGGCCGAGCATTCTATATGCCATCCGGGCCGGCCTGGTCCCCAGGGGCTTTCCCACGCGGGTTCACCCGGCTTGCCGGACTTCCAGAGGGCAAAATCCATAGGATGGCGTTTTCGGGGGTCAATTTCTACTCTGGCGCCGGCCTGCATCTCTTCCAGACTGCGATGGGACAGCCGTCCATAACCATGGAAATTTTCCACAGAGAAGAAGACATTACCTTCAACCGCATACGCATACCCCTTGCTTACCAGGGTCTCAATCAAACGGATGATATCCTGGATATGCCCGGTGGCCCTTGGCTCCACATCCGGCCGGGCCACGCCCAAGGCCTCCATATCCCGATGGAATTCCCCGGTATAGTGTTCGGAAAGCTCTTTAAAGGAGACACCCTTTTCTCTGGCCCGGTTGATGATTTTGTCATCTATATCGGTAATGTTTTGTACGTGGGTCACCTTAAATCCACGGTGGCGCAGATAGCGAACGATGATATCAAAAACTACGGCCGCACGGGCATGGCCCAAATGGCAATCATCATAGGCCGTAATTCCGCAGACGTATATACCGACGTGGTTACCCGACAGGGGCTTAAAGTCTTCCTTCTGACCGCTAAAGGAGTTGTACAGTCTAAGCGTCATATTGGCTCTCTTTTTCAGTCTTTCAGGGCGTCTTCTCCAAGCAGAGCTACGGCAAAAGCAGCCATACCTTCCCCCTGTCCTGTAAACCCCAGTCCTTCAGTGGTGGTGGCCTTTATGTTTACGCAAAGAGGGGATATTTTTAAGACTGAGCTGATATTCTGTACCATTTGCGGGATAAATTTTTGAATCCTTGGCCTTTCTGCCACGAGAGTCAAGTCTGCATTGAGCACACAAAGGCGCTTACGTTCGATAATACGCATAACTTCTTTTAATAAGTACATACTGGAACTATCTTTATAACGCAGGTTATCGTCTGGAAAGTGACGTCCGATATCACCCTCGCAGGCGGCACCCAGTAAGGCATCGCACAGGGCATGGATAAGGACATCAGCGTCAGAGTGGCCGAGCAACCCCTTTTCAAAGGGTATTTCCACACCACCGATCACCAGTCTTCGGCCCTCTACCAAGCGGTGTACGTCATAGCCAAAACCTACCCTATGTGCTGTCTCCATATCTGTCTCTCAGCAATATCTCCACTAACCTCAGATCAGCAGGTGTGGTTACTTTTATATTGGTGGAAGCACCCTTGATTATATAGACCGGTGCTTCCAGCCTCTCCACGAGCGAGGCCTCATCCGTACCATAAAATTTGTCTTTTTGGGCCTCTGTAAATGCCTTCCGTAAAAGTTCAACACGGAAGGCCTGCGGTGTCTGCGCCTGCCATATAAGACTTCTTTCTATTGTTCTTACAATGCATCCGTCGGCCGAAACCTGCTTCAATGTATCGTTCGCCGGTATGGCGGCGATGGCTGCCCCTTTTTCTTCGGCCAATTCTATGGCTTCTTTTATAGTATCCTCATTGACCAGCGGCCGCACCCCGTCATGCACAACGACTATTTTGTATTTTTCAGGTATAGCCCGCAACCCATTACTTACAGACTGCTGTCTGGTTTCCCCACCGGCCACCACTTTCCATAGTTTTTTAAATTCACCCTTAGCCTGAAATAGTTCCCGGCCGGTTTTAACCATATCCGGAGGGAGCACTAAGATGATATTGTCAATACCTGGACAGCTTTCAAAGACCTTAATTGTATGCCAGAGAAGGGGTTTCCCAAGGACAGGCAGGAATTGTTTGGCGACGGTCGTGCCTATTCGCACTCCTTTGCCTGCTGCAGTTATTATGGCTATGGTGCTCATTTATAGAAAAGAAAAAACGCCGTTAACGGCACCGCAACTTGAAAAAACAAGTTAGAGTAGGCTGTAAGCCGAGTTCTGTTACCCGCCTGAGGCGGGTGATGATCATTCCTCTACGACGTCAATTGCTTGACGCCTCTAGCAACCAACCCGGGAACCTCGGACGGGCCGCCCTCAAACGTCCCCCTATTTGGTTTTGCTCCAGGTGGGGTTTGCCTAGCTCCCGGTGTCACCACCGGGACGGTGAGCTCTTACCTCGCCTTTTCACCCTTATCACGCCAGAGGCGGACGGTATATTTTCTGTGGCACTTTCCTTGGGGTCACCCCCAGTCCGCGTTACGGACCACCTTGCCCTCTGGAGCTCGGACTTTCCTCTTATCCCCTCGCTTTGCAGGAGAGGACGAGCGACCACCCTGCCTACTCTAACATGTCACTATAAATAATAGCACAGTTAACCAATTTATTCAATAAGATCCATTGCCGGATGTGCGTTAGGCCCTTAGTTCTCCGGCTTCGGCGGATCCAGATTAGGGCAGGAGAGAAGAAACTATCCTTTTTCATTTGCTGCCTTAGGGACATCCTGGTAGTAAATTATGCGTTGACAGCTTGGGCAGTATATTATCTTTTTTTCCTTAAGCAGCTCATTATACAATTGTGGCGGAATATTCATGTGACATCCCAGGCACACGGCATTTAGGACACCCACTACGGCCAGACCATTTCTCTTGCTTCTCAAAAAATCGTAGCGTTTGAGGAGCTCCGCCGGTATGTCTTTGACCATTGTTTTCCTATTTTCTTCGAATTTAGCCAATTCTTTGTCATGTTTCCGAAAAAGCGAATCCAATTTCCCTTTTTCGATGCTTATCTCTTCCTTAATTTTACTTAGCCCCTCTTGTTTTTCTTTGATTTCGTTTTCCAGCCGCTCTATATCTTCCATGACGACGACGATTTCATCTTCCCGTTTGCGATTCGCCTTTTTAATTTCCTCTATTTCTTTTAAGAGGGCCTGGTATTCCCTGTTTGTCTTCACTGCCATTAACTTGCCCTGGCATTTTTTGAGATGAGCTATTTCGTCTTCTAACTCTGTTTCCTTTCCTCTTTTCTTTTGTTTTAGTTCCTCTTGTTTTTCCAGGAAAGAGTTTAACTCTTCTTCCTGTTCTTTTGCCATTTTTTCGATATGGCGCAACCCCTTTGGGCCTTCCTCTTTTTTGTCCTGAATGTGTTTTACTTCCAGATCAACGGCCTGGAGCTTGATGAGCAATTTTACCTCTTGTTGCAATGTGGTTTCCTCCAATCATTTTATTAACTGTAAGGGACTTTTTTCTCTTCGGTCTTCTATTACGTCAACTTTTAGACCCTGTTTTTCCAGCCTCTTACGTATTAATCGGGCCAGGGCCATCATACCAAACTTTTCAGAATGGAAATGGCCAATGTCCAGGGCACAGAAGTTGAGTTCTTCCGCCATACGGGCATGGCTATGTTTTAGTTCGGCGGTTATATACAGGTTTGCACCTGATTTGTGGGCCTTTTCTATAAATTGAGAACCACTTCCGCCGCATACGGCTACCTTGCGTACCCTGGCCGGGGCCTTACCGGCCATCTGTAGATATTGTAACTGTAAGTCGGTCTTTATTTTGGTAATAAATTGCTTGAAGGTTATGGGTGTCTTAAATGTGCCGATGCAGCCGTAACCTATAGGGACGGGTTTGTTATGGAGCGGGGGCGGCGTTTTCTCTTCCTTAAGGATCTGTATATCTTTTAAGGCCAATCTTTCTATCAAGGCGGTGCTGACCCCGTTCGGGGCCATGTCCAGGTTGGTGTGAGCGGAATATATAGAGATATTTTTAATTATAGCCCGGGTTATTATCTTGCCGGTTGAAGTTTCAAGAGATAGCTGACGGAGCGGGTGAAAGAAAAGAGGATGGTGGGTGATTATGAGCTGGGCATTGGCCTTGATGGCCCGTTCCAGGACCGAGGCGGTCGGATCAACCGCTATAAAGACCGCGCTGACCGGCTGTCTCAATGACCCTATCTGCAGGCCGGCATTGTCCCACTTCTCAGCCCAGGCGGAGGGAGCAAATTCCTCAATAATATTTATTATGTCTTGTACTAAGGCCATAGGCAACGTTTCAATAAAGACGGCTTTGTAAAAAGTCCATTTGCTGTGAAATAGCGATCAGCCATCAGCGGTCAGTTTAAGGCGCTATTCCACTTCCTGAAAGCTGAGAGCTGAATGCTGATTGCTCTTCTTATTTGCGCGCCTTGTCCGCCTGCGGCGGAGAGCTTTTTACTGTGCCGTCCAAACTCTGACTTTTTACGAGTTCATCAATAAAAAGGGTGCATCCTGCCGATGATGCACCCTTTTTCTATGAACCTTTTTAAGGTTCATACGGACATAAAGCCATCTTTTCAGGTGTTACATAAGGATTTTTTAGCATGAAACAAAAGAATGGGCCCACCTGGGTTCGAACCAGGGACCTACCGGTTATGAGCCGGTGGCTCTTCCAGCTGAGCTATGGGCCCCCAAAGTATTTTCTAATTAAAAAGTTAATCACCCCTTGTCAAGAAAAAATGGTTTAATTTTCAATAAACCCCTTTAATTGCTTACTCCGGCTAGGGTGACGTAATTTGCGCAATGCCTTGGCTTCAATCTGACGAATACGTTCCCGGGTTACAGTAAAATCCTGCCCCACCTCCTCTAAGGTGTGGTCGGTCTGCTCTCCAATCCCAAAACGCATACGTAAGACCTTTTCTTCTCGTGGAGTGAGTGTGGACAGAACCTTTCGAGTTTGGTCTATCAGGCCCATGTTGACTACTGCCTCCAGGGGTATAGCTGTTTTCTTGTCTTCTATGAAGTCCCCGAGATGACTGTCTTCTTCATCACCGATGGGAGTTTCCAGCGATATGGGCTCCTTGGTGATTTTGAGTATCTTACGTACCTTATCCACGGGGAAGTCCATCCTTTCCGCAATCTCCTCTGGAGTTGGTTCGCGGCCCAGCTCTTGCACGAGGTATCGGGAAGTGCGAATCAGCTTGTTAATAGTTTCTATCATATGCACCGGGATGCGTATGGTCCGCGCCTGGTCAGCAATAGCCCGGTTGATGGCCTGTCGTATCCACCATGTGGCGTATGTGCTAAATTTATAGCCCCGCTGATATTCAAACTTTTCTACAGCCTTCATCAGGCCAATATTACCTTCTTGAATCAAGTCGAGAAATTGCAGACCGCGGTTAGTGTACTTTTTAGCTATGCTTACTACCAGTCTCAGGTTGGCCCTTATCAATTCATTCTTGGCATATTGGTTTTTTTGAGTCCCTTTTTCTATTTGGAAGACTATTTTTTTCAGAGCGGTTGAATTTATCTTAGCCTCGGATTCGATGTGCCGAATTTTCTTCAGGGAAGTGGCGAGGGTGGCAATCGTTTCTCGAAGATTAGAGGGTTTTATTTTGAGGACCTTGGCTAGTTTACTGTTTTTCTCAGGGGTTAAAGGCTTTCCTAATAGTTTTTTTATATCATTAATGGGAATACTTAGAATTTTTCTGCATTCCTTGACCGTTTCTTCTGTTTTGGCCAGTTGATTAGCCATGCCGGAGAGCTTGCCAATGATTCTGTCGAGCTGGTTTTGTTCTAATTTGATTTCCTTAAGGAGCCTTATAATATCGAGTTTATTCTTTAGAAGTTTTCTTTTGAGGCGTTTTTTATAATCAGTGCCCTCGGTAGTAGCCAGCAACTCATTTTTTATTTGCTTATTTTCTTTATTAAGTCGTCCAACGGTCTCAATCAGACTGATCACTCTTTGTTCGCGTTGGATATTTTCCGTTTCATCTGAATTTTCTTCATCCAGGTCTCTTACTATATCCCGGAGTTTAACCCGCCCCTTTTTTAGTTTTTCTCCCAGGCTAAGAATTTCTTGCAGTCCAAGCGGTGTTTCCAGGATGGCGGCCATGATTTCCCGCTCACCTTGTTCGATCTTTTTGGCCAGTTCTACTTCCCCATCGCGACTTAGCAATGAGACCAGACCCATTTCTCGCAGGTATATCTTGACCGGGTCTGATATCTCGGTAATGATTTCTGAATCGACGGGCACGTCATCATGTTCTGACTCCTGGTCGGATACAAACGCCTTTTTAGCATTTACGCCCGCCTTGGCATTTTCCACGACACCGATATCTATCTCCTCAAAGGGTATGATAGTGTCTTCTAGTTGCCCTGAACCTATGACGCCTTCCGGTAGTTTTTCGCTATAGCAGTAACGTCCCTCTTCGTTTATAGAAAGCAACTCTCGCAGGTCTTCCATCTCTACCTCTTCGCCCATATGGTTTTTCTCCTTAACTACTTGATTAATCATCCCTTATGCCGGACCAAAAGCTTTTTATGCTCTTCCATGAGTTCCTTGGCCGCATCGTTGGCGACACCATATTGTTTTGTTCTTTCTGCCTCTTTGATTTGTCCGAGTAGCATTTTTGTCTGACGCTGCAGTTCCCGCCCCTGTACCTTAGTTAGAAGATCCTGTACTACTGATTCCACCTTAGTTCCGGTGTATGTTGGGGCATCGAGCATAATGGCTGCGATCTTGCTTTCCATAGCGGGATCTTGAACCCTCGCCAGCAGTTGTCTGGCATCGACCGCACCGTCTTCTTCAAATATACTTTTTAGGTGAGTAAAGATGTACTTAAGCCCTTCATCTTTAAAGAGATCTTCCCCCCTCCTTTCTTTTAAGAAAATTGGTAGATATTGCGGATAAGACAGCAGGATTTCTATAATCGTTTTCTCCAGGTATAAATTAGCATTTCCGGGCGCCGGCTTTATATTTATGAGCGCCTTTTGAGTGTCCATATCAGAATTCCATCGCAGCGCTTTTTCAATAAGCCCTTCGGTTATCTTCAGGCTGTCGGCTATCTCGGCTATGTAGAGGGATCGTTTGATGGGGTCGGTTATGTCCTGGATAGCCGGTCTTATCTCCCGGAGAATTTGTGCCTTGCCCTCCAGAGACTGTCCCCATTTTTGAGTAAGTTTGTCCAACAAAAATTTAGTCAAGGGTATGGCTTTATCCGCCAGATGTTCAAGTTGTTCAACACCATGGGCGCGGATAAAGGTGTCCGGGTCATGACCGCTGGGCAATATCAAGACCTTAGCGGAGGCCCCTTCTTTTAGGAAGAGAGGGATGCTCCGCAGGGCGGCATTGACGCCGGCCTGATCAGAGTCAAAGAGGATTATGAACTCTTCGGCATAGCCTTTTAATATCCGGATATGATTTGGGGTCAGGGCTGTTCCCAGCGTAGCCACTACATTTTTTATGCCATAGGCGTAGAGAGATAAAAAGTCAAAATAACCCTCCACGATGAATCCACGGCCTTTATGCCTGAATTCATTCCTGGCCAGATGAAGGCCGTAGAGGGAATTTCCTTTATGATAGATAGGCGTTTCCGGTGAATTGAGATATTTAGGCAGGGTATCGTCCAGGACGCGGCCTCCAAAGGCAATAATTCTTCCTGAAACATCGAAGATAGGGAAGATTATACGATTACGGAAACGATCATAATATCCCCCGTTTTTTTTCTGTATAACCAATCCGGCCTCTTCTGCCAGGGGGAGAGGATGATTATGCCGGGTTAACTGGCGGCAAAGACCGTCCCAGTTCGGCAGTGCGTAACCAAGGCCGAATAAGGCGGTTAGATCAGGGGGGAACCCCCTCTTTTCCAGATAGGCGATGGCTGTTTTGGCCTCCGGGTGATTGTTGAGAATGTAAGTATAGTAGGCCGCAGCCTTTTCGTTTAGGTTATAAATTAGTTCTGTTTTGTCTATTTCATCTCGTTTATGTGGGGAGGTCCGAATATCAGGGAGGGGGATTTGATATCGTTTGGCCAGATCTCGCACTGCCTGCACAAAGGATATGTTGTGGTATCGCATTAGAAAGCTAAAGACATTGCCTCCCATGCCGCAGCCGAAACAATGAAAGATTTGTTTTTCTTCGCTTACGCTGAAAGAGGGGGTCTTCTCAGAATGGAACGGACAAAGCCCCTGATAATTGCGGCCAACTTTTTTTAGAGATACATAATTACTGATGACTTCAACTATGTTGGCCGTATTTCCGATTTCGTCGATTTTACTGTCCGGCAATAGCGCCATCAAGCAACCATCCTATCGTTAATAGCTACCCTGCGGGCGTAATAATCGAAGCAAGATGGTGCGGAGAAGCAGATGGGGTTGACAATCAAAAATGCCCCATGCTTCCCCGGCCTATGTGGGCGGGAAACACACTGGAATAAAAACAAAGTTAAAACGCCTTTTATTTGTGTTGACTTTCTCATTATGTATGGGCCCGTATGGGAGGCCTTTTAATAACCAGGAGAGAAAACCAACCTTATACGGCGAACAAGATAATACGAAAAGACAGCAAAACCCTTAGACTTTAATGCCTGTTAAACCCCTTGACAGGCCATTTTCGCTGTCTCGTTTGTGCTTGTAATAATGTTAATGACTTTTTGTCGGTCAACTTACGATATGTCTCACTCGCTTTATTTGTGGGTGAGAACCCTTAACGCATTACAAGTATAAAATAGATTAGGCGAATATTCGCGCTTTGAGGCCGACTTCCTCGGCTTAATGGTTCCAGCTAAAGATATTATCTCTCTACGTACCTGCGCGTTTTCTTTAACGCCCTTTTTTTCGCGGCCAATATTTTCTTTTTTCGTTTAATACTAGGCTTTTCGTAATGTTCCCTTTTACGAATTTCGGATAATATACCAGCCTTCTCGCATTGCTTTTTAAAACGTTTTAGGGCAAATTCAAAGGACTCATCTGATTTAACTCTGATGCCCGGCATCCAGCTCCCCCTCCCCCCAACACCAAGTACCCAAAAAACATAACCACCACTCCCTGTCTATGATTGTATAGTGAATAATATTAATCTAGCAGGGCAATTTAACACTCGATACACAAATGTCAAGTATTTTGACCATGATTGTCTCCCGGCCGGGTATTTTTTCGCAAATATCCAGCGGTTGGCAGGGAAGGGCGCATGGCTGATAGCTGAAAGCTGACGGCTGATGGATGACTTTTTTTCAGCAAATGCGCGGGAGAGGTTCGCCGGTAAGCATATCCACGATTCGGTTACCGCCGATAATGGTTTTCATAAATACCTTGCCCGGATGATCGGATATGACCTCGCCAATAATACAGGCATCTCGTCCATAAGGGTTTTTATGCATAATATCAATTAGTTTTTCAGCATCCTGGGCCGCTGCGCAGGCTATCAGTTTGCCCTCATTGGCTAAATAGAGCGGGTCTATCCCTAAGAGTTCGCATGCGGCCTGTACCTCGGGACGAACGGGTATGGCCTCTTCGTGGACACGGATACCTACCCGGGATTGCCCGGCGATTTCATTGAGGGATGTGGCCAGACCGCCACGGGTGGGGTCGCGGAGGACGTTGATTTTCCGGCTCGTCGCCAGCATCTCAGCCACCAGAGTATTTAAGGGAGCGGAATCGCTCTTTAAGGGGGCATCGAATTGTAGGCCCTCCCGGCAGGTAAGGATGGTTATGCCGTGGTCGGCGATGGTGCCGCTCAATATTACTTTGTCTCCGGGCCTGGCGTTTTGTCCGGAGATGTTGACGTCCGGATCAATTATCCCGATGCCTGCGGTATTTATGAAGACCTTGTCTGTAGCGCCTTTGGGCACAACCTTGGTGTCTCCCGTAACAATGACTATTCCGGCCTCAGCCGCTGCATTTTTCATGCTGCCGGCTATGGTTTTAAGGTCGGCCATAGGGAACCCTTCTTCTATGATGAACCCGACACTCAGATAGAGCGGCCGGGCCCCGCGCATGGCCAGGTCGTTTACCGTGCCATGTATGGCCAGGCTGCCTATGTCCCCGCCGGGAAAGAAGATGGGATCGACTACATAAGAATCGGTAGAAAAGGCCAGTTTGGTCCCTCCGATGATCATAACCGCGCTATCGTTCATTTCTCTGAGGAATTCATTGTCAAATTGGGGGAGGAAAAGGGAGGCGATCAAGTCATGCGAGGCCCGGCCTCCGCTTCCGTGGTCGAGAAGTATCCGGTCGTGTTTCATAAGCCCTCCCTGGGTCTCAATCATGATATTTGTAATAGGCTGCACATGTCCCTTCGGTCGAGACCATACAGGGGCCATAAGGATTGGAAGGCGTACAGACCTTCCGGTAAAGGGCGCAGTCAAGCGGGGTCTTGACGCCCCGCAGTATGTCCCCGCAACTGCAACCGGGATGATCCTGGGTCCTGGGCACGGTTAGATCGAACTTTGTCTCAATATCCAGGGCGCGGTAATTATCTCTTAATCTTAAGCCGCTATCAGGTATAGAGCCAAGCCCGCGCCATGGCGCATCGCAGGTCTCAAAGACCTCCGAGAGCAGGGCCAATGCCTTTTCATTACCGGTGAAGTTGACCGCCCTCCGGTACTGGATCTCTACAGCCGCTTTTCCCTCTTCAATTTGGGACAATAACATGTAAATGGTCTGCAATATATCTACGGGTTCGAACCCGGCCACTACGCAGGGGATGTGATATTTATCGGCGACCGGCCGGTAGGCATCTGCGCCAATGATGACGGATACATGACCCGGGCAGATGAAGCCGTCGATGGCCAGCTCTCCGCCGGCCAAAAGGGCCTCCATGGCCGGGGGGATAATCTTATGGGCCGGGATAATATAAAAGTTGTTGATTCCTTCTTTTTTGGCCTCTTTTACTGCCGCCGCAATAGTCGGCGCAGTGGTCTCAAAGCCCACCGCCAGGAAAACAACCGTGCGCGATGGATTCCGGCGGGCGATGTCTAAGGCATCAAATGTGGAATAGACCACGCGGATATCTGCTCCATCCGCCCGCTCCTTCTGCAGGGACGACGAGGACCCCGGCACGCGCACCAGGTCGCCGAAGGTAGCAACAATCGTATCTTTTTGCCGGCCGAGCTTGATAAACTTGTCTAGTTCCTCCGTGGCCGTGACACAGACAGGGCAGCCGGGGCCGGACAGCAGGGTAATAGAGGGCGGCAGCAGGCTTCGTATCCCGCTTCTGAATATAGAAACGGTGTGGGTTCCGCAAACCTCCATAAGCCTGACCGGCCGGCGCGACAACGCCTTTATCTTATCTATTAACTTCCCGGCTAAATGTGGATCGCGGTATTCATCGAGATGTTTCATCGGCAAATATTTCCTCAAAGTATTGTAGGGTGATTTTGGCCTCTTCTTCGTCAATGCAGTGGATAGCGAATCCGGCGTGTACAATCACATAGTCGCCTACCGTGGGCGGCCTGTCAATAACGTCCAGGCGTACTGCCCTTCGCGTGCCGCCCATATCCACCACGGCTGTATTTTCCTTAAGCTCCAGGACTTGCATAGGTACGGCCAGACACATAATGAGATACTCCTTAATTATATTTCACCGCAGAGGACGCGGAGCACGCAGAGTTTTGGGACTTTTCATATCAAGTCCAATTACCAAAATCTCGCCTAAGGCGGAGCAAATCAAATCCAACTGCCTGAATGCCAATGCCTTATAGTTAGTTTTGGCATTTGAGCCTTGGGCCTTGAACTCTGAGTTTTTTATTCATCTCCGCGTCCTCTGCGAGCTCTGCGGTGAATAGTTACGTTTTTTCTTCTCCATAGCGCAGGCTGCTACGGCCTGCCCCAGGGATAATCCGCCATCATTTGCCGGTACCAGGCGATGACTATAAACCTTAAATTTATTCTTAAGTAAGAGTTTCGTCAAGCCGGTCAAGAGAGTCATATTTTGGAAAACACCGCCGCTTAAGGCTACTTTCGTGATGTCTCGTTCACTCCTCAGCCTTAGACATATATCTGTGAACATCCAGGCCAGGGTGTAGTGAAACTTATGGGCGATAAGTCCCTTTTTTGTCTCTTTCTGTATGTCCGCCACGATCTGCTCAATAATGGGCCTGATATCCACAATCCATTTGCCATCTCTTTTTTCTATGCGGTAGTCATAGGCCGCTGCTCCGTGGCCGGTAATGGACATCTCCAATTCCACGGCGGCCTGTCCCTCGTATGCCACCTTATCCCGCAGACCTAACAGGGCGGAGACACCATCAAACAGACGGCCGCAGCTTGAGGTCAGCGGGGCGTTGATTTTTTTCTTAATAGCTGCGGTTAGAGGAGACAGGGTTTTTTCGTCGTGATTTTTCACAAAGGGGATATCTAAATTGAGAAAGCCTTCACCGTAAGTTTCGTAGAGATAACTTACCGCCATGCGCCAGGGTTCTTTGATGGCGGCGGCTCCGCCCGGTAAGGGGACGTAATCCAGGTGCCCGGCCCTCTCGAATGAGTCCCGGCGGGCTATCAGTATTTCGCCTCCCCAGATAGCGCCGTCTGTGCCATAGCCGGTACCGTCTAGGGCTAAGCCTATGACTTCTTTATCTAAACCGTTTTCGGCCATACAACTGACAATGTGGGCGTGATGATGTTGTATGGCATACTTATTGGCTGTGTCGTTTTGTGCCAACGCATACTTGGTACTTAGATACTCCGGGTGGAGGTCATAGGCAATGATTTTAGGGCTAATTTCCAGAATACGTTTCAGGTGTTCAATAACCTCGGTGAAAGATTCCAGGGTCTCAAGGTTTTCCAGGTCACCGATATGCTGGCTGAGAAAGACGTTTTGTCCTTTAGTCAGACAAATAGTATTTTTTAATTCAGCCCCGCAGGCCAGGATTTCCGGCATATTCTCTTTAAGTATTATCGGCACCGGGACATAACTGCGGGCCCGGCGGATAGGGTAGGTCTTACCTCTATTAACCCGCACCACCGAGTCATCGCAGCGTATGTAGATATCCCGGTCGTGCGTAAGGAAATAGTCTGCAATATGGCCCAGGCGACGGAAGGCCTCATCGTTGCCTATGGCAATGGGTTCTTCACTCAGATTGCCGCTGGTCATGACCAGCGCTATGAACCCTTGTTTCAGAAGTAAGTAATGCAGGGGTGTGTAGGGGAGCATAACCCCGAAATATTTATTACGCGGGGCCACCCCGGCAGAGATGGCAGGGCGCGGCCTCTTTTTTAAAAGGACGATGGGGCGTTGAGGCGATGCGAGAACCTTTGATTCATAAGAATTTACCCGGGCGTAGGTTTCTATGGTTTCAACCTCTGGAGACATAAGGGCCAGGGGCTTTTCCTCACGATGCTTGCGCCGGCGAAGGGTACGCACGGCTTCGTCTATAGTGGCGTCAACTACCAGGTGAAATCCCCCCAGACCTTTTATAGCCAGGATTTTACCTTGGCGTAGAAGGTTGGCCGCTTGGATGACAGGGTCTTTGCAGACTACACGATTTTTATTGGCGTCGTAAAGAGTTACCCGGGGGCCGCAGGTCCAGCAGGCATTGGGCTGGGCATGAAAACGGCGGTTAAGGGGATCGTGGTATTCGGCCTCACATTCCGGGCACATAGGAAATGATTTCATAGAGGTCTTGGGGCGGTCGTAAGGTATATCTTCGATAATGGTATAGCGGGGCCCGCAATGGGTGCAGTTGATGAAGGGATAGCCATAGCGGCGGTTCTTGATATTCAGGAGTTCGGCCAGACACTCATCGCAGACACAGATGTCCGGGGAGATAAGGGTGGAGCGGCCTTCTGAGGCCTGACTTTCATGGATGCTAAAATCGCTGTATCCGGCCGGGGGATGTTCGGATTTCTCCAGGGCGGTGATATTCGCCAGGGGAGGGGATTCAGACCGTATGGCCTTTAAAAAAGAGTCTAGGGCCGGGGACTCCCCTTCGACGTCAATATCTACACCGTGGGAGGTGTTGGTTACATAGCCCTTGAGGTTGTACCGCCGCGCCAGTTGATAAATAAAAGGACGAAACCCCACGCCCTGCACTATTCCATGGACGGTGGCCTTAACCCGGCGGCTTACTTTTTCTTTGTCTGCTGTCTGATCCATTTATACCAATTTTCCAGGCCCTCTCCGGTGCGGCAGGAGACCTCGAATATTTTTATCTTTGGGTTCAGTTTAAGGACGGCTTTCTTTATATTGCTTATCTTGCAGTTTGTGTATGGCAAGAGGTCGATCTTGTTTATTAAAAGGACCGTTGATTCGCGGAACATGACCGGATATTTGAGCGGCTTGTCGTCGCCCTCGGTCACGCTCAGGATCATGGTCTTCACGTTTTCACCGATGTCGAACTCGGCCGGGCATACCAGGTTCCCCACGTTTTCTATGATAAGGAGATCAAGGTTATCCAGGTCCAGGTGGGCGAGGACATTCTGAATCATATTGGCGTCCAGATGGCAGCCTCCATCAGTGTTAATCTGTATGGCCCGAACCCCTTTTCTGGCTATGCGCCTGGCATCGACCGAGGATTGTATATCTCCTTCTATTACCGCCATACGCAATTTGTCCTTCAGCGCTTCGACCGTATTTTCCAAAAGGGTGGTCTTTCCCGCGCCTGGGGAACTCATGAGATTTATGGTGAATATGCCTTTTTCCTTGAATAATTTTCTATTCTTTTGGGCAATAGCCTCGTTGGCCTCCAGGATATTGCGGACGACGGATACTTTCAAAGATTAATCTCCTTTCGTTATGAGTTACGAGTTACGGGTTGCGGGTTCCGGGGTTAAGCTTTTTAACTCGAAACTCGAAACCCGTAACATTTCAACTGTGAGCGAAGTGAATTAATTTAATCATCGGTTTCGATCTCGGAAATATAAAATTCGCGACCGGTGAGGATGTCGATTTTAAGACCCTGGCAGACAGGACAGTTGCAGAAAGGGTCTTCTAACGTAAATTCCCTTCCGCATTGGGCGCAGCGGCCGGTAATAGGGACGGTCTCTATCTCTAACCTTGCCCCTTCAGCCAGGGTTCCTTTGGTAATCAGCTCAAAACAAAAAGAAAGGGAAGAGGGTTCGACGGCGGTCAACTTGCCCAGTTTAAGCCTTACCGCAGATACGCGTTCAATAGCGTTTTTTTCTGCCTCGTTCTGGATGATGTCAAGAATTCCTTGGGCTATGGATAGTTCATGCATAGGTTATCGAATCTCTAACATAATAGCCATTCCGGGGTCAATGAGAACCTTACTACAGTAAACCCTCTTCGCGGAAGCTGAAAGACCCTTCTTCGCCTACAATTAAGTGGTCGTGGACGGCAATGCCTACAGCCGCAGCCGCCTTCTTTAATGTTTCCGTCAGGGACAGGTCTTCACTGGAGGGTTTCACGTCACCGCTGGGGTGGTTGTGTACGAAGATCAAGGCAGTTGCCTTATGGTAGATAGCCCTTTCTATTACCTTGCGGGGATAGACCACGGCCTGACTGATGGTGCCTTCCTGGATTATTTCATCGGCCAGCACCTTGTTTTTGGTGTTGAGAAACAGGCAGCGAAAATACTCGTTTTTGAGACCGGCCATGGCCGATCGGCAATAATCGATAAGCGCCTGGGGCGAAGAGATGGTCTCCTTTCCCAGGACTTCTTCTTTTAAGTAAAGATCCGAGCAGTCCCGGACCAGTTTTAATAAGATAGAGGTATGTTGGCTAAGGTTGCCGAATGTCTGGAGCTCATCCGGTGCGGCGCTGAGGACACCCCGAAAGGATTTAAATTCTTTTAGCAATTTCTTGGCCAGAGGTTTTACGTCGCGGCGGGCAATGGCATAGGTCAGGAGGAGTTCCAGTACCTCATATACCTGAAGCCCGGCCGCACCATTCTTAAGATAGCGTTCCTTCAGCCGCTCGCGATGGCCAATAACGTCTGCTTTTGTATTATCCACAATGGAAAATATCGGCGGCGGAGAGAAAAAGTTAAATGCCGCGCGAAATCCAATACCATAGAGCCTCTTGCAAAACTCCAAGATTGTCATTCCCGCAACGCTTTTGAGCGGGAATCTGGTTTTATTCAAGTAAAAACCATTTGAGGGCGTTTCCACCTGTCTGCGTGCAACGCACAGGCAGGCGCACAGGCAGGCCCGTAGGAGCAGCATCCGTCCTCGGCCGACCTGGAGGCGGCGACCTGGAGGCTTGCTGCGATCCTTATCGCGGCTGGAGGGTTCTTACCGGAGATGGTGATTCCTGAAACGACATCCTCACGGCCGGAAACTGGTGTGCAGGAAAAACAGGCGACGGATTTCTGGCTATCCCAAATCCACCGGCAAAAAATAGAAAAACCTCATTGATCTTGAATAATCGTAACACGTTAGGTTTTTGAAAAATATGCCTAAGCAAGGCGCTATAAGAGCCAAAATCCCCCTCAATCCCCCTTTTCCAAAGGGGGAAGTGTTTCTCCTCCCTTTGGAAAAGGGAGGTTGGG
>QYQD01000219.1 GCA_007280345.1 Deltaproteobacteria bacterium | reverse complement strand
GTGGCTACCATGATAGCATACCAATATACATTGCGGTACTTAATAAGTAATATCAAATAGTTAATGATATATCCCCAATAATATGGACCAGCCGATCATAATTGGATTAACCGGTTCCTTTGGTAGCGGGTGTGGTACTTTACAAGACGTCCTGGAAAAGAAATTCAAAATTAAAGGATTTAAACTTTCCGAAGAAGTGAGGCAAGAAGCAAAGAAAAGAGGCAAAAAAGAAAAGGATAGAAGAGTATTACAGGATATTGGGGATGATCTGAGGAAAAATAATGGTTATGGCTATCTTGCTGAAAAAGCCCTAGAGAAAGCTAGACCGCTTAAAGATAAGATGTACGTGTTCCGTGGCTTCAGGCACCCTGAAGAAATCCAGGTGTTTCGGGAGGTTCCTAATTTTTTTCTTATAGCAGTTGATTGCACAACCGATAACCGCTGGAAGAGATTAGAAGGATCTTACAATGGTGATAGAACTGCATTCGACAGGGATGACAGAAGAGATAAAGATGCAAAGTTGCCATATGGACAACAGGTACTGCGTTGCGTGGAACATGCGGATATCATTTTTGCCAACGAAGAGTTTTATGAAACTCCGATCAAGACGCATGACAAATTAAAAGAACGTTTCTCCCCATATCTTAGTCTGATTACCGGGGAGAAAATGCGTAATCCGAGTTTAGATGAAACAATGATGGCCGTTGCCTTTGATCTGGCACTCCAATCACACTGTATTAAACGTCAGGTTGGTGCAGTGCTTTGCAGTAAAGACGGTTATATCGTTTCAGGAGCGTATAATGAGGTTCCAAAAGGTCAGGATAGTTGTCTGAACAAGTACGGCATGTGTTACAGAGACCATGTTCGAAATAAGCATGTCAATACAACAATAAAAAACATGAAATACTGTCCTAAGTGTTCTGAGGAAATCACTTCTATTGAATTTCTTCCGGAACCATCGTGTTCTCATTGCAGAGAAAGCTTAAATATCTTTCCACATTACAAGGCACTAGACAAATGTCGCTCACTGCATGCGGAGGAAGCTACTATCTTAAAAACCCCACCATTTGAAGTTGATGAATCTACATTATATTCTACCACATTTCCCTGCCTACAATGTGCGAAAAGGATTCTGCAGTCTGAAATCAAAACTGTTGTCTATGTTGACCCTTATCCAGAGAGCGAAGCCATTGAAGTATTAGAAAAAGGCGGCGTAGCTACTAAAAAATTTGAAGGAGTTAAAGCACAAGCATTCTACAAACTTTTTTACAAGTATAGGGAAGTCCAAGAAAAGAAAGTCAAGGAACAATATTTGCAGCTCATAAGCGATAAGATGCTTTTCAATAGAGAGGGGTGAAAAACATGGAAATATGCCCAAAATGTAAAGACTATAGTTTGAGTTATGACCCAAGAAGAAAAACGGCTAGATGTTACAGCCTCACATGTCGCTTTGAGGAACCAGTAATAAATAGTTCTGATTATTTTGATAGGTATGTAATTAGTCCACTAAATTGGGAAAATTTTTGTGCTCAAACTCCGTTATTTGTGAGAGAGATAAGGGGCATTAAAGAACCTAGAAGAGTAAGTGCCGGCTAAGACGCTATTCGAGTAATTTTAGTAATAAAGCAAACTGGATAGGGACGTTCTGCACGAATGTCCCATCCTACACATCCTATCCATCTCATTTTCTTGACTTTTCTCTATGCGGATCATATAAGTTCTGAAACGCAGGTAATAATTGGTGCGGCATCCGCGGCGTGATCACTTCCCCCCGGGTTTCCAAGAGCGCATCATTCTAACGGAACGGTGGTGATGCGGACCACCGGGCAGCACAAACCCAAATTACACCTTACATACAGGAGCAGAGAACATGAAGAATGTGGAGATGAAAATTGACGGGAACATCCTAACCATTACAGTGGATTTGTCCAAGGAATTCGGCCCGTCATCCTCGGGCAAGACCATCATTATCGGTTCCACAGAAGGGAACGTCAGCGTCCCCGGCGCTGAGGACAAGAAGGTAGGCTTGAACGTCTACCGCAAGAAGTAAGAGTCAGAAATTTCGGGTATACGAGCCTCTTGCAAAACTCCATTTTTTGTCATTCCCGCGACGCTTTTGAGCGGGAATCTGGTTTTATTCAAGTAAAAACCATATCCGTCCCCGAATGCTTGTATCGGGGATAGAATCATTCGGGGATGACAGACAATTTTGCAAGAGGCTCATATGTAACGTCATGAATAATTGCGTATAAATCGTCATCCCCGCTCGCCTGCGGCGGATAAACTTCAGCGGGAATCCAGAATCATAACCAAAGACCTTTATAATGCCCACTTTCGCTGTAAGTGAAGAGAAGAATAGATGGTTAAAGGAGACGATGGAGGCCCTTGGTATCCAGGAAAAAGATATCGAGGAGAAATTCATCCGGTCATCAGGAAAAGGCGGGCAAAAGGTGAATAAGACCTCCACCTGTGTTTATCTGAAACACTTGCCTACCGGAATAGAAGTAAAATGCATGAAGGATCGGAGCCAGTCTGTGAATAGATTCCTGGCCCGGCGTGAGCTTGCAGAGCAGATTGCGGCGCTATCAGGCCAGGTTACCGGCCGCGGTCTTAGGCAGGAGAGAATAAGGAAGCAAAAGGCAAGGAAGAGAAAGAGAACAAAAAGTAAGTACGGCATCAACCCTGAGTCCTCATGATAAGTAGAGAAGCGTTCCAGATCCTGGAATTCGATAAAATCCTGAATACAATTTCCGGCTTTTCCCATAGCGATGCCTCGCGGCAGGCTATTTTGGATATTTCCCCGTTAAGTAACCGGGGCGATATAGAAGAAAGATTCGGACAGGTCAAAGAGATTCAAGGGCTTGCCCAGGCCGGTACCCCACTTAGGTTATCTCATTTTCAGGACATATCCCAGGCCCTGGAGCAGGTGAGGCTTGAGGGCGCTGTCCTTGAGGCCCGTGAACTGGTGGATTTTGTGCCTGTTCTGCGGATAATTTCTGAGATATCTGCTCAGATTGGAGAGGCAAACAACCTGCCCGGGCTGGGTAGTCTGGCCGGCGATCTAACTGGATTTCCCGATATACTCGCCGCTATCGGGAGGTCTATCGATAGCGAGGGGAATATCCTGGACAGTGCGAGTTCGACGCTTTCTCATCTGCGAAGCCGAATAAGAGGCATGGAGGCGAAGATAAGAAAGAGATTGGAGGAGACAGTAAATGACCGGAGTGTGACCCCCTTTTTACAAGATGACTTTATTACTCAGAGGGCCGGCCGGTGGGTTATCCCGGTAAGAATGGATGCCAAAGGTCAAGTGCCGGGCGTGGTCCATGATGTCTCAAGATCAGGCGAGACGGCCTTTACGGAGCCATTAGAGATAATCGGAATTGCCAACGAGCTGGAGAATCTTGTTGCCGAGGCCAAGGCAGAAGAGATTCGCATCTTAAAAGTTATCTGCAAGATGATAAGGGAAGAAGCGGACGAAATTGAGGCGCAGTATAAGACCATCGTCTATCTCGATGTCCTGGACAGTATCGCCCGGTTTGCTGATTACCTGCAAATGGAAGTTCCCGGAATAACCGGTTCATCTGAAATCAAGCTGGTAAGGGCAAGACACCCGCTCCTTATGCTGTCACAGAAGGAGAGAGGCATGGGGGAGGTGGTGCCCCTTGACCTCAGCCTCGATGGCGATCATACCGTGATGGTCATAACCGGTCCTAATGCCGGAGGCAAGACCGTCGCCATCAAGACGCTGGGGTTGCTCCTCCTCATGGCCCTATCCGGCATTCCGGTGCCGGCTGATTCCTCGTCCACCTTTCCCCAGGTCAGCCGGCTCCTGGTTGATATAGGGGATGAACAATCCATAGAAAGCAGCCTGTCCACTTTCTCCGCCCACGTTTCTCACATCGCAGAGATACTCAAAGAGGCCGATGCAAAGACGATCATCTTGTTAGATGAGATGGGCACCGGGACGGATCCGGTGGAGGGGGCGGCCATTTCCTGTGCCGTTTTAAAGGATTTGAGGGGAAAAGGCGCCCTCGTCTTTGCCACCACACACCTGACGGACATAGTGGGTTTTGTCCATAGGACAGCGGGAATGGTAAATGCCTCTATGGAATTCGATCACGACACGCTGAGTCCTTTATACAGGTTGAAGGTGGGAGAGCCCGGTCAGTCCCATGCCCTCGAGATAGCCAGGAGATATGGGCTGCCCGGACATATTATTGAGTTTGCAAAGGGTGTACTGGGCAATGTGAACGTGGAATTTCACAAGCTTCTTACAGAGTTGAAGGAGAAAAGGGCCGCGCATGAAGAGGGACTTAATGAGCTACAGCGGCAACGGGCAGAGGTTAAAGGAAAAGAGAAACTTTTAAATGAAAGACTGGCTGAGATAGAGAGACTTAAGGCAGAGACTATGGAAAAGGCTTATCAGGAGTCCCGGGATATTGTTTCAGAAGTAAAGAGGCAGGCGTATGCCGTCCTGGAAGAGGTAAAGAAGGACAAGAAACGCGCGGCCGTGAAGAGGGTCGTAAGGATACAGCAGGAGGTCGAAGATAAGCTGCGGGAATTCGATAAAGAGCCTTCCTTATCAATCAGTGAGATAAGGGAAGGAGACACCGTATTTGTCAGGTCCGTGGGCTATGATGCCACGGTGATGAGAGTTGACCGAAGTCATAAACGGGTGCGGGTAAAGGCCGGGAAGATGGAATGGGAGGTACCGGTTTCGGACATTGTCACTAAAAGAGGGAAGGTTCCCACGACAAAAGTACGTACGGAGAAGAGAGAGGGCAGAGAAGAGATGGCGCCGGAGGCGCTGAAGCTTATCGGCTTGCGGGTTGACGAGGCCTTATCCAGGCTGGAGCCCTTTCTCAATCATGCTTCCTTAGCGGAACGCAAGGAGGTTACGATCATTCATGGGATGGGGACAGGTATCCTGCGGAAAGCCGTGCGCGAATACCTCACCGGTCATCCCCTGGTTGAGCAATTCAGGAGCGGGGAGTTATCTGAAGGAGGGGATGGGGTGACGATAGCCACGCTGAAGTGATATTGGGATATTCTTCGGAATGTGTCCACAAGGGGGAGAGAATCAGAGGGATGTTATTTCTCCTCCGATACCTCGCCACGCATAAGACGGCGTAAAAAGTCTGCCTTTTTGGGGGACAGGTCAAAGCGGATACAGGCTTCTTCCAGTAAGACGTGTAACGGGATGTCCTTCTTTTCCAGCCGGCATTCAGATACCCACTTCACTGCCTTGCGGATATCTTCTCCTTCAGGCATTATATCAGCAGCGGTCATTTTATGCACTCCATAGTAAGGCTGTATGGCTAATTATTTTTCTACAGAGGCTCTTGCAAAACTCCATTTTTTGTCATTCCCGCAACGCTTTTGAGAGGGAATCTGGTTTTATCCAAGTAAAAACCATATCCGTCCCCGAATGCCTGTATCGGGGATAGAATCATTCGGGGATGACAGACAATTTTGCAAGAGGCTCTACAATTATACCCTTCTTTTTCATTTCTTTCAAAAAAGATTCTATATCGCCGGCGCCGCATCCTTCCAGCTCAAATTCATCCGTTATATTATCCATAAAGAGTACAGATAGGCGATTTTTGCCGATCAGGGAGATTTTTCGGATGTGTTGCGCGTCCAGCCAGAGGGCTATTTTTCCTCTGAAATCCTCAAGGTTACATTTTTTTGCGCCCATGGTAATAGCGCCTCCCTGTTTTTATGTGTCGGACAGAGAAAAATCCGCTTTTAAAAAAGCGAAAAGCGGCACAAACTCTCCCGCCGTGCCGCTGCCCACACTCTCAGATCAGATATATTCTTTATTTTTTCTCTTTTTTCTTGGCGGGCTTTTCTTCCTTCTTGGCGCTTGTCTTTGGTTTTGGCTTGGCGTGGGCCTTACAGGTTTTACACATTGTGCCATCCCCCCTTAGGCATTATTTTTTAAAATGCTATCAACAAATATGAGACAAGTCAATAAAATTTGGGGCATTTATATATAAAGATAAAAACTTGTTGCACATAAAAACATTATACAATAATTAATCAAAGGGGTAAACTCCCGGCTTTGCCGGGGGTGACTTAATTTGGCAACCCTCTGGTGCTTTTTCTCGGTGCTATAATGTTTCTCTTAAGTTCTTTAGGGTTTGGACTTTTCCTTTCCACAATATCGCGTACCCAGCAGCAGGCCCTTATGACCAGTTTCTTATTCATTAACCCGGCCGTCATGCTCTCCGGCTTCGGCTTCCCTATTGAGAATATGCCTCAGTGGGTGCAATACCTGACCTATCTGAATCCGCTGCGTTACTTTGTGGCGGTTATCCGTGGGGTATATCTAAAAGGCGTTGGCCTTGACATCCTCTGGCCTCAACTGCTGGCTATGGCCGTGATAGGCATATCCACGATCGGCATAAGCGCTTTACGATTTAAGCAGAAACTCGAATAGGGAAAGATCACAGACCAGGATTTAGTTCCGGCCTGCCCAGATATCTCTCTCCCTGGCATTTACCGTAAGATTAATCCACAGATTACGCAGATTACACAGATTTTCGGGGGTAATTGGTTCTCATCCGGAAAGTCCTCCAAAATTCCCCCCTCCCTTTGATGGGGGAGGGATATAGGACTTTCCGGATGAACACTGTTTAATTTTAACCTTTGCAATGGATCCGTTAAGGGGTATACTATCAGTTTTTAATTTCGTCATGCTTTGATCTTGAGGAAGGAAAGAGGAAAGTAAACAAATGAAGAGATATGTAAAAAATGAAAAGCTAAGGAATATTGCCATCATCGCCCATGTTGACCACGGAAAGACCACGCTTGTTGACACTATGTTCAGACAGAGCGGATTGTTCAGGGCAGGGCAGGAAGTGGACGAAAGAATAATGGACAGTATGGAACTGGAACGCGAAAGAGGCATCACCATTGCCGCGAAAAACTGCGCCGTAGTCTGGAAAGGCACAAAAATAAATATCATAGACACCCCTGGGCATGCGGATTTCGGGGGTGAAGTAGAACGGGCGCTCAGCATGGCTGACGGTGCGCTTCTCCTGGTGGACGCTTCGGAAGGCCCTCTCCCCCAGACGCGTTTTGTTCTGAAAAAAACGTTCGAGGCAGGTCTGAAGATTATCGTGATGATAAACAAGATCGACCGCAAAGATGCGCGTCCTGATGAAGTCTTGAACGAGATATACGACCTGTTTATAGACCTTGGCGCTACGGAAGAACAGCTTGATTTTCCCTTGCTTTATGCCATAGGCCGTGATGGCATCGCACAAAAGGCGCTGGAGGAAAAAGGCGAGAATCTCCATGTACTTTTTGACACCATTCTGGAGGAGATCCCCGCGCCTTCGTATGACCCGGAAGAAGCGTTCCAGATGCTGGTCGCGGACTTGGGTTATTCTGACTATCTCGGCCGGCTGGCTATAGGCAAGATTTTCAATGGCAAGGCGAAATACAACGACAGCCTGGTTTGTATTGATGAGCAAGGCAAGCATCTCCCGCTCAAGATTTCAAAACTGCAGATCTACGAAGGGATGAACCTCAAAGAGGTTGATTTTGTGGAGCCTGGCGATATTGTTGTCCTCTCAGGCCTGGAATTCGTCAATATAGGCGACACCATCTGCACGAAAGATTTCCCAAAGCCGCTGAAACGGATAACGGTTGACGAGCCCACCGTTTCCATGAAATTCACTATAAACAACTCGCCTTTTGGAGGGAAAGAAGGCAAATTCGTACAATCCAGCAAGATATGGGAGCGCCTCGGGAAGGAGATGCAGAAAAACGTGGCTATAAAGGTAGAAGAAGCCGCGGACAAAGAGAGTTTTATTGTCAAGGGCAGAGGCGAGTTTCAAATGGCTATACTCATCGAGACCATGCGAAGAGAAGGATTTGAGCTCTGTGTAGGCCGTCCCGAGGTCATTTACAAATACAAGGATGGGAAAAAGCATGAGCCGATAGAACAACTTTTTATTGACTGCGGTGAGAATTTTCTGGGGATTGTGACGGAAAAACTTTCTATCCGGAAAGGCAAGATGACAAACCTTGTCAATAACGGCAGGGGCCGGGTAAGGATAGAATTCAGCGTTCCTTCACGGGCGCTCATAGGCTACCGGGATGAATTCCTTACTGACACCAAAGGCACTGGTATCATGAACTCATATTTTATAGGTTATGAGGAATACCGGGGCGATTTCCCCGCGCGCTCTACCGGTTCCATGGTGGCCGACAGGCAAGGAAAGTCCGTAGCTTACGCCCTTTTTAACCTTGAGCCGAGGGGGCAGCTTTTTATTCCACCAGGTGAAGTCGTTTATGAGGGCATGGTGGTCGGCGAGCATAACCGGGAGAATGACATCGACGTAAATCCCTGCAAAGAAAAGAAGCTATCCAACATGCGCGCGTCAGGGAGAGACGAGAATGTAATCCTCACACCGGCCAGACCGATGACGCTCGAAAGCGCGATACATTTTATCGGCGAAGACGAACTGGTCGAAGTCACCCCTCTATCCATACGGTTACGAAAAGCCGTGCTCACCGCCCAGCAGAGACACATGATGAGAGCATCGAATAAAAAGGAGGCCGGCAGATAGAGAAACGCCGTTTTCTTATTTCTCTTCGTACTCTTACAAAATGACAGTGGATGGCCGAAAAAGTTTGACAGAAGGGATGAAAAAGGGGGGGCAATAAGTGACGGTTTTCAAAAACGTACCCTCGGACGCCCCCGGTGCAGAAAATTCGCACGCCGGGATCCGTGCGGGGGCACTGGGTAACCGGCATTCTTACCGCGACCTTTCAAAAACTGTTTTCATAGATTAGG
>QYQD01000034.1 GCA_007280345.1 Deltaproteobacteria bacterium | reverse complement strand
TTACAACCGCGTCTTTAAATCCTCATAAACAACAGGCCGGTAGCCCCATGGAATCCTTTCCTGCCGCATTCTGCCACCTGGTCGTCTCCAATTGAGGTTTTATCTACAAGTTGCGGTAAAGTAGTTATGCAATGTTACGTCCTGCCTCACAAAGACCATCTTGAACCAAAGGAATACGAAATGGCCGCCGGACCTCAAGGGTGGACTGGACAACAGGGTTTTTATGTCTATAGAAATGAGCGATTGCTTATCGCCGGCAGCTGGCTGGGTCTTGGACATGGTCGTTCCTGGACAAAAGAAGAGGCTCATAGACTTGCACGAATCCGGTTAGATATTACAAATGCTGCTGATTCTGATTGGAAGATTGATATTCGAAAGTCTACTGCCAAACCACCCATTGCCTTGAGGGCAAGGCTTACAAAGCTTGCCGAAGATACCAGAAGACGTGCCCGAAGGGTTTTCGCACATCGCGGGGCCGTGCCGAGGTTTGGACACCATGAGCCGTTAGCCCAGGCTTGGCGAGTTGAAAAATCGCCTGAAGGAATGCGTTATCGCATTGACACAGACCACCCGGCGATAAAGGCAGTCTTGGAAGATGCCGGTCCGTTGCAGTCACAAATTCGCGTGATGCTGCGCGTGATAGAAGAGACAATCCCAGTCCAACGAATCTGGCTTGATACAACGGAAGGGAAGGAGGTTCCCCGTATCGGTTTCTCTTGCGATCCCCCAACGGAAGTGCTGAAAGTCTTAGGTGTCGTGTATAGAAATTTGGTCTGCAGAAAGGGCATGGCACCCGGATTGGCCCGGGAACAACTCTTACGCACTGAACCTTTCAACAACTACCGCAATCTGGTCATGGCGCTTCCCGATGAACCGGATGCTGAAATATGAGACCGACATGAACCATTCAACCGAAAATCAGCAGAAAGTGGTCAAATTCGCCCAGGAACTCCTGCTTGAAGAGCCGGATCGTGCTTCCATTACCCCAGCCCTGATAGCCGAAAAGATCGAGCTTATCATCAGGATGAATCCGAGGTGGGGTGTTGATCTCGATCGTGATGCTGTGACAGATGAGCTGATTCGGCGTTTCGCTCTTTGGATTGGACGAGATACCATCCTGAAAAACGATACCGACCACAAGGCCTGGCTGAATGCGGCAAGGAAGAAAGAGTGGCGATACTGGCAACGTTACAGGGAATGGCTGGAAAGAACGCTCTCTTTTACCGCAGTTGAGGCACTGGATCGGACCACGGACACGATTCTCGGTCTCATTGAAGACCCCGTGAGAGAGGGGCCATGGGACCGCCGCGGTCTCGTGGTAGGTCATGTTCAGTCAGGAAAGACAGGAAACTACACCGGCCTGATTTGCAAGGCTGCGGATGCAGGCTACAAAATAATTATTATCCTCGCAGGTCTTCACAACAACCTGCGGGCACAGACCCAGATACGGTTGGACGAAGGATTCCTCGGTTATGAAACTTCCCCAAACACAGAGGATCTCCGGATCATTGGAGCTGGAGAAATCGATGGAGATCCGTCCATCCGACCGAATTTTGCGACCAATCGATCGGAGAGGGGCGACTTTAATAGCCATGCAGCAAGGCATCTTGGCATAACACCCGAACAGCGCCCATGGCTTTTCGTTGTAAAGAAGAACAAGACCGTTCTTGATCGCCTCTTACGGTGGATACGAAATCACGTCGCGGACGCCCAGGATCCAAAAACTAAAAGAAAGATCGTCACTCATCTTCCTTTGTTGCTCATCGATGATGAAGCCGACCATGCGTCAGTGGATACTGGAGAGCAGATTTTCGATTCTGAAGGACGCCCAGATGAGGAACACAAGCCTACAGCAATCAACCGACTCATCCGCCGTATTCTCCACTCTTTCACCAGATCTGCCTATGTTGGCTATACGGGAACTCCTTTTGCAAACATCTTCATTCATGAACGTGGAGAAACGAAGGAGGAAGGACCCGACATCTTTCCTGCAAGTTTCATCATCAATCTTGCAGCACCATCGAGTTATGTTGGTCCTGCGACAATATTCGGACTCAGGATGGGAGACCATCGTGAAGGCGAGCTGCCACTTGTCAGAAGGGTTGTGGATCACGCCGCCGTGAACGGTAAAGGCGGATGGATGCCACAGAAGCACAAAAATGGACATTTGCCTCTTTATGGAGGCAAGGATTGTCTCCCCCCTTCACTTGTGGAAGCAATCGACACCTTCTTGCTTTCTTGTGCGGTTCGTAACTTTCGAGGCTATGGAAATCAGCATTCATCTATGCTCATCCATGTAACCCGATTCATTTCAGTACAGAGGGCTGTTGGCCGGCAGGTAGAAACCCATGTAAATCATCTGCGCCAAAGGTTGGTGCGTAACATCGACCACGAATCCATAATAGGACGGCTAAAGTCGCTGTGGGAGACCGATTTTCTTCCATCCAATGAGAAGCTCAGGAATGAATTTGCGCAATCAAGTCTACCCCCACTACCGGTTTGGAAAGAGATATTAAACTGTCTTCCTGATGTGGCTTCCGACATTAAAGTGCGTATGATTAACGGGACGGCGAAGGATACCCTGGATTACGCCAATCATGAGGGTGTTGGACTGAAGGTCATTGCGATTGGAGGAGACAAACTCTCCCGCGGGCTCACCCTTGAAGGCCTTACTGTCAGCTACTTCCTTCGTGCATCAAAAATGTATGACACTTTAATGCAGATGGGACGCTGGTTCGGGTACCGCCCCGGATATCTTGATGTGTGTCGTCTCTACACCACCGACGAGTTAGTTGAATGGTTCGGTCATATTACAGATGCTGGAGAGGAATTGCGTCAGGAGTTTGACCTGATGGCTGAGAGCGGAAGTACGCCACGAGATTATGGCCTAAAGGTACAATCCCATCCAGTCCTCATGGTGACCTCGCGTCTTAAAATGAGGACTGCCAGGAACCTGATGATATCCTTTAGCGGCCAACTCCTCGAAACAGTAGCGTTGTACCGCGATCCGGTGATACTCAAGAGCAACTTCGACGTTGTAAAGGGGCTTATCTCTTGTTTGGGGGGCCCAAGAGAAGACAACCCCGCACGAGTGCGTAACAGGTCACAGCAAAATTGGCAGGGATATCTTTGGTCTGACGTGCCTGTTAGTGACATAATAGATTTTCTTATCAGCTATCAGACACACCCTGCCGCCCACAAAGTCAATGGCGCTCTGCTTGCAGAGTTCGTCACCTCAATGGCTGAAGAGCGGGAACTTATTAAATGGACGGTTGCACTCATAGGGGGAGGAGAGGGGAGGAAAGTGCCCGTTCTGGGAGATATCCAGGTAGAAAAGTTGAAAAGATCGCCTAAAGGTGATCATCCTGATCGCTATTCAATTGGTCGACTTCTTTCTCCCCGTGATGAGGCTATAGACCTTGAAGAACCGGCATGGCTGGCTGCACTGGCCGAGACACGCCGCACTTGGAGGGCAGACCCTGCCAGGCTTCAGGAAAGACAGGAACCAAAAGACCCCAATGGCCCTGCGATACGCTTGATTCGGGGTTTTGGTGCAGAAGGCATAGAGGCTCATCCGGAAAGAGGTCTTCTGATGATCTATCTATTGGATCCGGAGATAGCGGGGCTTCCTCCCGAAACCGCACCAGTAGCCGCTTTCGGTATCAGTTTTCCTGGCAGTAATTCCGGCCGAAAGGTCGAGTATAAAGTTAACAATATTCTATGGGAGCAGGAATATGGTCCCGCCGAGTGAAGAGAATGATCTTGCCACCGCATGGAGAGCCCTTGCAGACCTTGCGAACACTAAGGATGGTTGGCAAACCATACCTGTTGTTACCCGGCTCAGTTGCCGTTTGCTGGCGGCGAGACATTTCCCCGGCAACGAGGAGGCGATACTTATAGGATTTCGTTCACCAAATATTTTTTCAAGCCAACAATTACCAGAAGGCAGCGGGTTCTTGGTCCTTTTGGTAGATCCCGGGCCGGACCTATATGACTGCAAGTGGATCGCTCTCTTGCGCCAGCCGACTGGGAGTCTTGAAATCTTCACCATGATGACCGCGGACATCATTTCTACATTGGAAGCGTCTGAAGGGATGGATGATGATAGTTTGCTCAGAATTTTTATCGCAAGAATTAGGGCATGGCAGAGTTTTATGCAGCGTGTGAGGGATGGGGTGCTCAGCGCGGAGGCCGAAATTGGACTTCATGGAGAGTTGATAGTTCTTACTTCGATACTAAAGGCAGGCGCATTGCCACACAAGGTGATTGAAGCCTGGCGGGGCCCCAAGAATGGTCTTCAAGATTTCCAGTTCCACACTGGCGCCATTGAAGTGAAAGCAACGACCTCCTGTAGCGGTTTTCCGGCAACCATCTCATCCCTCGAACAAATGGACAACCATCTGGTGACCCCCCTGTATCTTGCAGGAGTTCGTGTGCTAAGGGATGAATCGGGGAAAAACCTTAAAGAGCGCATTGAGGAGATCAAGGAACTTATTGGAGCAGATGGATCATTGACGGCCTCCTTTGAAATTCTGCTTATTCATGCCGGTTACTCCCATTTGATGTCGACGCGGTATCCAAGAAGGTTCATTCATTCCAACACGTTGATTTTCCCGATTAATGATATTTTTCCAAAGCTAACGCGTGGCAATGTTTCCCCGGAAATACTCAAGGTTCAATACCAAATAGACCTTGATCAATTGGATTGCCCCAGCGTTTCACTGGGCGATATTTTGCCCTCTCTTGGGGGACTATGAAATGGAACTTGTCGATTTCCTTAGACAGACACAGGCTGAGGTCAGGGAGGCAATCGGAGAAAATCTTGTCGGTCCCAACAACGTCTACCCCTATCCAGAATTAGTGTTTGCGGAAATAGTGATGCAGCACATGTCAGAAATCGGCATGACGTTTGAGCCGGTAGTCTGCCACTATTCGGCAATAGTCGGGAATGCAAATTTGAGGCTAAGTGGATATGCGGTCTCGGACGAAGCTGACCAGATAGATTTGTTCGTAAGCCTCTATTCAGGCGCGGAGGAGGTGACTCAAATAGCTGACTCCGATACTAAAAAAGCTGCAGAGCAGTGTCTGCGTTTTCTTAAAAAATGTGCCGAAGGCAGGCTTGCTGCGACAATGGATGAATCCAATGATGCCTACCCATTTGCACTGACAATCCAGGAATGCTATCCGAATCTTGATCAAATAAGGATATACGTACTTACTGACAGGCAAGCAAAGTCCAAAAATTTTAAGCAACGCGAAGTGGGCGAGAAGGTGGTCAAGCTCGAAGTGATGGACATTGAGCGTCTTCACCGTCATTTGTCGGAAGGCAAGCCGCGCGATGAAATCGTCGTGAATTTTGAGGAGGTTTGCGGGGCGGCACTTCCTTGCGTCTATGTGCCTGGTGTGCCGGGAGAGATGGGGTACGACTGTATTCTCACGGTATTTCCGGGCGAATCATTGCGATTTGTCTATGATAAATACGGCGCCAGACTCTTGGAGGCCAATGTCCGTTCATTTCTGAGCGTAACGGGGAAGGTTAACAAAGGGATACGGGAGACACTGAAAAACACCCCTGAGCACTTCATGGCATACAACAATGGCATTGTCGTAATCGCAGATGAGATCCGGCTGGGCAAAACTCCTGAAGGGATACAGGGCATACTTTGGATCAGGGGCATGCAGATAGTAAATGGTGGTCAGACCACAGCCTCAATGTATTTTACGAAAAAGAAGTCTCCGGAAGTCGATTTGCGCCGCGTCCGTGTGGTTGCAAAAATTATTGTCCTTCGATCACCGGACTTGATAGCAGAAGAAGAGCTTGTGTCATCGATCTCAAGATATGCCAATAGCCAGAACGCAGTCAGACAGGCCGATTTGTCCGCAAACAAACCATTTCATGTGGAGATCGAGAAGCTCTCTAATACCGTCTATTGTCCCGATGGCATCGGTAGATGGTTCTATGAGCGGGCGGCAGGCAGTTACAATGTAATTCTTGCCAGGGAGGGAACCACGCCTGCGCGACTTAGGCAGATAAGAGACTCCATACCAACTTCTCGAAAGATCAGCAAAACCGACTTAGCAAAATTCCTGAATGCGTGGGATCAGAAGCCCTCCCTCGTAAGTCTCGGAGCTCAAAAGAATTTTATCGAGCTGATGAAAGAAATCGAGGACTCTGATGAGCAATCCACCATTTTTCAGCCAGATATGAACTTTTACAAGCAGCTAATTGCAAAAGCGATTCTCTTCAAGGTTGCTCAAAAGTTGGTTAGGCAAATGTTTCCTGCATTTCAGGCTAATGTAACGGCATATCTTGTCTCTGTAGCTGCCTACATGATTGGAGGAAGTCTTGATCTGGGAAAAATATGGCAACAGCAGGACCTGTCACCTAAATTAAAACAACAGTTACAGACGTGGGCATCAGAAGTACATGACATTTTGCATAAATCTGCTACTGGTAGGATGGTTTCTGAGTGGGCAAAGAAAAAGGAGTGCTGGGATATTGTTCGCAACGCTAACTATAGCAATCCAATAGATGGCATCCCGGAGCTCGTCGCCGTCCGGGTTTAGCTTTGCTCCATTGCGAAAACTTTCGGCTCATCAAGGGCAGTCTTTTCTCATTTCACAATTTCAACCTATTCCACAGATATTTGTAGCGTCCGTTTATCTTGGCGTTTCTGATCACCATTGCCTGTGTATTCCGCTCAAACCGGCCAACATTAACAATGACCATGACTTCAATTCAATAAAGCGTATCTTAACCTGAGATACAGGGTTAGCCTGAACGTTCATCAGAGCCCGTCAGGTGATGCTTCCGAAAAGGTTGTGGGGGTGGCCAGGCCTATACCTGGTGATGGTCCCGTCGCCTATCCCGTCGACTCAACTGGTTAACTCTCTCCCTGGGTCAACAACATAGCCAAGCTCCCGGGACAATGGAGCGAATCATGCCGGGATTTCTCCCCAGGGGTCCCGACTTTTATTTTTGCCCTCCCCGCCCCCGAAACCTCCAAAAAAACCCACAAAAGAACAAAATACCGTCAATCCTTCCGAAATTACCAGATTACGTCATTTTCCCAAGCCCCTGATAATGTACCCATGCTGAAGGGGTTGCTGATGCGGGGACTTAACCAGGCGATGAGATTTACCGGTCTGGGGGGCGGACTTGTACGACAAGATCCAGGCCCCCCTTTGGTCCG
>QYQD01000006.1 GCA_007280345.1 Deltaproteobacteria bacterium | reverse complement strand
GGATATGGTTTTTCAAGCAGTTAGAACCAGATTCCCGCTCAGAATCGCTGCGGGAATGACAGAATTGGGACTTTTGCAAGAGCCTCTTATTTAAGGGCGTTTCCCCTTTCTTCCGTATCGGTTAGACTGAGACAGGTTCGAAAAATGGCTGGCAGACTTATTTACAAACTGGCATAATTGAGTCAGCAGTTTCAAAAAAGCGTCTCCACCAGGAAAGGACCCATGCACCAGTCGCCACGGCGAAAAATTGGTCCATTTTACTTTGTCACCGGGCAAAAAACCTCTGAGCTTGTCGGGGGCGGTCTTGGGGTCTCGGTGTACATATCTTTTGAGGGTGAAGGTATCCCGGTCATCGAACGCACCATGTACTTTGAGGAGCAAACCGCTGACCATATCGATAACTTTTGTCAGAAATTCGTCTATGATGCTCACTACCGCCAGAGCTGTCTTCGAGGCACAGCGCACTGGCGTCGCGTAGGACGCCTCTACGAGTTAAACGCCCAAATCCTCGCTGAAGAACGGGCGCTACCGGAAGCAGATGTCTTCAGGGCCTGTCGGGAACTGTTCCACTTTATACGCCGGGATCTCGACCAAATTGAGCAGCACCTTGAATATAAGACCGAAATGGCCAGACAGTCCAGGAGCGAGGAAAGCGCAGTTGGCACGGCGTTGTCCTTGCTCGGCCAGATCCGTGCGTTAGAAGTCGCCTGGGCGTGCCAGGGTTCCAAGGCTATTAGGGTCCGCGAATGCACCCTCTTTCTCCCTTCATGCCACACGACGCAAGCTACCTTTGTCTTCGCCCGGTTGCCTCATGAGTTCCTGCGCTATTTGAGGACCGGTCCCTTGGGCCGATTACACCTGGCCACATTCGGCGAGGACCGGATCGCTGCCGCCTTGCCGAGCCGCAACTCAGCTTTTATCCAAGCCCTGAAAGAAGCCACCTCGGCCTATCTCCGTAAGCACGGGCGTTCTACAGTTACAGAACGACCTCCGTACGAGGCCGAAAACCAATAAAGTAAGGAAAGGAGCGCAGCATGGGACAGTGAAATTCATTTCCGCCGTGCCATTTCCCAAAGGTGACGATATGGGCTTTAGGTAAGGCACAAGACGTAGGGGCTGCTTGACGTGAATACGGATTGAACACGGCTTGCCAGTACCACGGCCGGCAAGCGAGAATAGGCAAGAACTTTCAGAAAAGTGATTAAATCAGGGGGATCGGTTAGATGTTTACTGAAAGGCTGACACAGGCAAAAGAGAATTTGAAAGAAGCAAAGCTTCTTCACGGAGAAAGAATGGGGAACCGGCTCGTTGTTAGGAAACTTTACCACACGATAATTTATTCTCTCTTTGCTCTTATGAGAATTAACGAGATACAAGATCTTACGCATGCGGACATTATAAAAAACTTTGAGACCAGATACGTTCGGAAAGGTGTTTTCGATCTTGAATTGTTAAGTGTCATACGTCGCGCCTATGATCTGGCTCACGTGTGTGGTTATGAGCCTATGCCTGTTCCGCAGGACGAAGATGTCAAAAAGATCATGCCTATAGTGGAGGAGTTCATCGAACAAGTGGAAAAGTATCTCAACGAGGAAGGATAGGTGGAAACTACATTTGCTTGTCAACTAGATCGTGTCAGTTTCCGCCGCGCTGATGATCTCCCCCGAATCTATACACCTCTGCGCACGAGCAACCCGGCTGCTTCCACCCGAAAGGATGACCTACCCATTTAAGAACTAATCCTTTCTAGCCCATCTAACGTATCTGACCTAAAAAGTTGGGCCGCGCGAATCCTCCGATAGTTCTAAATCACTCATTCGCTGTTTTCCACACCCAAATCCTTGGCAATTTCCCGGAACTGTTCCAGGGCGGCCTCCAGATCCTCGACAATACTTTGGGCAAGCACATCTGGATCGGAAAGGTTTTCGGACTCCTCCAGGCTCTCATCCTTTATCCAGAAGATGTCCGGGCTGGCTTTGTCTCGATCAATGAGCTCTTGATATTCAAATGCCCGCCATCTACCTGCAAAGCTATCGCCTTGCGTAGACAAGCCTGCCTGCGTATCGCCAGCCCAAGTTGGTTTTCTATCGTGTCTGTTCGCAGGGTTGTAACAGCGAACGAAATCGTCGAGATCCTCGCGTTTCAAAGTATTGGTCTTAAGCGTGAAGTGCATGTTCGTGCGTAGGTCGTAAATCCATAACTTTCTCGTCCAAGGGGTCTCGGAGGCTGGCTTACGGTCAAAGAACAGCACGTTCGCCTTGACCCCCTGCGCGTAGAACAGGCCGGTGGGTAGGCGCAGCAGCGTATGGACATCGCATTCGTGTAGGAGTTTTCGGCGGACAGTCTCGCCTGCCCCGCCTTCGAAGAGGACGTTGTCGGGTACGACGATAGCCGCGCGGCCGTTTTGCTTGAGCAGGGTTTTGACGTGCTGGACGAAGTTGAGCTGCTTATTTGACGTGGTCGCCCAGAAGTCATCACGCTCGTAGGTCTCTTTTTCTTTGACCACC
Source organism: Deltaproteobacteria bacterium (assembly GCA_007280345.1). GTDB lineage: Bacteria > Desulfobacterota > QYQD01 > QYQD01 > QYQD01 > QYQD01. Next base: position 24,022 of record QYQD01000006.1, on the reverse strand, counting down.
CTACCTTCTTGCCCGACAATAGTAGTGCTGCTCTTTTTACCGAAGGGTGGATTGGTAAGTACAATATCAAAATGTTCTCCCGGGTCGGCAGCAAGGGAATCAGCCACAACCAAAGGGAGCGAACTGCCATTTCCGGCGATCCCATGTAACATGAGATTCATGGCGCAGAGTCGTGCGGTGCTCTTTAGCCATCTATTTCCCTGGCTTAATTACTGCAATGGCGCGTTTACTATAAATTCGCCAGAAATCGGCCAGCCTGTTTGTAAATGATTAAAGGAATCCAGGAAAAAATATCACGAAATCAAATGGATGGTCAAGGAGATTCGCCGTAGCAATCCTTGGACCTATGTGCATCCGGGTTCACATCCCCGTTGCCTTCCCGATCAAAAAGATCGATAATGTCGGCACATAAAACCCCGCTTTTCGGTGGAGTTCATCAGTCCGGAACCCGCCACAGCCAGGTGGTGAGTAAATCGGCACCCAAAGAATCCCGGGGAGAATATTTGATGATATCGATTCAGAATCTACTGAATAGGATCCGGTGGGATAAGGAGTTCGGAAAAGGCGAATTCGCGATCGGGTATTTCGACCACGTTGAGCAGAAAATCATCCGTGTCCCATTTCAGGAAATACATTTCGAAGAGGGGAACCACTTCTCCTTTCATCTGCGAAACTCTCGCGGCGAGTTGTGTACGATTCCCTTTCACCGCGTCAAAGAAGTGTATAAAGACAGCGAATTGATCTGGAGCAGATCTCATTGACAAAAACGGTGCGATACAAGCCTTGCCCGGTGCAGGCCATCGGTAAATATATTGAGTGTTCACCCCTTTTCAATGACCAGTGACGCTGCCTATAGTGCCAGCAGTCGGGGGATATCAGACTTTTCATAGAAGGCGGCTGCCTGGAGACGTCAGTATCTGAAGTGTTTGATCTGCTCACCCTTTTCTCCAATCTCCATCATCGCTTCAATCCCAATCTGGAGGTGCATTTCGGACCACTGCGCAGTCACGCGTTCGTCCAATTCCTCTGTCTTGACCCCCTCAGGTGTAAGCGGAAGGTCAGATACAAGGAGGAGTGCGCCCCGGGCGATCTCGTTATAGTGGCCCACGATGAAGAACGTCGCTGTTTCCATATCAATGGCTATACAGGTCATTTGCTTAAGCCGATCTTGGAAACGCTGGTCGTGTTCCCACAGGCGACGATTTGTCGTGTAAACTACCCCGGTCCGGTATTCATGCCCGTGCTCCACAATCTTTTCAGAGACGAACTTATGCAGCTTGAAGGACGGAAGTGCAGGCACTTCAGGCGGGAAATAGTCGTTGCTGGTGCCTTCGCCCCTTATGGCTGCGATTGGGAGGATGAAGTTGCCAATCTCGGTCGATCTCTTCAACCCTCCGCATTTGCCGAGAAACAGTGCTCCCTTGGGGTGGCGAGCGCTGAGCAAATCCGTTATGGTCGCAACGTTGGCCGTTCCGATGCCAAAGTGGACTATGGTCAGACCGCTGTTGTTGGTCGCAGCCTGCATCGGCTTGTTGTCCCCGTATATGTCGCATTTGAACTTTTCGGCAAAGTTCGTGAGGTAGTACCGGAAGTTGGTCAGAAGGATATAGTCGCCGAAAAGATCGAGGGGCATTCCGGTATAACGGGGGAGCCAGCTCTTGGCGATCTCAAGTCGTTCAAGCATGGGCAAGTGCCTCCTTAACGCTCACACACCAGGGGGATTCCATGATTGTTTATCGTAGCAGATAAAGGATCTTTTGTCTCGCCATTTTCGCCCATCGGCCTCTGGCTCAAAGGGAAGGTGGCGTCCTCCGTCCTCGGCCGACCTGGCGGCGTCTGCCCCCGGAGCGAGAGCGATAGAATGGAATGACTTACTCCGCGTAGATTTATTTAATTTATATAGCTGTGCAGGCCGGAGAGAAGGAAATTGACGCCAAAATAAGTAAATAGCACCGATAGAAAGCCGCCAATGGAGAGCAGGGCGATCTTTTTGCCATGCCACCCGCGCAGACGAATATGAAGGATGATTGCATAGACGAACCACGTAATCAGAGACCAGGTTTCTTTAGGGTCCCATTGCCAGTAGGCCCCCCAGGCCGAGTGTGCCCAGATAGAACCTGTTGCGATGCCGGCGGTAAGAAACAGAAAACCAAAGATAATCATCCGATAGTTAAGGGCATCCAGGTCTTTTTTGTCATTGGATCTTTTTAACAGGTATGCGATACTCAGGCCACAGGAAACGGCAAATGCGCCATAACCGATAAAGCAGGTGATGACATGGGCAATGAGCCAATTGCTCTGCAGGGCCGGGACGAGCGGTTCAATGCGGCTTGAAATACCCGGCGAAAACGAGGCATAGGCCAGACTAAGAAAGGCAAAAGGCACGGTGAACGCGCCTACGTGGGCAATCTTATACTTATATTCAGCAATAAAGTGGATTAAAATTATAGCCCAGGCAAAGAAGACCAGGGACTCATAAAAATTGGCAAATGGAGCATGGCCGATCCCGAGTTTGTGGGATTCAACCCAGCGTAAAATAATGGCAGCGGTGTGTGCACCAAAGGTGCCTATAGTGATAATCGAACCGATCCGTTGCCCGATTTTTGTTTTAAAAATCAGGGCGATCAGATAAAATATCACTGCCGCAAGATAGCTAAACGTTACGACAGCGAGAATCTTCGAACTCAGCATGGCTGTCCGCTTCCCCTTTTATTTTATATCGGATTTCTGGAGTTGCAGGTAGAGGTTATCAAGTCTTTCTTCCAGCCCTAGTTTGTTTTTATTTGTCTGGCCCCCGATGGTAACCGTTGTCCCCTCACCTTTTTTCTCCAACACAGCCCAGATCTTCCGGTGTGACATGAAAAAGGTCACGGCAATCCCCAGTACCATTAATATACTGCCGGCCCAGACAAAGGGAATGCCCGGTTCCTTGGCCACCTGGAGGCCGGTGTAGAAACCTTCCCTTACCTCGGTTACGAGAAATCGGTATGGTAATTTACTAATCCGTCCAAAGTCCGGGTCGTTTTTGAATATCCAAAAGTCGGTTTGTCCTCCATCGGGGCTGGTTAGCAGCATTTGAACTGCGGGGCCCTTATCCATCACATTCGGCTCAACCCGTAATGAACGGAGGGTACCCAGCCCATCAGGCAAAACGGCCTCCTGGCCGAATGGAACAGAAAGCGGAAGGGTCTTCCCGCTGGTTTTATCAACCAGATTAAGTTCAATCGCCTTTGGGAAACGACCGTAAGAGGCCTGATAAAAAGTGATACCTTTGTACGTGAGAGGATCGTTGACTCGGATGTTGCCGTTCAATACCGGCTTCCCGTTTTCGATAATGGTTATGTCGCTGCGGTAATCCCTTGGTTCGCCGGTGGGATAAAACTGGGCCTCAAACTTATCGACGCGGAGGGCAAAGCCCAAGTTATAGCCTACGTTAGTATCAGGCAGGGGCACCTGTTCCACCACCGCCCCCTCCGGCAAGTTAACGCTGGTTCTGAACCCGCCCAGGGAGCTCGCTATCCCGGCAATATAGAAAATAACGACACTAAGATGCACAACATAGACACCGAGGCGGGATAATCTCCCCTTTTCCCGCCAGAGAATTGTTGTTGAGCCGGCCGTGGTCTCTTTCAGGTCACCCAGCTTCCCTGAAAGAATGGGCAAGAGTGCGGCTTTAACCACAGAAGGGTTCGCTTTATATTTTAAGGCCCTCGTCCCTGGCCTGGCCAGGACAGCGTTTTCGTTAAGCCTCTTTTCTTTTGGGAAAAGAATATCCCAGACATGCCGGAGCCTGTCCGTAGTACAGACGATCAGGTTCAGTGCCAGGAGAAGGAGAAGGAGCCTAAACCAACCCGAGTGATAGAGGTCCAGAAGAGATAACGAATCCAAAAGCTGGTAAGTGCCATACCCATAATTCTGAATATATACGGCCGGGGCCTCATGTTGAGGGATAAGCGTCCCGACAATAGAGCTTACCGCAAGAAATATAAGTAAGAATATGGTGAGGTTAACCGAGGCGAGAGACTTCCAGATAGGTTGCTTTTTTTCGGGTGATGCTGAGGGACTGTTTTCCGGTTTCATGTCATTGTATCTCAAAGGGTTATTAAGGTGTCATAAGTCACGGAAATCTTGTGAAGACTACCTAAAAAACAGCCCTTTCATTAACATCCCTATCCCCCGCTTGTCAAGGATTTTATAGTCTCCACTGCTTACGGTTGACACCATACCCAAAAAGAAAGGCGACCATTATGGCCGCCTTTCCAGGTTTATCTCCCGGTATCACCCTTACTTGGGCATAGCATGGGCAGCATTATGGCAGTCACCGCACTTCTTGAAGCCCTTAAGCAAAGTCGCACTATGCGCCTGGCCATGGCAGGCCTCGCACTGGATAATATCCCGATGCTTGGGATGGCATCTGGCGCAACTTAGTTGATCGTGCTTGGTCTGGCTCTTCTGAAGATCCTGCAGCGCCTTGGGATGGCATGCAGCACAGGTGTCTCGCGGTGTTTCAAGCGGATATGTGATCACCAAAGGCCTGTGCACCGGGTGACAGCTTAAGCACTCGGCATTGGTCTGTGTTGGTGTATGTGGTGAATGGCAATCGGCACAAACCGGAATATGACGGTGCACGGTATGGCAGTCGGAACAAGCCACGTCCGTATGTTTACTCTTATGGGTCTTAAGTTCGTCGGCTACCTTGCCGTGACAGGTAGAACATCCGGCATCCATGTCCGGGCCGGCCATCTTTGCCGTAGGCGCATGTGGGTTGGCATGGCAAGCAGCGCAGTTAGCCAGTTTATCACCGTGAGCCAGTCCGTGACAGGTGTTGCATTTGGGCATAATGTCTTCATATTTCACCTTACCCGGATGGTACACGTGGTATTTCTCATGACACTTGGTGCAATCGATCTGGTGCTTGCCGCCTTCATTGCGGATAGTATTGTAATAATACAAATGGCACTGACCGCACTGCTCTGTCTTTAGAGGCGATATCTCCTTTTCATACAGCGGCGCTATCTTGGCCTTGACCTTCGCCGGCGCTGTCACTGCCGCTGCTGTCTCCGCCGGGGCCGGCGTAATAGTTATGGTGCTTTCTCCTGAAATAGTCCCCGGCGCCGGTACCGTTACCACACGCTGCTCCGCGCAACCCCAGATAACTGCGATAAGCAGTAACACTAACCCCCCAAAGGCTGCCAGCAATCTTTTCATTGTCCACCTCTCATAACTAAACCTTGGAGGGGCGCCTCAAGGGCGCCCCTTATCGCTTACGTATTAGCCAAAACGGCCTATTTCATCAGGGTGTGCGCAGTGCCATGACACTTGCCGCATTCCGGATATTTTGCATGGATACCGGGTGCATGCGGTCTTCCATGACATGCCTCGCAGGGCGGAACTACCTTGTGTTTGTCACGATGGCAATAGACACAGGATAGATCATGATGCTTCGTAGTGTTGGCCTTCAAGTTGTCAAAGGCGTCGTAGTGGCACGCCGCACAGGTCTCTGAGGGTGTATCCATGCCATATTTGATATCCAGGGGTTTATGCGGTGGATGACAGGCCTTGCAGGTCTCAAAGGTCATATCTTTGGTATGCGGATCGTGGCACTTTAAACAATCGAGATACTGTCTGTGCGCCGGGTGACACTTTGAGCAATCTAACTGGGCATGCTTGCTTGGAGAAGCAGCCATCTCATTTCCCTGCTGTGGATGGCAGGTAAGACATACCGGCGTGGTCTTCTCGCCCATCTTGATATCTAATGGAGCATGGGTATCCGCATGGCAGGAAGCGCATTCGGGCAATTCATAGTGAGGTTTACCGGCATGGCACATAGCACATTTTGGGATAGCACTGGCGCCCAAGGGCGGATGCTCAGTATGGCAATCCAAACACCCAACGGCCGTCTTGTGCTTGGCCCCTTTCGAAACAATAGTGGCCGGCTGTTGCGGGTGGCACTTCACACAATCGCTGTTGGACAGGGACGCCTCTGCAGCAATGGCATCACCAACAGGACATTTATAATACAAAAACGTTGCCATAAGACCTATGGCCAGAACCGCAACTACAACAAATAGTTCTTTTTTATGAAACATATAGCGCCCTCCACAAGGGATGAATAGTGATTCAACGCAAGCGATGTTAGCATTACAAATAACCTATGTCAAGCATTTAATAGGGGATTTGTGATAAATTAGGGCCTTGTTGATTATCGGCGCCTCACCTCTTGAACGTTACTAACTAATTGCTTCGACTACAGTTTCGTCTCGTTCCCCATAACTCCAATATCCAAACAGGATGAGAGGTTCATTGTTTCCTTGGGGACTGCAGTTTAAACGCAGCCCTGCGAACAATAGTAATAATGTTCAAATAGCCTTGATCGCCTCAGCCAGTCGGACGGCCGGGTGTTATAGTAATGGTGGTAGCCGATATACACAGATATTTGGGGCCTGATGAGATGACGTATTAGATGTTTTTTAGGGGCAAACTCTTGGAACAGGCTTCGATCACAGTGACCGGATAACATGCCTTTTTAAGGCATGAGGCCAGAGAGAAAATCCCGAGGGAAGGGAGTGTGTTGCCAGCACCCGAAAGTGGCCCATAGCGTTCTTCCAGAGAAATCAAGGGAGTTATAAGGATTATGTCGGTTTATTTAGCCGCTTCAACGGTCAAAGTTAACGGATATAAGGGGCAAAACCCGGGCGGGATGGGTATAGATACCCATCCCGCCCGGGTTAATTATCTTTACAACCAAGATTAAATACCGTCATCCTTGGTGGTATGGCAGACAAAGCACCCTGTGCTAAGGGAGCCTCCGTTCGCTATCATAGTGCTATAATCCCATCTCAGTATATCCGGATATGCGCTGGCATGGGCCCGATGACAGGAGAGGCACGTGACAATGTCAATGCCCGCGGCTACCGTACCCGCTGGCTGCTGCGATCGGGATGGTAGCCCTGCCGACAGGGACGGTAGTATTGTAAGTGGTCGAGATGCTTGCATATTCACCGCTATTGGGTATGAGCACATCAGTTGGATGTCTTATCCAGGGGGTGGCTGTACCGATACCGGTAGCGCCTGACATATGGAAACTACCATGGCACTCGGCACATAGCTCGCTTATGGTATTGACATCCGCCCAGGCCATGGTGGTCCTGGCGGCATATACCGCACCTTTATACTCGTTGTGGTCAGCCGCACCAACCGTAGCCTGCCAATCGCTGTCCTCTCCACCCTTTACTTTGTAGAGGAAACGGTAACTGGTGGCTACAGAAGCCCCTTGAGAAGCCTCGACAATTCCACCAAACTTGAGGACGGTGTCACTGCCATGGTGCGCCCCACTTACACCAGCGTAGTTGCCAGAATTATCTCGGTTGCCGTGGCAACCATTAACGCCGGCACAGGTCAGCCTGCTGCCAACTTGATACTTACCGCCAAGTGAAGGATCCATAGCTGCTGCGTAGCCCGGCGGTGTGTTCGTTAACGTAGCGTCAGCATCCTTGATGTTTTCGACGTTGTGCCCGTAGGTGTCGTTGGTTACTACGTACTTGAAATTGCCGCCGGCCAGGTCAGTAGCGGCAGCGTGCCACACCTGGGGGATGTTGGTAACGATGTTGTCTGCCCCTGCCGGGGTGCTTCCGTGACAACCAACACAGGTCCCGCGCACCAGGTTCCCTTGCGGGTCTGTCTCCCCATCCTTTAACTGCATTTCCGCACCACCCTGGCTATTATGCATGGTATGGCAGTTTACGCAGGCACCTGTGACAGTTGCCAGGGCATACCCGACCGGTATCAAGACCAGGAATGCGCTCAATAGAACCGCTAAACAGCCAGCTTTGAACATACCTGTCCCTTTCATGATTATCACTCCTTTCTTCATATTTTTCATATTTGTACTCAAGGTCATCCCCTCCTTTCTAATTTTTGGCCATAAAGAGAAGGGCCGGTTACGCCACTGGGCTCGCCTCCGGCACCATGGCGTCCAACTTGGGCACCGGGGGGTCACTGCCCTCCCTTTCTTAAAATCCAAGGAACTTTTTAATTTTAGGAACTTTCCCTTATCTCTTCAGTCTCACCTGCCTTATTACCCCGCACATCCTTGTGAACCTGAGGCCAACGGGTTAGTCCCCGCCTTCAATCAACTTATCGGTAACGATAGAGAAAACTTTAATTTTTTATGGTCTTACAAATACTTCTTTACTTGTTAAACGTATCGGCAAGATGTTTAAAAACTTTAATATTTTTAATTAATTGGGGTACATCCGGAACCCCCTATATCCCCTCCCGCTAGGCCTTCGGTCCGCCTCCGGCGGAGGCTGTGTCGCAATGTCATTGCGAGGGAGTGAAACGACCGAGGCAATCTCACAACCTATTGAAATCATAGAGATTGCCACGCTCCCTTCGGTCGCTCGCAATGACAAATAACGATTATTGCACAGTCTCGCGGGGGAGGGGAAGTTTTCGGATGGATACTAATTGACAGGTTATAGTTGGTTATGTATGGTCATATGTATCTTAATCTATGTAACGAAAACGGTTAGGATAAAAGATATTCCAAGGGTGGCTTTTAGTAACTTAAAAGCAATACTGTTCACTTAAGATAAAGTCATCCCCGAATGCCTCCTTTTGTCATTCCCGATGGTTTAATCGGGAATATGGTTTTTCAGGCAGTTTAAACCAGATTCCCGCTCAGAATCGTTGCGGGAATGACAAAATTCGTGACCGATTATCCTTAAGTGAACCGTATTGGGGTTAGGATAGACTGATGAATGATCTGGTTAAGGCGCTGGGGCAGCTTTTTATGATCGGCTTCCCGGGAGCCGACCTGGATACAGAAACGCAGGAGCTAATCCATAGATATGGCATCGGCAATTTTATCCTCTTCAGGCGAAATGTGGCTGATCCGCTGCAACTGGCCAGGCTATGCCTGGATTTGAAGAACGCCTGTCGGGATAGAGGGCTGCCACTACCCCTCATTTCCATTGACCAGGAAGGCGGGCCGGTGGCCAGGCTAAAGCCGCCCTTTACCCAGTTTTCCGGGGCGGCAGGCATCGCTAAGGCAGCCGATCCGGCCGCAGAGGCCCGTCGCTTCGCCGACATAACAGCCAGAGAGTTAAATCTCGTCGGCTGTAACATGAACTTTGCTCCGGTCATGGATCTCGACGTGCCGAGGACTGACCGCGTTATGGAGGGGCGGACCTTCGGAAGTGATCCAGAGCTAGTGGGACGCCTAGGCGGCATTGTAATTGAAGGCTTGCAAAAAGAAGGCATCCTGGCCACGGCCAAACACTTTCCGGGCATAGGCGGCGTGAAACTGGACCCCCATCAAGACCTGCCGGTTATGGATACGCCTTTATCCGAACTGGAGAAAAGAGAACTTGTACCTTTCCAAAGAGCCATTGCCGCCCGGGTAGCGGCTATTATGACGGCCCATGTGATTTATCCAAGTGTCGATCCCGATCTGCCGGCGACCCTATCCCGGAACTTCCTCACGGACATCCTACGTCATAAGATGGGATTTGACGGCCTGGTCATTAGCGATGATCTGGAGATGGGCGCTATCGAAAGGCATTTCAGCCTGGAAGAGTCGGCAGCACTGTCCCTTATGGCTGGAGTGGATATAATTCTTATCTGTCATGAAAAAGAAAAGATTGTACGGGCATTTGAAACGGTAAGGACATTTGTAGAGAAGGATAAAGAGGGGCGGATGCGCCTCGAAGAGTCCTTACAGCGTGTGTTGGCTGTTAAAGAACGCTGCAGTATAACAAGGAACGAGTTTAACGAAGCAGCCATTAAAGAATATTTCAAACGATAGTGAATGTCACTTGTCAATGGTCATTTGTCACTAATAAAAGGGGGCAATCAGCACTCAGCTATCAGCGTTCAGCTTAAGATGCTGTTTGTCTTGATTTTTTGCTGAGAGCTGACGGCTGATGGCTGAAAGCGTGAATCCGGCCTTGGGCCGACCGTAGGCCGGGAACAGTAGTTTCCGGATGAACACTAACTATAAGATTATAAAAGGAATTTTACTTATGAAACCTTATCACAAACGCATTATAACGTCCTTAATGTCCTTAATTCTACTGTCCTTTATTTTTATAGCCATCCCGGTCAGCCAGGCTGAAGATGCCTTCCCCAACCCTTATCGCTTTCAGCTTGATAACGGCCTTACAGTAATCATCAAAGAAAATCACGCTGCCCCGGTCGCGGCCATTCAGGTCTGGGTGAAGGCCGGAAGTGTCTATGAGACGGATGACGAGGCCGGCATTACCCACTTCATAGAGCACATGATCTTTAAGGGAACCGCCAGGCGTGGGCCCGGAGAGATAGCCAGGGCGATTGAGGCGGTGGGCGGGGATATAAATGCCTACACCTCTCTGGATTACACCGTCTATCATGTGGCTATAGGCAGTAAATTTTTCGATGTGGGACTGGACATACTTTCTGACGCCGTACTTCACTCGTCATTTGACCTTTTAGAGATCGAGCGGGAAAAAATGGTAGTCCTGGAAGAAATCCGGATGCGTCAGGACCAGCCTTCCGTCAAACTCTTTGAGGCGGTTATGGCCAGGGCCTACACGGTTTCTCCATACCGGAGGCCGGTAATCGGTTTTCCCGAAACCGTCCAACCCCTTACAAGAGACTCCATCCTGTCCTATATGAAAAAACGCTACACGCCTTCTAACCTCACGGTAGTCGTGGTGGGGGACGTAGAAACCGCTGATTGTATCTCACGGATTAAACAGGCCTTTTCCGGCACGAAAGGCGCAGATACTGAATCCATTTCCCTTGAGGAACCGCCGCAGGATGAAGTACGCACGGTCTTGCTTGAGGATGAGATCAACGAGTCACACCTTAATATGTGCTTTCCTATACCCGGTTTTGATGACCCGGATAGTGTGGCCCTGGATGTACTGGCGAGCATCCTGGGCGAAGGGGAAAGCTCCCGGCTTTACCAGGAGTTGCGAGACAGGAAGAACCTGGTACATGAGGTGGCTGCGTATTCTTTTACACCGTTAGGCCCCGGCCTGTTCGAAGTCGCCTGTAGTCTGGATGCGGAAAAGAGTAAGGAGGCGGTTGAAGCCGCATTACGCGAAATTTATCGCTTTCGGTATGACCACGTTACAGAGGACGAACTCAACAAGGCCAAGCTGAATATAGAGTCAGGTTTTATTTATGCCCAGGAAAGGGTCCAGGGGCAGGCTCGCAAACTCGGGTATTTTGAGACCATGGCCGGTGACTATCGTGAACAGGCAAATTATCTAAAGAAGGTGGCAGCACTGACGTCCGAGGATATAAGGCGCGCAGCAAAGAAATATTTACATCCGGAACGCCTTACCTTCGGACTCCTGGTTCCGAAGGAGGCAACGCTGCCTTTTTCTATGGAAGAGGCAGCCTCCCTATCCCGTGCGGCAGATGAAGAGGCAAAAAAATTATACGCCTCCCGGAAAGTGGAGATGTCCGGGGCACAGAAATTCATCCTTTCAAATGGTATCACCCTCCTGGTGAAGGAAGAGCGAAACGTGCCTACGGTCTCTATGCACGCCGTTTTCCTGGGCGGACTGCGATGTGAAACTGCGGCCAATAATGGCCTGTTTAATGCCCTGGCTCAGTTATGGACAAAAGGAACGAAACGAAGAGGCGCCCAGGAGATAGCCGCCGAGATTGAAGGCATGGCCGGTAGCATCAATGGCTTTTCGGGTAAGAATACCTTCGGGCTGAGCGCTACCTTTCTATCCCGTTTTTTTTCCCGGGGGCTTGAGATCCTGACCGAGGTCATGCTTGAGCCGGCCTTTAGCCCGGAGGAACTGGAGAAACTGCGCCCGGTATTGCTGGCGCAATTAAAACAGCAGGAAGATAGCCTTCCGGCTATTACCTTTCTCAACTTCAATAAGCTACTTTTTACCGGTTATCCGTACAGTATGAACCCCCTCGGAAGCCCGGAGACTATTAAGAAGCTCTCAACGAAAAAAATTAAAGAGGGTTACCAGCGCTATGTCATTCCCGGTAATCTTGTCCTGGCTATAGTGGGTGACGTAGAGGCATCCAGTGTAAAGACAGAGGTAGAAAAGCTGTTTTCTCGTTGGAAGAAGCCGGGCTTTAGGGATATCAGTATTCCGCTTCCTAAGTCTATTGCAAGTCCCCAAACCGCCTCCATTTTAAAGCCCAAACAGCAGGTGCATATCGCCATCGGCTTTCGGGGTGTTACTCTTTCTCATCCGGATAGGGCCGCCCTGGATGTCTTGAATACCGTCCTTTCCGGGCAGGGCGGGCGTCTCTTTGCCGAGCTTCGGGATAAAGAAAGCTTAGCGTATAGCCTCTCGGCCTTTTCTACGGAAGGAATAGAGACGGGCGCCTTTGGCGTATATATAGCGACAAGCCCGGAGAAGAAAGATGCGGCTGTTAACAGCCTGTGGCGGGAGCTGAACCGGGTGCGGAATGAGATAATCGACCCAACGGAACTGGACCGGGCCAAGCGGTATATAATCGGGAGTACAGAGATCGGCCTCCAGACCAACGCCGCCCAGACCATGGACATGGCCCTGAACGAACGCTACAGGCTCGGTTTTGATTTTACCAGGGCTTATCTGGATAAAATAGAGAAGGTTTCTAGGGATGAGGTGTTGAGAGTAGCCAGGACATATATTCAACCCGAGAGATACGTATTTGTCGCGGTAGGCCCGAATAGTGCAGAACAAAGGCATTGACGGAGCGGCCGAACTTTGTTATAGATATTTTTTATCTATTCCCCGGTAGCTCAGCAGGTAGAGCGAGTGGCTGTTAACCACTTGGTCGCTGGTTCGAATCCGGCCCGGGGAGCCAAATATGAAAGAGGCCCGATGAATAGTCGGGCCTTCTTGTTTTTAGCCGATATCCGGGATATAGCCTGTCTCCAGGAGAATCAGCTTGATCGCAACGTAGCATCAGACGGCGCGGGCAAGTGGATGACAAAAGAATTCACCGCAGTTTCCCTCTGGCTAGGGAGGCAAATATGCCGGCGAAGCAGAAGGCGGAAAAGATGATGAAGGCGTACTTCACACTTTTCAGAAAGAGCGGATAGCACGGAGGTGTAATCGGAACCCTTCCGATGTAGGCCGCAAAAAGCAGCATAACAACACCCATGCTGAGCATCTGTCCGGTCATGCGCATTGTAGCGACAATTCCCGAGGCCACCCCGTAAAGCTTGCTTGAAACGGAACTCATAATTGCATTAGTGTTGGGAGATGAGAAGAGGGCAAAGCCTAAGCCTAGGAGGGCCAAATCGGCTACAATTAATGCCAGGGCTGTTTTTTCGTTTAAAAAAATGAAAAAGGAAAGCCCAATGGCGATCAACGCCATTCCTGTTGAGGCCACTACGCGTGGTTCCATGCGGTCGGAAAGGCGGCCGGCAAATGGTGAAAAAACAGTCATCACAATGGGCTGGGCTACCATAATAAGCCCTGCATTTTGCGGGCTCAGGCCCTTGATATACTGGAGGTAAAGGCTCAAAAGGAAGGCTACACCAAAGGTTGCGCTATAGTTAATGAGGGCTGCCAGGTTAGAGAAGGTGAAAACCCGGTTAGCCCGGAAAAGATTTATCTCCAGGAGAGGACTTTCTGCCTTCGTCTCCCACTTAAGAAAGGTAATTGCCCCAAAGAGACCCATCCCGATAAGCGCCACGCCGGAGGCGGAAGGCTGGGAAAACCCATACATTACGGCCATAAGAGAGAGACCATAGATTATAGAGCCTATAATATCTAACTTTTCTCCTCTGGCCTCGGCCCATTCCCCCTTTATTTTCCCGATAACAAGAAGAATTATAAGCAGGCCCAAGGGTATATTGGCAAGGAAGATGGCCCTCCAGCCAAAGTGCTCGGTTATAGACCCGCCGATAAAGGGCCCGAGAGAGAGTCCCAAATAGACCGAGGCAACGTTTATGCCCAGTGCCCTTCCCCTTTCCCCCGCCGGAAATACGGAGGTAAGTATGGCCACTCCCGTGCCAAATATCATGGAACTCCCGATTCCCTGCATGACTCGAGAGGCAATGAGTACCCCGGCCGAGGGCGAAAGTGCGGAAAGAAGACAGGCAAGGGTATAAATCGAGATGCCGGACAAAAAGACCCTTTTTCTCCCGTAAATGTCAGCTATTCTTCCAAGGGGGACCAGAAACATTGCGGCAGACAGGAGAAAAGAGGTAGAAATCCAGCCCAACAGGACGGCATCCATCTGAAATTCTTTGCCGATGGAGGGAAGGGCGATATTGACCGAAGAGCCTATAAAGGGTGTAAGAAACGATGCCAGGGTGGCCACAAGTAAGACACAACCCTTACTCGTGGCGCCATGCTTACCATTACAGACATCCTCACTTCTCACTCTTCACTCCTCACCCTTCGCTTTGTTCCTTGTACCATAATCACAGACAGGCTCCTGGAGGAGTTGTTTGTTACCTTCGGCGCACCCATGTCGCCTGGGGACCCTTATCTCCAGCCTCTTCTCCAAATTCCACGCAGTCTCCGATGTTCAGTCTTTCAAACTTCATATCCTTCACTGCGTTCTTATGGAAGTAAACCTCGCGGCCTTCAGCGGATAGAATAAGGCCATAATTCTCTTCCGGGAAAATGTGAGTTATAAAACCCCGTGAGGGTCCTGGCTCCACACGGGCCACTTGCTGCCTTAGGCGGTTGTGCTCTCTTAATTCGGAATCCAGGACGTCAAATGACTCTACAATAAGAGGGAGGACTAACTCCCCTTTCTTTTTTACCACAATGGTTTTCTCCGGCACCGTACCGGTGATATGTATTTCAAAAGCTCCCAGCTTGTGATGCCGGGTGCCGCTCAAGGTCAGGCGAAAGTGATGAAGCAATCCGGGATAGTGACAGTCAATTTTGCATAGTTCTTCGTCGATCTTCCCGTCCCATTCAGGTAGCATGGTCAGATTACGCGCTTCAATGCGAATATCCATATTGTTTTGTCCCTCCTGTTTTTTGTTAATGTTTAAGATACCATAGTTGTTATATGTTATCCCAGCTAAAAGCAGAGTACAATCATTAATGATACGCTAATTTGTATTCAGGGGAAAATAGGCAGATTAATAGAAAGGCTGGGGATTTGAATATATTTAATGTTATAATAATCTTAATCTGGATGGAGACCAAACCATGATTTCTTTATGGCGAAAGAATGAAAGAGATAGATAAGATCAAATCAAGCTCAGATGCGCAGAATGCCGCGCCTCATCTGCAACAATCGGCCGGGGAGGCGATGAAAGGGCCTGCTACCGCCCTTCGCTTTTTGATTATTGTAATCGGCTCCATACTCGTAGCCGAGATATTGGTAATGTTTTTTCTCGCTTTCCTGCCGCCTCTATCCCCGAATCTGGTTGCGTTCCTGGATGCGTTTTTGTTGGCCGTTGTGACCTTTCCGGTACTTTATCTCGCCCTGTTCCGACCGCTCGTCCGCCAGATCACGGAGACACAGCGGGTCGAGGGGCGACTCCGCAAGGCCCATGAGCTTAGCGAGGCTATTATTAAGACCATCCCTTTTGGGATGGATGTCGTGGATGAAGAGGGCCGTATAGTTTACTTAAGCGAGAAACTGAAGGCGGTCCTGGGTAACGATGCGATTGGCAAGACGTGCCCTGCTGTCTATAGAGAAGGCAGGGAAACGTGTGAGGATTGTCCGGTGAAACAAGGTATCCACGTAGGAGAAACCCGCTCGGTTGAGGTCGAAGGGATACTGGGTGGAAAAACCTTTCTGATAACCTATACCGGGATGATGCAGGATAATAAGAAGGTATTCCTGCGGATTCTCGAAGACATCACCGAGCGCAGTCGGGCCGAGGATGAGCTGCGGGAGAGCGAAGAAAAGTACGCTACGCTGGTCGAAAATTCCTTAACGGGCATATATATCGACCAGGACGGAAAGATTGTATTTGCCAACCACCGGTTTGCCGAGATATACTGGTATCCAAGAGAGGATTTAATAGGAATCGAAAACTGGAGATTGGTCCATCCTGAGGACAGGCCCTTGCTCAATCAAATAAGACTAAAGAGGCTGGCTGGAGAAGAAGCGCCCCTGGAATATGAGGCCAGGGGCCTTACCAAGGATGGTGACACTATTTGGATCAATCGTAGAAACACCCGCATAGAGTATAAGGGAAGGCCGGCTATATTGGGTAATACTGTGGATATCACCGAACAAAAGCAGGCAGAAGAACAACTCCGCAAGATAAACGAAGAACTCAAGAACTTTATCCATATGGTCTCCCATGACCTGAAAACCCCCATAATTTCCATTCAGGGATTTGCTGCCCGGCTGCTCAAGAACTATCAGGAAAAATTAGGGGACAAGGGCCGGAATTATCTTGAGCGGATCAAGTCCAGCGCTTGCCGGATGGAGATGTTGATCTCTGATCTCCTGGCATTGTCAAAAATTGGCCGGGTGGCCTCTACTTTTGAGGATGTTTCCGCTCTGGAGATCGTAAAAGAGGTTATTTCAAACCTCCAATACAGAATAAAGGAAAACGGAATAGAAGTCGTGCTCCCGCCCGGCCTTCCAGTCATTTACGCCGATCAGGCCAGGCTCTATCAGGTCTTTGAAAACCTGCTGGTTAATGCTATTAAGTACATGGGTAATACGAAAAACCCCAGGATAGACATCGGATGCGAAGACAGAGAAAACTTCCATCGGTTTTATATAAGGGATAACGGCAGCGGGATTGCTCCGCAATATCACCGAAAAATATTTGAGATGTTCTATCGGTTAAAAGAGACCAGGGCCGAGGATGGAACAGGGCTAGGGCTGGCCATCGTTGATAGAATTGCACGTAACCACGGCGGAAAGGTATGGGTGGAGTCTGAAAAAGGCAAGGGGGCCGTTTTCTATTTTAACTTGCCCAAAAAGAAAATGGAGTCTGACCTCTCCAGGAATTGCCACAGTAAATCCCCTTGACCATTCCTTTGGCTTCGTGCTATTTTCCCTGAAATTTCAGACTGATATGCTTAAACCTGGACTTGGTGGTTAATGCCGACCCTTGTTTGATGAGATATTAAAGGGGCAATTGATGACCGAAGAAAAAGCTCTGGTTCCTATTGAGGTAATTCAGCGCCAAATAATCATTATTCGTGGCGAAAAAGTTATGCTGGACCGAGACCTGGCTGAACTGTATGGCGTGGAAACAAAACAGTTGAAGCGCGCCGTCCGCAGGAACATGGATCGATTTCCGCCGGACTTTATGTTTGAACTAACCAAAGCAGAGTATGATGCCTTAAGGTACCAATTTGGCGCCTTGAAAAGGGGTGAACACTCAAAATATTTACCGATAGTGTTCACAGAGCAAGGCGTGGCCATGTTATCCTCAGCGCTCAATAGGTAAACAAGCCATTGAGGTAAACATATTAATCATGCGGGCATTTATGCGGCTCCGTCAGATGATAGCTTCGCATAAAAATCTGCTGCGTAAAGTAGAAGAAATGGAAAAGAAATATGACGAGCAATTTCAGGTGGTATTTGAGGCCATCAAGCAACTGATGGCTCCGCCGGAGAAGCCGAAGAGGAAAATTGGGTTTTAAGAGTGGTTATTTTTTGACAAAACGGTTTATCCGGATTAGGAGATATGATTATGCCCTATGCCGTAGGCGTGGATATTGGCGGGACCCATTTTCGTCTGGCTGTAGTTGATGAAACCGGACAATATGGTATTATCAAAAAATTTCCGTCTGAAAGTCACCTGGGGCCGCATAAACTTATTGACCGGGTAGTGTCAGCCGTTTCCGAAGTAATGCAGGAAGCGCCGGAGACGGTTGCAGGTATCGGAGTAGGTATAGCCGGCGCTGTAGATCATATAAAAGGTGTAGTCCGCTTCTCACCTAATTTGCCGGGCTGGGACCACATCCCGCTGGCGGAGATAATGGAGGCCCGGCTTGGGCGGCCTGTTTTGGTAGATAACGATGCCGATCTTATCGCCTTTGGGGAAAAGTGGCAGGGCGCCGGCCGTGGATACGAAAATTTTTTGTGTATAACACTGGGCACCGGCGTGGGTGGCGGGCTAATACTCCGGAATAAAATCTGGCACGGATGTGGTACGGCCGGAGAGATAGGGCATGTGACCATCGACCGGCATGGAGCCCGGTGTAACTGCGGTAATTATGGCTGTCTGGAGACCGTGGCCTCGGCTACCGGCCTCATCCGCATGGCACGTGAGGGTCTTAGAAAAGGGAAAGAGGGTTTGTTAGCGCAAAGGATAACTGCTGATCCGGACGCACTTTCTGCCCGTCTCATTGCAGATCTGGCCAGGCAGGGAGACCCGTGGGCCTTAGAGCTTTTTGCCGAGTTGGGTAAGGCCCTTGGTGTGGCCCTAGCCAGTGTAATGAATTTACTCTGCCTCGAGGCCATCATTATTGGCGGGGGCGTTTCCGGGGCCTGGGATTTTTTTATAGGGCCTTTGCGCACGGAGTATGCCCGGCGGGTTATGCCTGGAACAAGGCCGGAGGTGTCTGTTCTCCCCTGGGCATTGAAGGACGCAGCCGGGATTATCGGTGCGGCCGCCGCTATTTTTCATAAAAAGTCAAAATTACCGCAGAGGTCGCCGAGATAACATATTAAAGGTCACAGCCAAGCGCTATGGCGGCGACATAACCCGAAAGAGAAAGTTGCTCGAAAAACAAAAAGAAGGTAAAAAGAGGATGAAGCAGGTTGGCCAGGTGGAAATTCCGCAGGAGGCTTTTCTGTCCGTGTTGAAGGTGTAAAATAAAGCGTTTAGGGTTTAGGGCTTAGCGTTTAGAAAAAATTAAGAGCTTTCGCACTGTTCACTATTTGTATTTGTTGTCCGCTAATCGCTATACGCTACTCGCTAACCACTACTTACAAGGAGGATTCTTTTGCAGAAGGTAAAAAGCGACACTAAAAAAGATTGGAAGGCCACGACCAGGGAATACATCGAGGCTATTGTTATTGCCTTTGTCCTGGCCATGTTAATCCGGACGTTTGTAGTACAGGCGTTCAAGATACCTTCCGGATCTATGAAACCCAATCTCCTTATAGGAGACCATATATTGGTGAACAAGTTTATTTATGGTATAAAGAACCCATTCACCGGCAGCACTCTTATATCGATTGAAAAGCCGGAGCGGGGCGAGGTGGTGGTCTTTATCTATCCGGTGGATCGCGACAAGGACTTTATAAAGCGGGTCGTCGGGATAGAAGGCGATCGCGTCCAGATTATAAACAAAAAGGTTTATGTGAATGGACAGCCCATGCCTGATAACCACACTCTGCACACCGACGGCGAAGTGCTGTCCTCCGCCATAGGCGGACCACGCGATAACTTTGGCCCTTATATTGTCCCCACAAACTCTATCTTCGTTATGGGAGATAATCGGGATCAGAGTTACGACAGTAGATTTTGGGGACCGGTTAACCTGAAGGATGTCAAGGGAAAGGCGTTTATCGTTTACTGGTCGTGGGATAGTGAAAACTTCGGTGTTCGCTGGAAGCGCTTTGGAAAAACCATACACTAAGTTATTAGCAATCAGCGATTAGCCGTCAGCAGTCAGCGGGATGAGAAATCCTTCTATTTTTAGCTGAATGCTGATAGCCATAAAAGGAGGACAAAATGGCAGGTGTCAACAAAGTTATCCTGGTGGGTAATCTTGGGGCCGATCCTGAAGTGCGTTATACGCCGGGAGGCTTGGCAGTGACTAACTTCCGCCTGGCCACCACAGAAAATCGCACCAATAAGGAAGGACAGCGGGAACAACGCACTGAATGGCACAGAATTGTAGCTTATGGGAGGCTGGCGGAGATATGTGGGGAATATCTGGCTAAAGGGAAACAGATCTATATTGAAGGCCGCTTGCAGACACGTTCCTGGGATGACAAAGACGGTAACAAGAGATGGGCTACGGAGATTATAGCCGGCAATATGCAGATGCTCGGCCCGGCCGGGCGTCAGCCCGGATCAGGTGAGGGAACGACAACCACGCCTTCGGCGGATCTAACGACAGATATTGGACCTGAACTCGGCCCCGCCGGCCCGGATGACGATATACCATTTTAAGAAGTTACAAAAGTTGCAGAAGTTGAAAGTTTGTAACACCTTAGCTGTTTGAAAAGAACTAAAGGTAAGAGCTACTTATCGACCTGCAGTTCTCTGAGGAGTCGCTTGAATTCTTCGGATTCTTTGTAGCCCTGTACGGCATTTTGATACTCTATCCAGTGCCGCCAGATATCCATCCATTTTTCATTGTACCAGTAATAAGCTGGATTCCCCTGTCCGAGTTGGCGTTTTATATATTCCTCATATTCTTCCTGGCAATTCAAGCAGAAGCGGAAGGGAATACTGATGTCCCGATTGACCGCTTCCGGTAGATCCATTTGTACACCACATTTGGCACATTTAAGCATGCACTGGGTGCATTCGATAAACTTTTTGAGCAAGGAGACCTTTTTTACCCTCTCTATCTCTTCCTTTTTTTTCTTCTCATGTTTTAATCTTTTCTCTATATCGATTATGTCCGCCATAGTTATTGATCTTCCTCCTTGCCGTATCTAGCTCATAGCTCATGGTTCACGGCTCTTAACCATGAGCTATCAACTATGAGCTATGAGCCATCAGCCATTACTCATCCGTATCTGCCGGTTCACCATTAAGGTTAAATATCTGACGGGCAAAATCAAGATAGATATCCTTATGCTCGCGGCTGCTCTTCCCTTTGAGATAAGTGATAGGGTCGTGGAGCATCTTGTTGACAATAGAGGCGGTCAGGACATGAACGGCCTTTTCCTGTTCCGGCGTCAGGGAACCCATGTTGGAGAGGGTCTTCCGGCACTCTTTGAGTCTAATCTGCTCTGCCTTTTCACGTAAGGATACTATTATGGGAGTAATATCCAGCGCCTGGAGCCAATACTTAAATTTAATAACCGCTTCTTCGACAATCCTCTCGGCCCGCAGGGCTTCCTTTTGCCGTTCAGCCTTATTCATCTCTATGATTCCCTTCAAGTCGTCTATGTCATAGAGATAAACATTATCTATCTCATTGGTGCGCGGGTCAATATCCCTGGGAACGGCAATATCAATGAGGAACAACGGCCGGTTCTTACGGGCACGCATGACGCTCTTTACATTATCATAATGAATTACCAGCCCCGGCGCCCCGGTGGAGCTTATTATGATGTCCACCTTCGACAGTTGATCATATACCTCATCCAGGGAAACGGCCCGGCCCTTAAACTTTTGCGCCAGCTCGATAGCCCGCTCCAGGGTCCGGTTGGCCACTACGATCTCTGCCACGCCGTTGGAAATAAGGTGCTCAGCGGCCAGCTCGGCCATCTCGCCGGCTCCAATCAACATGGCCCGTTTCCCTTTTAAATCCGCAAATATCTTCCGGGCCAGTTCGACCGCCGCAAAACTTATCGAAACGGCATGGCTGCAAATGCCGGTCTCGGTACGCACACGCTTGGCCACAGAAAAGGTCTTATGCAAGAGGCGGTTGAGTATGACGCCGGATGTCTTCTGGTCTGCTGCCTGGCGGTAGGCGTCTTTGATCTGGCCGAGTATCTGTGGTTCGCCCAAAACCATGGAATCCAGGCTGGCCGCCACCCGGAACAAATGCTTAACGGCCTCTTCTTCATGATAACTGTACAGGCAGCGTTCAAAGTCGCCGAGGGGGATGCCATTTGACTCGGTAAAGACCTTTTTTATCTCCATTTCTGCATTTGCCGGATTAGGGGTGGTCATCAGGACTTCTACACGGTTGCATGTGGAAAGAAATATGAATTCCGTAACGAGTGGTATTTTACGTATCAGGGTAAAAGGCAGTTCCCGGTCGCCGCCGAAAGTCAGGCGTTCCCTGATCTCAACCGGCGCTGTCTCATGATTGAGACCGATCAGAACTATACTCAGATTAGACGCCCCATCCGGCATAAGTATGTAATCCTTTGAGCAGCAGCGAAACCCCGAGGAAGGTAAAAAGTAATGCCCCCAGGCCGATGATGGCCATGATGGCCGCCCGTCTGCCCCGCCAGCCTACGGCCAGGCGTTCATGGAGAAGAGCCGCATAAAAAAGCCAGCTAACGAGCGACCAGGTTTCCTTGGGATCCCACTGCCAATGCGCACCCCAGGCCTGCTCGGCCCAGAGCGAGCCGGTTAGTATGCCTACGGTCAGAAGCGGAAAACCGATGGTCAGGCAGCGGTAATTTATGGCATCCAGAACTTCCAGGGAAGGCAGGCGCTGATAAAAGGCCCCGAACTTCTTTTTCTTGATCTGGCGTTCCTGAATCAAATACATAATGCCGGCACAGGCGGCCACGGCCAGGATTCCATAGGCAAGAAAATAAACTATAGCATGAACGGGCAGCCAGTAGCTTTTGAGCACCGGAGGTAAGGCTATTATTTTCTTGGGAAGGGTGGAAGAGGCAATCATGGAAAGGACGGCTACCGGCGCAGCAAAGGCGCCCAGATTCTTCACCTTGTATCGCAGGTGAATGTAGAGGTAACTGCCTACCAGCGCCCAGGCAAAAAACGAAAGAGATTCATGTAGGTTTGTTACCGGAGCGTAACCCGCTTCATAATAGCGGACTATGATGGTTGCGGTATGGAAGAAAAATCCAGCGATGGCCACGCCCAGGGCTACCCGGCCGGCCGGCTTTTGTTGAGAGATTATATAGACCAGGTAACCCGCCGTAGCCGCCAGGTATAATAATAAGGTCAGTTTAAAAAGGATGACGTTCATTTTTCTTAGCTTTCAGCCTTCAGCTTTCAGCTCTACCTTAAGGTTTGCCAGTCCAAACTCCGGCCCCAGGACTTCTTGCAAAAAGCAGTCAATGCGCACCCGGTCACCGTCCCGAATCCAGTCCAGAAGCTCTGAATAGACCAGCCGGTTGAAGATGGCCTCGTTTTCAGACTGCGGCCGGCCCATAGCCAGCACCCTGGGCCTGACGGCCCCCATAAGCTTGAGAAAATCGGCATATTCCCGGCCATAGGCATCTTCCATCTCCCGGCGCAGTTTTTTGGCCAGGGCCGGGCTCCGGCCGGCGGTGGAGATGGTAATCAGGAGATCGCCTCTTATCACCATAGAAGGAACTATAAAATTACACAGGTCCGGCTTATCCACAATATTACATAGGATATTTTTCCGCTGTGCTTCACTGCTGACCGCTATATTAACATCCGGGTCATCTGTGCAGGCCACCACCAGAAACACCCCGTTCAGGTCTCCACTCTGATAGCCCCGTGCCGCATGTGTTATTTTCTTTTCTCCGGCCAATCCCTGAAGATGGGGAGTAAGTTCCGGACTTACGACACTGACCCTGGCGCCGCAGGAGAGCAGGGTCTCGACCTTCCTTTCCGCAACCTTACCGCCGCCGATTACCAGGCATTGTTTATCCTTAATGTCCAGGTTTATGGGATAATACCGCAAGTGTTCACCGCCCATCTCTTAGTCAAAGGCTGACTTAAGCTGGTACTGTAACAGCAATTCGGCGCTTAGGCAAGATTTTTCCCTCACCGCAAAGGATGCATGTTATGTAGTCAATTGGTTGAGTAGATGAGTGGTAAAAACAGTTGAGTCCTTGAGTAACTGCTCAACCACTCAACTACTTAACTACTCAACTGATCTCACCAGCTTTGCGTCTTTGCGGTGAATCTTATAGGGCAGGTTATTTGTCTTTGCCCTTACGGGCATAGTCAAGCAGGTAGACAAAACCCAGCAGGGCTGCGGTCATCCCCACTACAGCCCAGGGGCCTTTTCGCAGGAAGGAAAAAAGGCGTGAAAGGACGATGGCGAAGATACCGGACAGTATCAATCGCATGAGAAATATCCTGAATTGCGATGCATTCATAATTATTAAAAATCCCAAAAAGGTGTTGGCCCTAAGGTATCTTTATACCACCTAATCGCACCTAGAAGGCGCTCCTACGGGGCGCCTTTAGCCTGCCCGCCGCCGTAGGAGCAGCATCTTGCTGCGACAACAGAAAAAAGTAAAGGGATACCCTTTCCGGGGCATCCCCTTACCCTATAGCTTTTTATAGCAAGCTTAGAACACCTTTTCT
>QYQD01000132.1 GCA_007280345.1 Deltaproteobacteria bacterium | reverse complement strand
GATTCTGACAGGGTTAAGCAGGAAGGGCTACTGGCATCTTGCGAAGACCTTTTCAATGAACGTCGGCCTATCGAATGCATATCTCACGAAGCAGGGGCTTACGTCACTCAGAACACTGTGGATCAGGATTCACCATCCGGCTACGGCCCGATGATTTCCGCGAAACGCCCGGTGCGGACCCGCACGCCGGGTGGTGTGGGGGCTGGGGGCTAAACACCCCCGGCTACCCGATTCGCTTATTGGAGTCGATTTCTTATCCATGCAGGATCTCTTCGGCAGTCCAGTACCGCGTAGACTCTCACCTCATCCTCCTCGATACGGTAATAGACGGCGAAAGGAAACCTTTTTGAAAGAAGACGGTGGTATTTGCCAAAATGGGTGCCATGTATGCCCGCAAACAACCTAAGCGATTCGATATCAGAAAAGAGGGATTCCAGGAAATAGCTTCCTACGCCACTTTCTTGTGATTCGTAAAAATAAAAACCTTCCTTCAAATCTTCCCGCGCCGATTCAAGGATTCTTATTTTCATGAAATCGAATCCCGTATATCCTTCTTGGCCTGATCCCAGTCTATAAACTTGTCCTTGCCATCTCTCAGTCTCAGTTCTCTTTCTTTCAAAACGTGTTCATGCCAAGAAGGTGAAGAGAAATCAGGAGCACTCCGGCATATGTCATCCCACAACATTTCCATTGCCTTAAGCTTTTCCTCTGTGGTCATTTCCCCTGGATTGAGAGTCATAGGTTACTTCCTTTCTTATTGGTTTGAAGCGAACTTATATATTATATCGGCTCTACATTTTTCATCTGGAGCTACATGTAATCAAAATCATATAAAAATTTGCTAAATAACACAACAAGATAAAATTGATTTAAATATTAGGCAGATAGAGTCGATAAAACAAAAGATGGCGGCGGCTTTTTAATCGCTCGTTTTTGACAAATGGGCGGAAAAGGTCTTCTTTTTGTTTAAAATATCAACGTTATCTGGAATCGGTATAACTACGATAATTTGTTATTTGGAGGCTTCGTGGAACATTTCAAGTCTTAGCTCTTGTCCAAACGAGGATACGATATAAGAACCATACAGGAACTTCTCGGTCATGCCAGGGTCCAAACAACAATGATCTATGCCCATGTTGCCGGCAAAAACAAATTGGGAGTACAAAGCCCGCTAGACTAACTCTTATCACCGATGGATTCGGGTATCTAAAAATACTTGCAATAAGTGATAGTATTCAAATAGAATATTAAAAAGGGCATTGGAACACTCTTGTGTTCTATTAAACTACTGGAAAGTCTTTAAGGTCAACCGGGCTGTTAACATGGAATATACCCTCTCGTGAGATACGCCGGGGCGTGTCGGTGACCATCTGATTCTTTCTGTGCCCGAATTTAATTTAGAAGGAGATAACCATGGCTCTTAAACAGGGCTATATACATGTTTACACCGGTAATGGTAAGGGCAAGACAACTGCGGCCTTAGGGCTTGCCCTTCGAGCAACCGGGCAAGGACTGTCTGTGACCATGATCCAGTTCTTAAAGGGAGAAACTGATATTGGCGAGATAAAGGCTGCGTCTGCGCTGTTGCCAAATTTTGTCATAAAACCAACCGGGCGTCGGGGATTTATCTCTCAGGAGGAGCCTTCCGTAGAAGACAGGGAACGGGCAGCAGAGGCTATGGAGTTGGCCAGCCAGATTGTCCATGATGAATCAA
The DNA here is from genome assembly GCA_007280345.1 of Deltaproteobacteria bacterium. Taxonomy (GTDB): domain Bacteria; phylum Desulfobacterota; class QYQD01; order QYQD01; family QYQD01; genus QYQD01. Next base: position 9,897 of record QYQD01000132.1, on the reverse strand, counting down.
CAGATGTCTTGATATTAGATGAGATAAATGTGGCCGTAGCCCTGGGGCTTGTTCCTGAAGCATGGCTTATTTCACTAATGGAGAGCAAGCCCCGGACCATGGAGCTTGTGTTGACCGGCCGGAACGCCTCCCCTCGAATTATTGCGTGCGCAGATCTAGTTACAGAGATGCGCGAGATAAAGCACTATTTTAAAAAGGGTGTTGAGGCGCGAAAAGGGATTGAAAAATAAGGCGTTGTTTTCTTCCTAAGTCATCCTTTTGATGATCCTGTAAAAAGTCAGTTTTGGGACGGCACAGTAAAAAGCTCTAGTTGCAAGGCGCGCAAATCCTATTATCCGTTGACCGTTATCCGTTGACCGTTGTCCGTCAACAAACCATGCACTTACGGTGCACGGTGAACCGTGAACGGTGAACTATTTCCATAGCTACGCCGCAGTGATCCGCCTTGGCGGACAACGCAGCAAATGGACTTTTTACGAAGCCGTCATCCTTTAATGCAGGCCAACGGCTTAACCATAGCTACCTTTTTTGCCAATCCGGCCTGGTGAGCGGCGTTCACCACTTCCACTACGTCCTTGTAAGCACCGGGTGCTTCTTCAGCCACGCCTCGATAGGAACGGGTACGGATTATGATTCCTTTAGCAGATAAATCCTTTATAACCGTATCTCCACGCCAGGTTTTGGTAGCTCGCTTGCGGCTCATGCTGCGACCGGCTCCGTGGCAGGCTGACCCAAAGGCCTGCTCTGTGCCGAATTCTGTGCCTACCAGAATGAAGGAACAGGTGCCCATGGTCCCGCCAATAAAGACCGGCTGGCCAATGGATCGGAAGCGCGATGGTATCTCCGGGCTTCCCGGACCAAAGGCCCGGGTTGAGCCCTTACGGTGGACATAGAGTCTTCGTTTTTTGCCATCCACAACATGCTCTTCGACCTTGCAGGTGTTATGACTGACGTCAAATAACATTTCTAACTTAGCCTGAGGGATAATTTCGTATACTGCTTCGCGGGTCAGATGACTTATGACCTGGCGGTTGGCCAGGGCGCAGTTTATTCCCGCGCCAACTGCTCCGAAATAACGTTTCCCCTCGGGTGAGTTAATGGGCGCGCAGACCAGTTCCCGCTCACGGATGGGGATATTGTATTTTTTAGATGCCTGGGCCAGGGTAACCAGGTAATCTGTACCTATCTGATGCCCCAAGGCCCTCGAACCGCAATGGATAGCGATAAGAATATCATCCTTTTTGATGCCCAGAGCTTCGGCGGCTTCGGCATCATAGATCTCGAATACATGCTGTATTTCCAGATAGTGATTCCCTGACCCCAGGGTTCCTACTTCTCTGAATTGTCTTTTTTTGGCCAGGTCAGAGACCTGTTTGGGATCAGCCCAGGTAACATAGCCACCTTCTTCTATGTATTCCAGGTCTTCCGGGAGTCCGTAGCCCTTATCCACGGCCCACTTTGCGCCGCCGGCCAGGACATCGTCGATTTGGGCCGGGGTGAGCCTTATTTTACCCTCTGAGCCAACACCAGCGGGAACTACCTGAAAGATCTTATCGATTAACCTTTCCAGGGAGGGCATGATTTCATCCTTGGTAAGTCCGGTGGTCAGGGTGCGGACACCGCAGGATATATCAAATCCCACGCCGCCGGCGGAAATAATGCCGCCTTCTTCCGCATCAAAGGCGGCTACTCCGCCTATGGGAAACCCGTAGCCCCAATGCGCATCAGGCATGGCAATGGAGGCGTGGACAATACCGGGTAAGCAGGCTACGTTCGTTATTTGCTCGCGGACCTTTTCATCCATTTCTTCAACCAGTTTTTGGCTGGCGAAGATGAGCCCGGGGACACGCATCTCACCCACCGGCGGGAGCTCCCAGAGAAAGTCATTAATTTTCTTTAATGATTTGATTTCCATGTCCCTTACCTCATACATCAACTACGCATTGGGCCACAAAGTAGCCGGCTTCTTGAAATACCCTGAGCATAGTAAAGGTGGCCCCTTTGACCTCTACGCCTAAGTCGTGTTTCTGGGGGTTTATGGATTCGCCCCGGGCTACAGCAGTTAAGTTGTTATTCCTTATAGTGACTTTGAATTCGGAAAGGACCATTTTCTCTATATCTGCCAAGCTAATTAATTGATTTAACCAGACCATAAAGAGGGTTTCTATATCCGGCGCCGTGCATTCCACGTGGATTTCTTTCTGCGGTTCAATTGTGGATAGGTCGGCCATCAGCGCAAAAAGGGCCTTTGCCCCGTTGGAAAAGGCCTCTTCCAACGTCCGGCCTTTTCCACGAATGCCGATATCCGCGCCATGTTCAAATGTTTCATGCCAGAGCTTCATAGATGCATTTTATTTGTTATCCTGGGTATTGTCAAAAGAATCTTACGTCTGTGTCAAGCCAATTTAGAACTTGCGGTTTTCACGGGTGTTTTTTTTGAACATGCATAGCGAGCGCCTTCCCCGCAGCTTGCCATCCAGGTCTGCCCTTGGCGGGCAGTGGGGAGCTTCAATTTCCCATCGATAGTAATGTTTATTCTTGAATGGGGCAGCGCGCATATTACCTCAGCGGTGTTTAACTCCAAACGAGCGGCAACAGCATCCTGCCCCAAGCTAAAATGCAACTTGTTAAATTCAATACAACATATTATATTTCAACTCAGCAAATCATACGGTACGTTGTGCCAAAATGAGGTTGTAGGGTTATATAGCTCCAAACCTCAGAGGGCGAATGCACTCAAAGGTCATCGTTGAACTTACGCCGGTTACAAGACCTTAGCCTCAAGTGGAAGTTGGTTATCCCCTTCCTTTTCCTCGCCGCCATGGGAGCCACGTCCCTGTTTGTGGTTTCCTATCGGTTTCAAGCCAGCCTGATTCACGTCAACGAAGCAAAGCGACTGAGAAATCAGTATCAGTTTTTCTTGAATGACATTGAGTTCAAGAAGAACATGGCCATGAGCCTTGCTTATCTGGTCGCAAAAAACCCTGATGTGGCCGAGGCCTTTGCCCGAAGGGACCGCAAGCGACTGACAGAGCTTCTATACCCTGCGTATCAAACCTTACATAAGGACTTCGGGGTCAAGCAGTTTCACTTTCATGTACCACCCGCCACCTCTTTTTTGCGTCTCCACGCCCTCCATCAATATGGGGAAAAGATGGAGGCCTACAGACATACCATTAATAAGGCGAGGGAAACCGGCGCCGGTGTCGGCGGCATAGAGTCGGGAGTCTTCGGCTTGGGCATACGGAGCGTGGTTCCCGTATTTCATGCGGGGAAACAGGTTGGGACCGTGGAGATCGGACTTTCTTTGGAAGAGTCGCTCCTGGAGGAATTCAAGAGAAACTACGGCACAGATCTGGTCCTCTATGTCGATGGAAAACCGGGTGTGAACAGACCAAGGGTTTTTGCCTCGACCCTGGACAAAGGTCTTCTTTCACCTGAACTCTTCAGTCGCTGTTTTGCTTCGGGAGGGTTGCTATTTTACACCGGAAAACTGGGCGGCCGGGATGTGGCCGTCATCGCCGGGCCTGTTCGTGACTTTTCATCTAAGATCATAGCGGTGGTGGAGATCAGCTTTGATCGAAGCCCGACGTTGGCTCTTCTCAAGCGGTACGGGGCCATCGCCGCTGTCATCGGCCTCATAGGCCTTGCCTTATCCATATCCTTTGTGTGGCTTATATCCGTGGTTTTTACAAAGCGCATCGGAGAGGTTGTGGCGGGTGCGGAGCAGATCGCCGCCGGCCATCGCGATACCAGTATCCTGGTGGAGAGCGGCGATGAACTGGGGGTCATGGCCCATGCCATTAATCAGATGTTAACTTCATTAGAAGCGTCACGGAGAAAGCTCAGGGATTATGCGGAAAATTTAGAGTTAATGGTGGAAGAGCGGACCAGGAGCCTTAAGGAATCTGAACAGACCTACCGAACCCTGGTTGAAAATGTACCCCTGATTGTTTATATGGTTATGCCCGATGGGACAGCCATCTTTTTGAACAGGTCTGCTGCACAAATGATTGGCGTGTCACCTCAGCAGTTGAATGGACCTCACGAAGTATGGGCCAAGCACATTCATCCGGACGACAGAGCCCGCGTCGTTGCCCAGCGTGATGAATGTCTGAGGGAAGGTAAGGACCTCCATGCTGAATACCGGATGGTTCACAAAGATGGCCATATCGTCTATGGCATTGACCATGCGGTTCCCGTATTTGGTGATGACCACGAGCTTATAAGAATGGACGGTATTGTTATAGACGTTACGGCACACAAAGAACTCGAGGAAAAGACTCTTCAATCCGAAGAACTTGAAACCCTGAGCCAGGTGTCAGCCCGTCTGGCCCATGAGGTCCGTAACCCTCTTACCTCCATAGGCGGATTAACAAGGCGCTTGCTCAAATCCTTTGAAACGTCGGATCCCAGAACGAAAAAGGGCGAGTTGATCGTAGGGCAAGTGGAAAAACTCGAAAAAATACTGAAGATGATGTTGGCCTATATTGAGCCCCATCTGGCCCGGTTGCATCATCGTGACCTCAACAGGGTGGTCACTAAAGCTATTGAGAGCATAGAGGCTGAATTACAGGATACAGACTTTTCTGTCAAACCATACCTGGATGAACGCCTCCACGAGATAAAACTGGACCGTGACCTATTTGAAAAAGTCCTGATCAGCCTTATGAAAAACGCCTTTTATCGAATGGGTCAAAAGGGCGAGATTAACGTGGCCACAGGGAAAAATGGTGGATATGCGACGGTGACCTTGGCTTACAGAGTACCCTTTATTTCTGATGATGACATCGAACACTTTTTCTATCCCTTCGCGGTAGCCTATCCCTTTGCGGGAGGCGGTCCAGATAGGGATATCATGGATGTGCCTATTTGCAAGGTCGTCATTCACAAACATGGCGGGGTTATAAATGTAAGTAAAGAAGACGACAATCTGGTGAAGATTAATATATCCCTTCCTCTTGAGTAGTCCTATTTACCCGGTTTTTTCCGTACAAAAAACAGCCCACGAAAAAATTCCTTGCCCCTCTTTTTAAAAAAGTGTATGCGATACAGGTTGTGCCTTTGCAAAAAGTACCCTTTCAAAGCAGGCCCCAAATACAGGGTTGCACGCCCGGGGGGAAAGCACTTATAACCGTTTCGCTCTTCGCCCGTTGTTTGTGCCACTGCCTTAGGTCCGAGATTTCCAAAACAGGAGAATAACTATGGGTATTCTTTCCAATACGGTGAGCCTTTGTCAGTATCAGGTCTCAGGTGAGTTCCCTGACAAAGACCTTTACGAATGGGCCGCCGACCGCCTGGCCCAAAATGCTTTTCGTGCCATCGACCAGACAGCCGAAGAGCTTTCCTTCGGCTGGGTCCACTTCGATGACCCCTCAGACAGCAGTTTTGCCACCCCGCGTGCATTTTGGCGTGATCATTATCTGGCCTTTACGCTTCGCCGGGACCAATGCCGCGTGCCGGCCGTTTTGCTGAAGGCCTATCAGGAAAAGGCCGAGAAAGATTATCTCGCCTCCAATCCTGGTCTGAAGTGGGTTCCGAAGGACAAGCGGCATGACCTGCGCAATGCGGTGCGTAGTATTTTGCTGAGCAAGGCTCTGCCGCTGCCCGCTATGTATGACGCAGTCTGGGATACCCGGACCGGGGTGGTGACGTTCAGCAGCCTGACTCCTAAAATCCAGGAACTGTTCGAGCACCTTTTTGAGAGGACCTTCCAGATGAGTCTGGTAGTAATTCACCCGTTTGCACGTGCGGAAAGGGTGTTGGATAAGAGCCTCCGACCAGCCCTGCAAAAGGCCAATTGTGCCCCCACAGACGCAGTAGCGGACCTCATTAAGGGCAACCGGTGGCTGGGCTTGGATTTCTTGCTATGGCTGATTTACAAGACGACGAACGGTTCCTCGGAGTACACGGTAAACCAGTCCGGTACAGCCCTCCAAGGCGCGCCGTTTGTTGCATACCTCAACGACCGCGTCATCCTCCTTGGAGGAGGCGACAAGGGGGCGCAGAAAATCACTGTGGCCGGGCGCCAGGATCATTTCAGGGAGGCCCTCACCGCCCTGCAAAATGGCAAAGAGATTACAGAAGCGACCCTTTACCTGGAAAAGGAGGAACATGTCTGGAGGATGACCCTGAAAGGAGAGACGTTCCACCTTGCCTCGTTCAAGTGTCCTGCGGTAAAACCGGAAAGGGACGAACTTACCGATGAGTCAAACGAGTGGGAAGCGGTTTTCTATGAACGAATGCATGTTCTGGAAGAAGGGCTGCAACTTTTTGACAGTCTCTACAACGATTTTCTCAACGAACGGCTAAGTCAAGACTGGGAGCGGAGAACCAGGGCCATTCGGGAATGGCTAATATAAAAGGGTCAGGTCTTCATTATTGACAAAAACCTTTTACTTCAATGTAAAACGTAAAAGAGCCGGCTATCTTTTCCAGGGACGATATAAAACCATCCTTTAAACCCAATTAGGGCTGGTATTATGTTTGTAGAAATAAAAACCCCCAGACATGTTCCACGACCGGGGGTTTTTATTAAGAATAAAGATATAAAGAATATGTAATTAATCCATCCAGTATTCTTCCGGCATATCCATGGCCAGCTTAAGGGCTCCCCTGGCTCCGGCAAACAGAGGGTCATCAATACATTCTACCTTGGCGCCGCCTAAATCTGCCAGCCCGGCAGCTATCATATCCGCTAACCCTTCAATCTGGCTACCACCACCGGCCAGGTAGATATTTTCTCTCAGCATTTCCTGAAATTCAGGGTCATAGGTGGCAATTAATTTTTTTACTGCCTCTACAATTTCGGGGACAAGGCTTTCGCAGGCGGATTTTAACTCATTGGTTACGTCAAACACTCCCGGCTTGCCGTTAACCGGGAAGACGGCTGAGAGACTGAACGGGTGACATTATGTACAAAGGAATGGCGTTCCTTTATCTCTCTGACCATGTTTAGGGTAAAGTTGGCCGTAGAGTATGTAGATTTAAGGGTGTCATAAAAGACTTTATCAATATAATCGCCCCCTTTGTACAGCGTGATCTGGTCTTCTTCCTCCGGGACAGTTCCATGCATACGGCAAATATCCACGGTTCCCGCGCCAACGTCGATTATCATAGCGTTGTCTAACCTGCCGGCGTAATAGGCTACGGCAAAAGGTTCGGAAATTACCGCTGCATAATCCATTACTGTCTTAGCAATATCAGCCACGACTTGTTTATTTAGTACGCTGGCCTTGGCCGGCACGCCAATAATGCCATAAACCTTGGCCCCGGAGGGAGGTTCCACGGCGCTGATGAGGTGCTTAATAAGTTCCTGGGCCATGGTTTTTTCCTGCTCGTTTTCTTTGATAACACCTTTTTCCAGAGGATATACGACGTTGAGCGATAAACGGTGCTTAAGGGCATCCCGTCCAAACAACAGGTTTTGTTTTAACATTTGCCTGGCAATCAGATCTTTTGGCCAGCCCACTACGCTTAGCGTTACCTTTTCTACGCCGTTGTTAGAGACCAGCGCACTCCTCGACGTTCCGAGGTCAATTCCCATATATATTTTTTCACTCATCCACTTTCCTCCTCTGTATTAGGTTTCAACAGATATGGTAGAATAGCTTTCCAGCGGTGACAAATCTCACTTTCCAGGTTCGTCTCTTCCATCTCCAGGTATTTGGCTTTCAGTGCCAGCCCCAGATGCAACTGACCGGCCTCCTGGACTTTCTTTTCAATTAATTCTACTATAGTCTCGTGTTCTTTCTGAATGCGGTTGATAATATGCTTATAATATTGTTCTTCTTTATCCTGTAACCTTTTGGCAAAGCCGGCTATCTGGTCTTCTTCTGTCTTTTCTTCCTGTCTTCTGACTTCTGCTGAGATAACTTTATTGACTAATTCCTTCTTTTTGTCGATCACATTCAAAGATTAATGGTTCCAGTTTACTTTTGCGTTACGGCTGTAGTTTTTAAGGATAGCCGCTTGGTTATCGATGACATTGATCTGGTCTTTGAGGACAGATTCCAGGTATTGTATTTGTCTATCTAATAGACCGATTTGTTTTCTTTGTTTTTGGCCCAAATTAAAAAGCGGGTTAGCTCGGTCTGAGATGTTTAGCTTTTGTCTATATAGAAAAAACTCCACCTTGGTTTCTTCCATCTCCGCTCTGATTTTGACGACCTCTTCCTCTTTTTTGGTAAGGGATTTTTGTTTTGTCATTAGGGCCTTATTCAAGGTGTCTATTTTTTCCCTTTGCCATCGGATATTTCTATTAAGGGTAGTGATCTTTGACGCCTGTTGTTTAATAACATTAGCGTTTTGATCGATCGTTTCGTTGAGCGACTCGATTTTTTCTATCTTGGACTGGATAATGTGGGTTTTCTGTTCTAACGTCGAGGAGAGATCGCTTAATTCCTGCGTTAGCTGGTTGTTGGAGCGATACATATATAATGAGCTGAAGCTAACGACCAGCAATAGCGCGCATAAAAAGGCGATGAGCCGGTCCTTGCCAGGCCCTTTTTTGTTTATAGCGTCAATCTTATCCGTGGCGCCCTGGAGTTCGGCCTGTAATGTTGAAGCCATCTGTCTATAATCAAGAACCCTGGACGCTAAAGCAGCTTTATCCCGTTGGATCCCCTGGAGATCATGTAGCATCTTCTCGCGTTCCGAGGCGTGTTGGGCCTCCAGCGCCGATGTATTCTCCTTTAATTCCAGGATGGTCTTTATTTGTTCTTGAATCAGCCGGTTTTTGTCTGTTAAATTCGCCTTAAGGGCGTCCAGTTCGGTTTGTAGAGGTTGAGATTGTGTTTTTAGTTCCCGGCCCTCTGCTTCTTTTTGGGTAACTTCATTTTGTAACCTGGAAATTTCCTCTCGTTGTTTTGCGTTGTCTTCTTGTTGCTGTTCCAACGCCTCTTTAATATTCTGAAATTTAGTCAGTTCTGACTGGAGTGCACTTAGATTAGCTTGCAGAAATTGGGTCTGCTCTTGGGCAATTCTTACCTCTTCCTCTTTAGCCGTTGTCTGGCTTTGGAGGGCGGAGAACGCTTTTTCCTGGCGTATGATCTCTTCTTGTTGCCGGATGAGGTCAGCCCTGGCTGTTCTTAGGTTTTCCAGTTCTTGGTTCTGAAGTTCCTCGGTTTCCTGTTGTTTGTGAAGGGTTTCTCTGAACAGCTCCAGGTCAGATTCAAGTCGTTGGAGGCTGGCTCTTAACCGTTCTTCTTCAGACTCTTTTTGCTGAAGGTTATACTTTAGATCGATTAAGTCCTTATCTTTCCGGCGATTTTCTTCTATATAATATTCATTTTCCCTTCTTAAAACGGCAATCTCTTTGCTCTGTAATTCTATGCCGTCTGCCTGCTTTTGAATAATATTAGCTTGAGAAGCAAGGTCGGACTTTATTGCCTCTAATTCTTTTTGCAGGACAGAATAATTTTCCTGCAGCTGCGAAATTTCCACTGTTTTTTGGGCGACTTCATCCTGCAGGTAATCAATTTTCCCCTGTTGCTGTCGTTCCTCTTCTCTCAGGGGTTTAGCTTCTTGCTCTTGAGCAATAGTTTTTTCTGCAGGGACATTATAACTGTTTGGGAGATAGTATATCTGGCTGGATTTTCTTTTTATTACTTTTGAAAAGTCTATACGTTCATCAGTTTCAGATGCGGCTTCAGATTCCGGCGGGGTAGGCCTGAGTAACATATCTGAAAATTTGAACTTTTTTATGCGCTGCTCTAAGAATAATGACACGAAGATATTCCCTTACGGTGGCTGTACTTTACAATAAAGTGATTTTACCCCGTATTTAGCATATAATCTCTACCGAAATTAGCATTATTATCAAATTGTTGTCAACACAATTTTGACGGTTTCGTAAAAAGTCGTATCTCCACTCCCCTGGCGGGAGGGGATGAAGGG
>QYQD01000169.1 GCA_007280345.1 Deltaproteobacteria bacterium | reverse complement strand
TCCTTGATGGAGCACATAAGTTTTTACGCCAGTCCTTATCGAGGTAAAACCACCAACCGGAGAGCCGGATGCGGGAGAACCGCCAGTCCGGTTCGGAGGGAGGGGGGATCGAAACCAATCGATCCTTCCTACCCCTATAGCCTATTAAGGAACTGGATTCCGCATCAAGTGCGGAATGACATTTGTTATCGCCGGATTTGGAGTTAGGTTAACTTATGCCAGATATGGGCACATGGCAAGCATATTTTGTAAGAGGTTTTTAATCTGCTTGTGGCCGGGGTAATCATCTGTCATAATAGGACAAAAAGCGGGCTGGATTGATGGGCATCAAGACGTTACCGTATTCTCCCCTTCGCCGGAAACTACTTTTCTGGTTTCTTCTCCTTTCCATTATTCCCCTTATTATTGTCGGGGCGATGGCCTATTTTAGCGCCCGGAGCACCCTGCAAAAAGAGATCGGCGAACAGTTGCAGGCTACGGCGCGCAATACCATCCAGAGCATCGATCACATAATCTTTGAGCGCATGGTGGACGTCAGGACACTGGCGCCGTCGCCTACCATCACGTTTGCACTTGAGAATAATAAAAAAGAAGAATTAACCCGTTTTCTGAACCAGCAGACGCTGGATCACCGTCTTTATGATTTCTTTCTTGTTTTCGATAAACAAGGCCGCCTTCTGGCCACAAATACCATAGACAGGCTTGGCCGTCCTATTCCCTCCCGGACGCTTTCTATGATACAAGGACATAATTTTAGAGAAGAAGCCTGGTTTAAAAGGGCGCCCGTGCAGGGCCTAGTGGTCGGAGATTGGGATATCTCGCCTATCGGGGATGCCATTTATGGCGATGGCGGATATGGTTTAAATATAGCTATTCCCGTTATTTCTACTTCTCAGTCCTATAGCCTGGCCGGGCTAACCCGCAAGCGACTTTCCAGACCAATACCAGGGTCCGGACAACCCAGGATTATTGGTTTCTTACTGGCCCGCCTTTCGTGGCAGCCGTTTCAACGGGTGATGGAGAATGTGCATAGGAACTTTTTACAATCAGGAATGGGTTCCAATTGCGTTTTCCTGACAAAGGTTGACGGCGACAGAGTAATCGGCGATGCCGAAAGAAAGTTGGTAGGCAAAAGTCTGAAACGCGATGGCATCAGCATTGATTCGGGCAAGAGTTTGACTGATACCTATGGGCTTTTACGCTATTCCAGGGGCGGCTTGGCTAAAACCGCAGCTTATGCTGGCTCGGCAGGGTTTGAGGATTTTAAGGGACTCGGGTGGAAATTATTCATCGAAGCTAATGAAAAAGAGATCTTCGGCCGGATCCGTACACTTAGGTATTGGTTTGCGGGCATTATGCTCCTGGTTGGTGGAGTCATTGTGCTTACCACAATTAGGGTGGGCCGGAGCATTGCCAGGCCCATTCTGACTATAACTAAGGCCTCTAAAGCGATTGCGGAAGGGCAATTTGGAGAGCGGGTCAGTGTCCCGTCGCGAGACGAGATCGGGGAGTTGGCGGAAAATTTTAATCAGATGGCCCGCAGCCTCGGCGAGTTTAAAAGGCAGGCAGAGGAACATCATCAGACCCTTGAAAACCGTGTAGAAGAGAGGACGCGCGAGCTGGAAAAGTCAGAGGAGCGCTACCGAACCCTTTATGATTTTTCTCTTAATTTGGGATCCATACTTGATTTCCAGGATGTCCTGGGTGTTATCTTAGACCGCATTTGCCGTTTCATAAAGGCACAGGCAGGTTTCATTGTTTCAGTAGGCCCTGAAGGCCAGACAAATATTGTGGCCAGGACTTCAACGCTGGATGAAAAGGCAGAGGAATTAAAGGAGAAATTTATGGCTGCCACAGTTTTTCAGGCAGCCTTTAAAGACGGGAAGACAGTTATTTATCCCAAGGGGCTGTCTGAGCTGGACATGTATGTTACCGGCAAGAACATTAATTCCCTTATTGCTGTGCCGCTTGTCTGTAAGAGTAAAGTTATGGGGATGCTCTGTATCTTCAATAAAGAAGGAGAAGAGGATTTTACGGGGGATGACAATGCATTTTTGGATGGTCTGGCCTCACCCCTGGCCATATCTCTTGAGAATACCAGGTTGTACGAGGAGCTGCACCGGGCCTTTGAAGAGCTTAAGTCCACACAGGATCAGCTGGTGGTATCAGAGAAATTTAAGGCCCTGGGACAGATGGCTTCGGGCATAGCCCATGATTTTAATAACGTCATCATGTCTATTTTAGGCAACGCCCAGATATTGTTATTGCAAATCGACGAACCCGATCTACGGGAAAGGCTCAAGGCCATAGAAAAGGGGGCCAGGGCGGCCTCGGATACAATTAAACGGTTGCAGGAATTTACACGTATTCGCAAGGACGAAGATTTTGGCCCTATCAATATTAATGAGCTTATCCAGGATGTGGTCCAGCTAACCCGTCCCAACTGGAAAGAAAAGCCGCTGATGGAAGGTATAAATATCGATCTGGAGACGGAGTTAGGTGAGATAGGGCCTGTAATGGGCGATCCCTCGGCGCTTAAGGACGTTTTTACCAATCTCATTTTCAATGCAGTGGATGCTATGACCACCGGCGGGAAGATAACGATCCGAACCGGCATACATAATGAGCGGGTAGAGATTCGCTTTGCAGATACCGGCTGCGGCCTATCCGCGGAGGTTAGGGAGAAGATATTCGACCCCTTTTTCACCACTAAGGGGAAGAAAGGCATGGGTCTGGGTCTGAGCGTTTCTTATGGTACCATAACCAGGCATGGCGGGGAGATAGAAGTAGAAAGCGAAGAAGGCCGGGGGGCCGAATTTATTCTTCATTTCCCCATCGCCAAGTTAAAAGGACAAGCAAAGGTCGATGTCTCCGCTGATTTTTCTATGAAGCAGGCAGATATCCTGATTGTAGATGACGATGAAGAGGTTTTGACGGTGTTGGATAAACTCCTGGGCAGCGCCGGCCACCGGGTAGTTACGGCCACGAATGGCGAATCAGGTATAGAACTTTTTCAGAGAGGCCGGTTTGACCTGCTTATGACCGATCTGGGTATGCCCGGCATGTCCGGACGGGTTTTGGCCAAAAAGATAAAGGCCTTGCGGCCTGATATACCAACTATAATGATCACCGGCTGGGGAGCGCAGTTTGATACTGAGACCCTAAAGGACGACGGTGTGGACTTCCTCGTAACCAAACCCTTTGATTATGAGAAGATAATGCGGGTAATACAGGATGCCCTGGCTAATTAATTTTCATCCGGAAACCCCCAAATCCCCCCACACCCCCCTTTGCTAAAGGGGGGAAATATTGAAATCCCCCTTTGGAAAAGGGGGATACAGGGGGATTTTCGGATGAGGATTAACTAATTTGTAGTCATCTTGATAAGTTCCTGGATCTCTTCATTTAATCCCTTTAGCCTGGCGCTGATTGTCTCCTTCTCTTCCAATCGGCCTTCACTTTTACTGTAGAGTTTGTTTTTTAGTTTGCGTATTTCCATCTCGATACGATTCAGATCAGGCATTACCTGTAACGCCTCAGTCTTGACGGTTTCAGTCTGTGCGGCTACGGGCGAAAGCTCTAGGGTTTCCAGCCAGTTTGGAGCCCTGGCCTCCAGCCAGAAGGTGCGTTCGATAGCCTTTACAAATTCCAGACTGACATCCTCTTCGCCGTGGACAACAAAGACCTTCAGGCGGGGATTAGTGAAGTTCCCAAGCCATTCCAGGAGTTCCCTTTGATCCGCATGGGCTGAAAAACCACCCAGAGTGTGAATCTTAGCCTTTATGGCAATCTCTTCTCCGAAGAGTTTGATTTTTTGCGCCCCGTCGATGATCTGTCGCCCCGGTGTCCCCTGAGCCTGATAGCCGACGAACACAATGCGCGCGCCGGGACGCCACAGATTGTTTCGCAGATGGTGTTTGATTCGACCGGCATCACACATGCCGCTGGCGGCGATGATAATGGCCGGCCCTGCACTCTGGTTTATAGCCCGAGATTCTTCGGTCGTGCGGGCAAAAGAGAGGGTAGGCAATGCCAGCGGGTGATCTCCTCTTCCCAGGAGGACATGGGTTTGGTCATTCAGGAACTCCGTATTATTGCGGAAGACCTCGGTAGCGGAGATGGCCAGGGGGCTGTCTATATAAATGGGTATTTCGGGCAGCAGCCCTTCGTGGTAAAAGCGGCTCAGGATGTAAATCAGTTCTTGGGTGCGTTCCACGGCAAAGGCCGGAATAATGACCTTCTCATGGTTTTTTACGGCATCCTGGATGGCATGCAAAAGCTCACGATGAGTCTTTTCCTTGCTCTTGTGCAGGCGGTCGCCATAGGTGGATTCCATGAAGAGAAAATCTGCTTCCTGGATGGCGGTCGGGTCGGAGACAAGCATCTGTTCTTTCTGGCCTATGTCACCGGAGAAGACCACCTTCATGGGCGGCGTCACGCTGTGATCCCAGATTTCGATGAAGGCCGAGCCCAAAATATGTCCGGCGTCCAGAAACCGGGCCTTAAGCTGCGGGGTAAGCTGGATGGGTTCACCGTAATCTATCGGTTTGAACAGGTGCATACTGGCTTCGGCATCTCTCACAGTATAGAGGGGGGCAGGGGGCAACCCTTTCTTCCCTCTTCTTTTGTTGCGCTTGTGTTCCCACTCTGCTTCTGTCTCCTGAATATGGGCGCTGTCCCGCAACATAATACCGCAAAGTTCATTTGTAGCCCCGGTAGTGATGATCTGGCCTTTGAACCCTTCTTTCACCAGTTTTGGTATCAGACCGCTATGGTCGATGTGCGCATGGGTAAGGAGGAGGTAGTCGATATCTCCCGGCGCATAATGAAATGTGTGGTTCCTTTTCTGTATCTCCTGTCTGCCCTGGAACATGCCGCAATCTATGAGGATGTGGATACCATCGCTCTCCAGGAGGAATGATGAACCGGTAACGGTGCGTGCCGCACCCAGGCAGGTTACTTTCATGGGGATGTCCTTTTCGCGTGAGTTATTGCTCTTTATTACTATTTTTTATGTATGGTTTTCAAGAGAATAGTGAATTCATTAGATAAAAGCCGCTTGCCTTTTTAGCCCCTTTAAGGCAGGTTATTATTATGAACCGCTGGCTGTCTTTTTTGATCTTCTTCTCGGTATTCTCATTGATTTACGGCGGCGTCCATTTTTATCTCTACAGACGCATCCGGTCCTATACGAATTTCCCGCGTGCTTTTTATAAGGTATTAGCCGTTTTTTTCGGCATCATGGTGGTCTCTCCGGTAGTGTGCCGGATGTTTGCCTGGGAAAGGTTTTTTGTCTTTGGTTATGTGCTGACCTATGTCTCGTCTCTCTGGATAGGCTTTATTTTTTACTTCTTCCTGGTAAGTTTAATCTTTGATTTTGGAGGCTTGGCTTATGGTCTTTTGAGGCGGGTACGGGCCGGGAGTGGAAGTGTTCGTTTGTCCGGGGATTATAAGGTTTTTATTATGACCGTGATCATTCCCCTGGTTATATGCGTCTATGCCTATTACGAGGCCCTTAACGTCCGGGTGACGGATGTCCGCATCCATACTGCGAAGCTGCCGGAAGGAATGAAAGAGCTGGTCATTGCCCAGATTTCAGATGCACATCTGGGAGTCATCATCGGTGAGGGAAGGCTTAAAAAGATAACCGGTTTGCTTCGCGAGATTAACCCGGACATGATTGTTTCAACCGGCGACCTGGTGGATCAGGAGGTAGATAATATAAACCATCTGGCGGGCGAGCTCGGGTCTTTGACCCCGCCCCTGGGGAAATATGCGGTAATGGGTAACCATGAGTTTTACGCCGGTGTGGAAAAGTCTTCTGAATTTATAAAAAAGTCCGGGTTTAGGTTATTGAGAGGGGAACACATTAATGTAAGGGGAATAATTAACATAGTTGGTATCGACGACCCGGCCGGTAGGCCTTTTGGGGGCAAGAGAGAAACCGGGGCGGCGTCATTGGTGGCCCGGTGCGAACCAGGGGTATTCACACTTTTTCTCTTCCATCGTCCGCCTGATTCTGAAGATTACGTAACTAATCTGCCCATAGACCTCCAACTATCCGGCCATACGCATGGCGGGCAGCTTTATCCATTCCGCTTTATCACCAGAATCTTCTTCCCGCTCAAGGCCGGGCTTTATGAAATAAACGGCCGACGGCTTTATGTCAGCAGTGGAGTCGGCACCTGGGGTCCGCCTCTCCGGTTTTTGACTCCACCAGAGATTGTGGTGATCAGATTGATCCGGGATCCTTTTCAGCAAAGATCAGGGCAGTGAACACGTAGATCTCAGCGCCGCTTCGCCAGCAGTCGCCATCCAGGCCAGCTTTATAACAGGTATGTTCGAGGAAGGTAATTTTATCCCAGTTGTGCTTTGTAGCTACCTGGGGGAGTAAAACGCCGCGATTAAACCCTCTGATGATATAGAGTCCGTCTCTTCCTACTTCTATTTGGTCGATATTGTCGATCTTTCTTAAGGGCGATAGCACAGATATCTCGATGTCAATATCAGGGAGTTCGTTGGCCGTAAATGGCGCAAAGCGCGGATCCTTAAAGGCCGCGGAACAGGCCATTTCACGTACGGTTTGATGAAGTGGCTGAGCGGAAGAAAATATACCGATACAACCCCGAAGGCGCCCCTGTTTATGGAGGGTGACAAATGCGCCGTGAGGGGCATGGAGCTCCCCGCCGGCGGGCAGGGCTGTCTTTCCCCCGGCTCCCAGCAGGTTTTTTGTGATCTCTTCCCTCGCTACCTGGAGGAGAATCCT
>QYQD01000137.1 GCA_007280345.1 Deltaproteobacteria bacterium | reverse complement strand
TGTCAATAAATATTACCGTATTACTCGGTTATATTAGTGACTACATACCCGGCACCCAAAAATCCCTTTCTGCTGTGTTATCCAATGGTTATCTGCTATCGCCGCTGGAACATCTGATGTATTAGAAAAGCGATGGCAAAGCGTTGTTGAATTCCGCGAATTGTTTTCAGTTATCACAGAGGTATTGAAGCTCCCCGCAGCAAGCTGCGGGGAATCTCCGTATGCAAGGTAAAATGCATCGTATTCGCTCGCTAATCCCGCTGCCCGCCGGTGTCGGACCTGGATGGCAAGCAGCGGGGAATGCGCTCGCTATGCATGTTCAACATAGTCAACAACGTCACCTACTCCTACGAAGCATCCGGTGGAACGTCTGGTTGGGCGAAAATTAATTTATGAATGAGCAGCATGGTGACTTAAGGGGAAAGGTTTGATAGCCTTCAATTCATTAATCTCTGTTTGTTTTGCTTTGAATAAATCCCAGCGCAATTGGAGACTTATCCAGAAATCTTCTGACATGCCAAAAAATCTAGCAAGGCGTAATGCTGTACTTGGTGTTATTCCCCTCCGCTTATTAATTATTTCATTGACACGCTGGTAGGGAACATGAATAGCATTTGCTAATTCCCTTTGAGTAATACCCATGGGAATCAAGAACTCTTCAAGTAACATTTCACCAGGATGCGTTGGCTCCCTGTGTGTAGGTACACGAACCATTTCTATCCCCTTTTTAAAAAATTAAGTAAACTACGTGTCTTCTATTAGTCGAGCGGATACTTTTACGTCGGCTGTAATGATTTATTCTGCTGTAGGGTCTTAACCTCACGGTTAATGCGCTTTGCCATTTTGTGTATTAGCAGACCCCGCACCGCTTACACTTCCCCACCTGGCAGGGGATGGTCTTTTCGGCCTTCAGGGCCTTCTGGTATTCTTCCCACAGGTAGTCTTTATTTAGGCCGTGGTCGATAAAATCCCAGGGAAAGAATTCATCCCGGTCCCGCTCGCGGGAGACAAAGAAATCAGGATTTAAGTCCACCTCTTTATAAGCCTTCTTCCAACTACCTGTCTTGAGCGCCGCTTCAAGGAAAGACCCGACCCGGCGATCTCCTCTGGCCAGGAGGGCCTGCACATAGGCCCACTTAGGTACGTCAAAGGTAGTTCGGACGTTTCCCTCACGGCGCAGGCCGTTACGGATAATCTTAATTTTGTCCTGCAACGACTCCAGCTCATCCATGGCTACCCACTGGAAAGGCGTCCAGGGCTTGGGCACGAAACAGTTAACACTGAGCGTTATGGTGCCCATGCGCCTTTTATCCCGACATATTTTAAGGATATGATGTTTTATCTTTTTCGTCAGGTGAACGATGGCCTCTACATCTTCTCTTTCTTCCGTAGGAAGGCCGATCATAAAATAGAGTTTGAGATTGAGGATATCCCACTGAGCCAATCTCTCGGTTGCCTCCACTATGGTTTTTTCATCCAGTCCCTTATTTATTACCCGCCGCAGGCGTTCTGATCCGGCATCCGGCGCTATGGTGACCGTCTTCAATCCGGCGGTCTTCAGAGTGGCCAGGAGTTCCGGGGTCAGGCAGTCCGCCCGCAGGGACGAAAACGAGACCTCCTTACCGTGCGCGATGAGATGCTTGCAGATACGCTCTATGGCCTCAGCATCGGCAATCTCTACCCCTACCAGACCCACCTTATCAATATCTCCGGCCCCGGCAATTACCCTATTTATGACTTCTTCCGGCCAGGGCCGGGGCGGACGATAGATAAACCCCGCCGCACAGAAACGACATCCTCTCGAACATCCGCTCCCTATCTCAATGAGAAATTTATCTCCAAATTCGGTGTTGGGGGTAAGGACAATAGTGTGTCTTTCGGCGGCCCTACTTATAGGAACACTCATCCTTTTTACTGTCTGCGGCAGTCCCTCGGCCGGCTCAAAGGATTTTAACCGTCCCTTTTTATCGTAGCCCGGCTGATAGAATTGCGGGACATAGAGGCCGTCAAGGCGGGAGGCCAGTTCCCGGAGCGCCTTCCTGCGGCCCTGTCCGAAAAGCTGCTTTTCTATCAACAGATCGAGAAAAGGCGGGATGGTTTCTTCCCCCTCGCCCAGTAAAAAGCAGTCTATATATCCGGCCAATGGCTCCGGATTGAGGAAGGTTGCTACCCCCCCGGCCATGACCAGGGGATGTTCATCGCTGCGATCTTCTGTTCGTATGGGGATACCCGCGGCCTGGAGGATCTTGAGGACATTCAGGTAATCGTTCTCAAAAGAGATGGAAAATGCCAGGACCTTAAAATCGGTCAGGGGCCGGTGGGACTCTATGGAAATAGGAGACTCGCCATCCTCCGGCAGGAAGATGCGTTCACAGACCACGTACGGATTCCGATTAAAAAGGGCATAAACAACCTGATAGCCCAGGCTGGACATGCCCACATGGTAATGGTTGGGATAAATAAGGGCTACGGGTAATTTACCGTGCCATTTCTTCCTGATTACTCCCTTTTCGGCGGCGAGAAGTTCCTTGCTTAAAACCTGCTTTTTGTACAATGATCTCCCTAAAGAAGTTCAAAGCTCACAGCTCACAGTTCAAAGTTCAGGGTTAAAAAACCGTGAACGTGGAACCCGGAACCGTGAACTTCTTTGGTTGCGACTATGCCGCGCTGTGTTCTCTGTGGCAATCATCAAAATCAGTCTGCCTGCCGGCGCAAGAATGTCGGCACATCCAGTTCTTCTTCATCCATGGCCGCGGCACCGGATAAACTACGTTTTCGCTGTACGTTAGTATTTCCGGGCAGTATAGCCCTGGGCTGAAAACGCTCCACGGCCTGGCCTTCCGGAGACGAAGACGGCCCTCTGCTCCCGAGCCAAGGCCGGGCCGGAGCATCCTGTTTTCTGGGCTGAAGCCGCGGCAGAACGGCCTGAGGCGGGGATGCCTCCTTCTCGCTTTCTTCCTCTATATTGATGCCGGTAGCGATGACCGTGACACGGAGTTCATCATCCAGGGCATCATCCAGAACCGAACCGAATATGATATTGGCATCCTCATGGGCCTCTTTCTGGATAAGGGAAGAGGCGGCATATACCTCATCCATGGTCAGACTCTGGTTACAGGAAATGTTGATCAAGACTCCACGCGCTCCGCTTATAGATATATCTTCCAGCAAGGGGCTGGAAATAGCCTTTTGCGCGGCCTCAATGGCCCGATTTTCTCCGGAGGCAATGCCGGTGCCCATGAGGGCCAGGCCCATTTCCGACATAATGGTTCTGACATCGGCAAAATCCACATTGATGAGACCGGGCACGGTAATTACATCTGAGATTCCCCTTACGGCATAAAGAAGCACATCATCGGCCTTTTTCAGCATTTCGAGAAAAGTAGCATTCTTTTCTGCAAGGCTCAGGAGGCGGTCATTAGGGATGGTGATGATGGTATCCACATGTTTTTTTAATTCGCGGATGCCGTCTTCGGCCTGCCGCATGCGCTTTTTTCCCTCAAAATGAAATGGCTTGGTAACTACAGCTACGATGAGGGCGCCTAGCTCCTTACCGATCTGGGCTACAATCGGCGCACCGCCGGTGCCGGTCCCGCCGCCCATACCGGCGGTAACAAAGACCATGTCACTACCGGACAGGGCTTCGCGTATCTTGTCTATACTCTCCAGGGCGGCCTGGCGGCCCTTGTCCGGATCGGCCCCGGCCCCCAGCCCCCGGGTTATCTCTGTGCCAAGCTGGATCTTAATGTCCGCGCTGGCCACCTCCAGGGCCTGGGCGTCTGTGTTGGCGGCTACAAAACAAACGCCCTTTAAGTCGGACCTGATCATATTTCTGACCGCGTTTGTGCCGCCGCCGCCAATGCCGAAGACCTTGATTTTCGCCGCATAATCATCTTCTGCAAACGTAAAGAGCATAACTCCCTACCCCCTTTATATATGAATACTATAATATCTTATCTTTGAACCATCTTTTCATCCGGTTTGTGACCCGGTTAAAGATATGTTCGTCCCGGATGCGGAATTTTCTTTCCGGTTCATTATTGAGTCCGTATATGAGAAGACCCACAGCCGTTGCATACATGGGACTGTTTATTACATCCACCAGCCCGGTAACGCCCTTGGGAAAACCGACGCGTGTCGGTAAGTTGAATATCTGTTCGGCCATCTCCGGTATGCCTTCCAGCAAGGCTGAGCCGCCGGTAACTATCAGGCCCGCGGCAACAAGTTCCTTAAACCCGGAACGAATTATCTCCTGATCAATCAGGGTAAAAACTTCTTCTACCCGCGGCTCCAGTATCTCACTCAATATATACCGTGAGACGATGCGTGGTTTCCTGCCGCCTACGCTGGGGACTTCGATGGTCTGATCTTTCTGAATCATGGTATTCAGACAACAACCATGCCTGACCTTGATTTTTTCCGCCTCAGCCATGGGTGTGCGCAGGCCCACAGCAATATCATTAGTCAGGTTGTTGCCGCCCAGACCCAGTACCGAGGTGTGCCTTATACTGCCGCCGGTGAAAACAGCTAAATCGGTGGTGCCGCCGCCAAAATCGATCAGCGCTACCCCCAGGTCTTTTTCTTCATTACTCAAAACCGCTTCCGCCGAGGCCAGAGACTCCAGCACTATATCGCAGACATCCAGTCCGGCCCGGTTGCAACACTTTATTATGTTGTGCGCCGAGGTAACAGCCCCGGTTATAATGTGCACCTTGGCCTCCAGGCGGACACCGGTCATGCCTAAGGGGTCAATTATGCCGTCCTGATCATCTACAATATATTCCTGCGGCAGGATGTGGATGACCTCACGGTCCATTGGTATAGCTACAGCCCGGGCTGCGTCAATCACCCGGTCTATATCATTTTGCCCTACCTCACGTCCTTTAATGGCAATCACGCCGTGGCTGTTAAAACCCTTGATGTGGCTGCCGGCGATACCGGCATAGACGGACTTTATCTCACAGCCCGCCATCAATTCTGCCTCTTCTATGGCCTTTTGGATAGAGTTGACGGTGCTTTCAATATTAACCACCACTCCCTTACGCAGGCCGATAGACGGATGGGATCCGACCCCCACAATCTTTATCGTATTTTCATTTACTTCTCCTACTACCGCACAGATCTTGGTCGTGCCGATATCCAGGCCGACGATGATATTCCCTTGATCTTTATCCATAATTAAATTCCCCTAGGATAGGTTGATGGTCTTTCGGATCATAATTTTTCCATTATAATACTCGCAATCCACATAGCTGACCGAATTATAGGCCTCCTTCAAATAAAGGTCATAAAGGACCATTTCCAGTCGCCTGATTTTTTTTGCCATATCCCCCATCCCCAGTCTTATGGGGAAACGTCCATCTACTGTATGTAGAACCAGGCCCATCCTGGGGTCTATGTGGATTTCGGAGATATTTCTGGCCGGCAGCACATCTTCAACGTTCTTTTTGGCATAGAGAAGCGGCAAAAGCTCCCGCAGATGCCCGACCTTTTCCGAATCAGAGAGCAGATCTCCTTTCTTTAGGCCGGTTATAATCGGATAATCCATATTCTCAGCCAGATTTGTCCGTGCGATTATTACGCCCTCTTTATCAACGTAATAAAGCCCGTTATCCTGCAGCAGCGCTACCGGCTGTTTTTCCACGATGCGGATATAAAGGCGGTCGGGCAGTTCCTTACGCACGATGGCCTGTTTGACCCAGGGGTGCGTCTCCAGTGTCCGGCCGATTTTATCCGCATCAATAGCCAGTATATTGCTGTGTATATCCACATTGGCCAGATTACGTATCTCTTCCTTGGAAATGCGCTGGCACCCGGTAATGTGCACTGAATTAATACGAAAGAGGCTGGATTGATACATCCAGCGGCAGCAGGTCCTTGTCAAAAAGATGCCGCCCGCGGACAAAGACAGCAACAGCGCCAGCCCAAGCAATAAGATTATGCGCCTTTTACGGCGGCTGTCCGCCCTTTGAGGCATCCTTTTATAGCTACGCACCAATGATCTCTACCTCTGGCTCCAATTTTACTCCAAAGCGGGCCTGGACCTGATCGCGAACCAGGCCCAGCAGGCCGAGGATGTCCGAGGCCGTGGCCCCGCCGGTATTGACTATGAAATTGGCGTGCTTCCGTGATACCAAGGCTCCTCCACAACGCATACCCTTTAATCCGGCCATCTCAATCAATTTACCGGCGGCCATGCCGGCCGGGTTTTTAAAAATAGAGCCGGCGCTGGGCTGACGAAGGGGCTGGGTAGCGCGTTTACGCGCCAGGTTAGAGGTAACCATATCCTGAACCTGGCCGGGATTGCTCCTCTCCAGGCAAAAGGTGCCGGAAAGGATGGCGCCCCTTTTAGGGGTTAAAAGAGTGCGGTAACCAAAGGAGATCTGGCTACTCTCCCATCGCCTGACCTCTCCTTCCTCATCCAGGACGCTGATTTCTTGCAAACAGTCTTTTATCTCACCGCCCCAGGAACCGGCGTTCATGGATATGGCCCCCCCTATTGAGCCGGGGATACCGGCAGCGAACTCCAGGCCGGATAATCCGGCCTTAGCCGTGGATCTAACCAGTTGCGGGAGATAAACCCCTCCCTCCACGGTAACTAAAACAGTAGGCCTGTTCTTTGAGTCCGTGACCGTCATCTTTTTGAATCCCATCTTCAGGGAAATAACTACTCCGCGAAATCCACGGTCTTTAACTACCAGGTTCGTCCCCCGGCCGATAACAAAATAAGGTACGCCTTCCTGACGCACAAAGGCCAGGATTTGTCCCAGGGCGTTGAGACTGCGGGGCATAACCAGGGCGCCGGCCGGGCCGCCCACTTTAAGGGATGTCCAGCGCGCCAGCGGCTCATCAAACAGTACCGCGCCGGCACATAACTTCTCTAATTGTCTTTTTACCCTTTTGTTCATTTCCCAAGCCGCGTCAGCAGCTCTTCTCCTACCTGCCAGATATTGCCGGCTCCCAGGGTTAAGACCACATCCCCGGGACGGACCATCGACTCTAGATGAGAAGCTATAGCCGCTCTGTCCGGTATAAATTGCACGTCCTTATGCCCCTGCCGGCGGATACTCTCACATAGATCTTTTGCCTCTACACCCGGGATCGGCTTCTCGCCGGCCGCATAAATCTCGGTCAGTATGAGCGCGTCTGTCTGGTAAAAGGCCTTCACAAAATCCTCGAAAAGGGCCTGCGTCCGCGTGTAACGGTGAGGCTGGAAAAGGACGATGAGCCTCTTCTCTTCCCAGCATTGTCGCATCGCGGTAAGGGTGGCCTTAATTTCCGTGGGATGATGGCCGTAATCATCTACAACGATAACGCCGTTGATTTCCCCTTTGATCTGAAAACGTCGCTGGACGCCGCTGAATTGTTGCAGGGCGGTCTGTATCTCGGCGAAGGGTATCTCGAGTTCCAGACCGCAGGCCACCGCCGCCAGGGAATTATAAACATTATGTATGCCGGGGACGCTCAGGTTGATCTCTCCAAGTTCCTGCCCCAGATGATGAGCAATATAGCGTCCTCCCAACCCTGACCAGCGGACATCCCGCGCCTGAAAATCGGCCTGAGCGCTGAGGCCATAAGTAACATAGCGTTTTTTAATATAGGGTATCAAAGATGGGATATGGTTATCGTCTAAGCAAACGATGGCTATCCCATAAAAGGGCACTTTATTTATAAATTCGAGGAAGGTAGTCTTAATGCACTCCAGGTTGCCGTAGTAGTCGAGGTGTTCGACATCGACATTGGTTACCACCACAATGCTCGGGGAAAGATGCATGAAGGAACCGTCGCTCTCATCGGCCTCGGCCACCAGAAATTTGCCCTGTCCCAGCTTGGCATTGCTTCCCAGGCTGTTGAGCTTGCCGCCGATGACCACCGTGGGATCGAGGCCGCCCTGAGCCAGGACCGTAGCTACCATGGAAGTGGTGGTGGTCTTGCCATGGGCGCCGGCTATAGCAATGCCGTACTTCAGACGCATCAACTCCGCCAGCATCTCCGCCCGCGGGATGACCGGGATCATAGCCTCCCGGGCATACTGCACCTCTGGGTTATCCCTGGTTACGGCTGAAGAAGTAACCAGGACGTCGGCCCCATGTACATTTTTGGGATCATGTCCTTTATGTACGGTACAACCCAGTCTGCTCAGGCGGCGGGTAATATCCGTCTCGGCCAGATCAGAGCCGCTGACCTTATAGCCCAGGTTGGTCAGGACCTCGGCTATACCACTCATGCCGATGCCGCCTATGCCTACAAAGTGTACATGTTGACCGGTCTTATACATTTACTCGCCACCTATCATCTTAAGACACTCTTCCGCAATAAGCGCAGCGGCGTTTGACTTGCCCAGCGTCAATGACCGGCCGGCCATATTCTTAAGGGCATTCTGATCTTCATACAGCGATTTAATCTCCCCGGCCAGAATATCCGGCCTGAGGTCGGCCTGTAGATATACCTTAGCAGCGCCGGCCCTTTCCAGACAGCGGGCATTTACCTCCTGATGGTTGTTGGCCGCATAAGGATAAGGGATTAACAGGGCAGGCTTCCCTATAGCGGTCAATTCAGCCAGAGTACCGGCCCCGGCCCTGCATACCACAACGCTTGCCCGGCCATAGGCCCATCCCATGTCATTAATAAATGCGGAGACCGTGGCCTCAACCCCGGCCTGCTGATAAGCCTCCCTTACCCAGACCTCGTCTTTCTCGCCGGTCTGGTGAATGAAGTAAAGTCGTTCCTTCAGGTCATTCAGACCGGCCAGGGCAGCGGTTATAATCTCATTTATGCGGTGTGCGCCCTGACTGCCGCCCAGGATAAGGACGGTGAACCGGTCGTCCACTTCCCCAACCTTACCAACTGAATCCAGTAAATCTTTCCGTACTGGATTCCCGGTAAGCATGGCCTTTCGTCCGGGGAAATAATCTCCGCTTTCCGGATAAGAGATAAATATCCGGTCTGCGATACGGCCTAAAATACGGTTAGTCAGACCCGGGATGGAGTTCTGTTCCTGTATCGCGGTCTTTATTCCCATAAGCCAACCTCCAAGGGTTACCGGCCCGGAGACGTAACCGCCGACGCCCAGGATTAAATGGGGCCGGAAGTCTCTCAAAATGGCCAGTGTCTGTAATATCGCTAAAGGGACCATGGCCAGGGCCCGAACCGTACCAACCACGCCACGACCCTTGATACCCTCGGCCCGTATCGTCTTGAACGAAAACCCGTACCGGCGCAGGGCCTCTACGTTTATTTTCCTGTCCGTACCTACAAACAGGATGCTCACGTCTCCTTTGCTCATCAGTTCCCTGGCCACAGCAATCCCCGGGAAAAGATGCCCGCCGGTTCCACCCCCGGCTACAATGATGCGTATTCTCTTTGCTTCATACATGTTAAGCGTTCGAACGTTCGAACGGATCTATCATGTCGCGGCGGCCTGCTTTTTTAGCAAGCTCCGGGCTGCTTCCTGAAAAATATCTCCCCTTTCTGCATAACTACGAAACATATCAAAACTCGCACAGGCCGGGGAGAGGAGAACCACATCCCCCGGCGCAGACTCCGCATAGGCCAGGCGCACGGCCTCCGGCAGCGTCCCGGCCTCCATAGTCCGGGTCAGATGTCCCAGGGCCTGACGTATCTTTTCTCCGGCCTCGCCGATAAGGATAAGCGCTTTCACCTTGCTTCGCACCGGATCTTCCAATAGCGCATAACTGCCGCCCTTGTCCCGGCCGCCGGCAATCAGTATGACCGGCCGGTCGAACCCGGCCAGGGACTTGACCACCGAACCCACATTGGTCCCCTTGGAATCATCATAAAAGCTTACGCCGCCAATCTCGCAGACAAATTCCGTACGGTGATGCAGGCCCTCAAACGTCTCCAGGGCTTCCTGTATGGCGGATGGCGTACAGCCGCACACCCGGGCCGCAAGCACGGCGGCCATAATGTTTTCCAGGTTATGCGCGCCCGCCAGTTTGACCTTCTCTAATGAATATGTCTCCCCGGCTTCCTGATCCAGGCGGCAGGTAAGCCTGTTCCCCTCCGGGTAGGCCCCTTCACCGTGCGGCTTATGGCTGAAGGTGAGTATGCGGGAGGGTATTTTACTTACGTACTGCATCACCACAGGGTCATCACCGTTAATAATGGCAAAGTCACCGGCTGTCTGGTTGGCAAAAATCCTGAACTTGGAGAGGGCATAGGCATTAAAAGATGAATAACGATCCAGGTGATCCTCGGTTATGTTCAAAAGGAGCCCCAGCCAGGGTCGAAAGAATTCGGTAGTATCCAACTGAAAACTGCTTATCTCTGCCACCACAAAATCCCTGTCCTGTTTCTGCCCCGCATAGCCGATCAAGGGGCGGCCGATGTTGCCGCCCACGAAAATCTTTTTACCCGCATGCGCCAGGATGTGCCCGATTAATTCCGTAGTCGTGCTCTTGCCGTTAGTGCCCGTTACCGCGATGACAGGCGTATCTATGAAACGGGCGGCCAGCTCTATCTCCCCAATGACCGGGATACCGGCGCGCCTTGCCGCCTGAAGGGGCTCAATCTCCAGAGGCACACCCGGGCTGACCACTATCAACCCGGCTGTAAGGAAGGTCTGCATGTTATGTCCACCGGCCTCCAGAGGAATCCTGTTCTCTTCAATCCAGGCCAGCTTATCTGCAGAAATATCCTTAAGGGCCGCCGATTCAGATACGGAGACCTTAGCGCCGCGCTCCAGCAAAAACGCGGCAGATTCCTTACCGCTTGCGCCCAGCCCCACCACTAAGACCTTTTTATCTTTAAAGTCCATACCCCAATATATCCTCTGATTACCTTAGCTTCAGGGTGCTTATGGCTACCAACCCCAGAAGAATAGCAATGATCCAGAAGCGCACGATGACCTTGGGCTCCGGCCATCCTTTAAGCTCAAAGTGGTGGTGGAGCGGGGCCATGCGGAAGATACGCCTGCCGTTGGTGGCCTTAAAATATCCCACCTGAAAGATGACGGACAGGGCCTCGACCACAAATATACCGCCCACAATGGCCAGCAAAATTTCGTGCTTGGTTATCACGGCCACCGTCCCCAGAGCTCCCCCCAGGGCCAGAGAACCGACATCACCCATAAAGACCTGAGCCGGGTAGCTGTTAAACCATAAGAACCCCAGTCCGGCGCCTACTAATGCCCCGCAAAATACGGCTACCTCTCCGACGCCCGGCACGTAAGCAATCTGCAGATAATTAGCTATCTTAATATGCCCGGTTAAGTAGGCAAAAATGAGGTAGGTGGCAGCGGCGATGATGGTCGGCCCGATGGCCAACCCATCCAGCCCATCGGTCAGGTTGACGGCATTGGACGCCCCAACAATAACTAATATGGCCAGAGGGATATAGGCCCAGCCGATATCGGGCCTGATGGTCTTGAAAAACGGGATACTAAGGCGGGTATCGAAATTATGATGCGTATAGAGATAGACGCCGATAAACAGGGTAATGGCTAATTGTCCGGCCAGCTTGTAACGACCGCCCAGGCCTTTATTGTTCTTCTTGATTACCTTGCGATAGTCGTCCAGAAACCCGATGCTGCCAAAGCCAACGGTAACCAGTAAGACCAACCAGACATAATGACTACTTAAATCCGCCCACAGGAGCGTGGACGTAACCACGGCAAAGATGATCATGAGGCCGCCCATAGTGGGCGTCCCCTGCTTAGAGAAATGGGACCGGGGGCCTTCTTGACGAATATACTGCCCTACCTGAAGTTCGCTGAGCCGCCTGATCAAATAAGGCCCGACTATGAAAGACAGCAAAAGGGCCGTCAACGTGGCGTAGATAGTGCGAAAGGTAATATACCGGAAGACATTGAAAACAGTATGATATACATGCAGGGGATACAGTAAGTAATATAACATTTATGCCTCTCCCCGGAGCCCTTTTACAATCTCTTCCATCCGCATGCGACGCGATCCTTTGACCAGCACAAAATCGTGACCGGAGGTTTTTTGCCTGAGTATTCTGACTGCTTCTTCATGACTGGACGCGGCAAGGATGCGGCCTTTATCCATACCGCCTTCGATAGCGCCTTCCGTAATAAGAGCGGGGGCAAACTCGCCCATAACGATGAGATATTCTATCCCCAGCCCGGCAATATATCTTCCAATGGAGCGATGGGCCTCCGCCGTCTGCTCACCCAATTCCAGCATGTCTCCCAAAACCGCTATCCCGGGCCTACTCCCTTTGCTCTCTTTAAGGGTTTCCAGGGCGGCCCGCATAGAGCCCGGATTGGCGTTATACGTGTCATTTATTATGGTTGTGCCCTGGGGGAGCTTAATAAGCTCTAGCCGGTTTGCCGCCGGACGGAATTCTTCCAGGGCTCCTTTGATAGTCTTAATATCCACTCCCATAACCAATGCCACAGCGCTTGCGGCAAGGGCATTTGCGATGTTGTGCCTTGCCGGCGTCTGTAAGGTTACTTGTGCAGCCCCTTCGCGTGACACCAAAGAGAAATTTAGCATTCCTTCCGGTCGGGATATGATCTCCCGGGCAGTAACTTCTGCCCCCGGACCAAGTCCAAAGCCAAGCTTACGCGCCCTGCATTTTTGGACCAGATTTGAAACGTGGGGGTCATCCACATTAAATATGGCCGTATCCTCCTCATCCAAAGCGGCATAAAGTTCGCCCTTGGCCCTGGCTACCCCTTCTATAGTTTTAAGACCCTCCAGATGGGCCATCTGCACATTGGTAATTACCCCTATATCCGGCCTCGCAATCTGGGCCAACCGTTCTATTTCCCCGAGTCTGTTCATGCCCATCTCCAGGACGGCTACTTTATCCGTGGGCTTAACCGCCAAGAGAGACAGAGGCAATCCGACGAGGTTGTTAAAGTTACCCATGGTCTTGGCCACATTAAAGCATTTAGCCAGGATACCGGCGGTCATCTCCTTGGTGGTGGTCTTGCCGCTGGATCCGGTAATGGCTACCACCTGGACAGGATTGGCGCGGCGCCAGAAAGAGGCGATGTCGCCTAAGGCGGTTAAGGTATCATCCGCCTCGATGACCACGGCCGGAGTAAAAAGGTTCCGGCCTGCCTGCTCAGACCACCAGCCTTTACGGACTAAAATACCGTTTACCCCTTTGGCTAACGCTTCTGACACAAAGCCATGGCCGTCAAAACGTTCCCCCTTCAGACATAAAAAAAGATCTCCTTCTTTTGCCGTGCGGGAATCTATGTCCACAC
>QYQD01000091.1 GCA_007280345.1 Deltaproteobacteria bacterium | reverse complement strand
GAATATAGGCTTTCCGGATGGGAACTAACTACTTGAAGGCAACGGGATTACAATTAACAATCATTCTAAATTTTGGAAAGGAAAGGCTTGAACATGAAAGATTTGTTCAATGAATGATTTTGCCTTATTTGTGCAACTTCGTGTTTATTCGTGGCTAAGTAATTACGGTAAAAAATGAAAAAATACGGCCTAAGTGTCCGCACCAAAATCGTCCTTACCTTTGTGTTTCTTTTGTTGACCGGGATGTTCCTGGTGGCCGTTGTCGCCGTAAAGATGGCAGAACGGAACATCGCCCGGCAAAAGATAGATAACGCAGCCATTCTGGTCCAGAACCTTGCCACCGTAATCAACCAGTTATCAAGAGATTCAGACATACGGGGAAACGGACCGGGCGATATTCAGTCCCTGCTCAGTTCTTATCTCAGCCCGTCCAGTTTTGACTACATAGCCCTGGTGAGAAGCGACGGGGTAATCGTCGCAGAAGCGGCATTTGAAACCATAAATTTGCCTCCCCTATCCGCCGAAGCAAGGCTTCAGGCCCCGGCTGAGAGACCGGTTTGTAACCTCACCGGGGCAGACAATTTCTCCTTTTTCAGGAGAGACCTGCGCCTTGCCGCCGTGTTCCCCATCTTCAAGGACGGCAGCCGGTGGGGTATTATATATGCCGGAAGTATGCTCGGTGACCTGCGTCAGGACATGGCACAGCTCTACAAGTTGACCTTCTTTTACATTGTTCTTGATGCCGTGCTTCTTTTTCTTTTCGGCTATCTTCTTATCTCCAGAGATGTCGTCAGGCCCATAAGACGCCTGACCTCACTTGTGGATACCATAGGCAGTGGAGACCTTGGCCCTTTTATACATTCTGAACGACAAAATGAAATCGGAAAACTTTATCACGCCTTTGCCCGTATGGATAACCGCCTCGGCGAACAAAGAAAAGAGATAAAGGAATACATCGCTTCCCTGGAAAATGCCAATCGTGAGCTTAAGAAGGTACAGGAAGAGATAATCCGTTCTGAAAAACTGGCCTCAGTGGGCCGGTTAGCCGCCGGAGTGGCCCATGAAATCGGCAATCCATTGGCGGCCATAATAGGTTACGTCGAACTTCTCATCCAACGTGCAGTCAGTAAAGAAGAGGAGCAAGATTTTTTAAGGCGTATCGCCTCGGAGTTGCAGCGCATAAATGGTATCATACGCGACCTCCTCGATTACTCCCGCCCTTCTCCCCAAAAAATCGAAGGGGTGTCTGTTAATGACGTTATCGAAGGCAGCCTTTCTCTCCTTTCACATCAGAAAGTCATGCGTTATGTCCATGTCCGGACCGCTCTACAGCCGGACCTGCCACTGGCCCGGGCCAACGCCCAACAGTTAAAACAGGTCTTTATCAATATCCTGGTCAACGCAGCCGACGCCATGCCTATCGGCGGAGACCTGCGCATCAAATCAGGGCTAAAGGAAATACTGAAAAATGACGAAAAGGAAAATAATCCCCCCAAACCCCCCTTTACTAAAGGGGGGCAGGGGGGATTTTTAGATGAATATATAGTTATCGATGTGGAAGACAGCGGGACCGGGATTAAAACAGAAGACCTGCCAAGGGTCTTTGATCCCTTCTTCACCACAAAACCACCGGGAGAAGGCACAGGTCTGGGTCTGGCGATCTCTTTGCGTATTATGGAGTCTTTTGGCGGAAAGATAACCGTAGAAAGCGCCATAGGTAAGGGCACGAAATTCAGTCTTATCCTAAAAGAATGGGGGCATTCAGCAAGCAGCAGTCAGCCGTGAGCGGTGTAGTAAATTATAAAGTAACTACTCAGGTTCAAAGTTCCAAGGTTCACGGTTCAAGGTTAGAGAGCGATGAAGATTGAACGGTTTGAAGATATTGAGGCATGGCAACTGGCACGTGAATTGACTCGAAAAGTGTACCGTCTAACAAAGAAGCCAGGACTTGCAAAGGACTACGGGCTAAAGAGACAGATACAAGATGCTGCCGGATCATCGATGCATAATATTGCCGAAGGGTTCGATTCCGAGACGAATGCGGAGTTTATCCGGTTCTTGCGATACGCCAAGCGGTCTTGCACGGAAGTCCAGAGCGAACTCTATGTCGCCTTGGATGAAGAGTACATATCGCCCAACGAATTCAAAGATGTCTACGAGCAGGCCAGACAAACACGTGCTGCCGTTCGTGGATTCATCAACTATCTCAAAAAATATGAAAAGCGCAAAGTAGCCAACCGTGAACCGTGAACCTGACAACCTGAGTAATTACATTATAAATGCTGATAGCTGAGAACTAAGATATGTCCAAAAGTCGTATTCTGGTCATAGATGATGAAGAAAACATGCGGCATGTGCTGACGGCCATCCTTAAAAAAGAAGGCTATGTGGCGGATACATGTCCGGATGCGGTCTCCGGCCTTAAGAAACTGGAAGAGCAGTGCTATGACCAGGTCTTATGTGATATCTGCATGTCAGGCATGGACGGCCTATCCTTTTTAAAGGAAGTTGTGGCCCGTAATTTTGACACTACAGTTATAGTCATGTCGGCTTATGGAAGTATAGATACCGCCATCGAGGCCATTAAACTCGGCGCTTATGACTATATAGACAAGCCCTTTAAGCCTAATGAAATTATCCTGACCCTGAAAAAGGCGGAGGAGCGCGCCCGACTCCGGCGAGAAAATACCCGTCTTAAGGAAGAAGTAGAGAGAAGTTATTCTTTCAGCAACATCGTAGCCAAGTCTGCGGCTATGCTTCAGATATTTGATATGGTCAAAAAGATTGCCGATTACAAGACAACCGTCCTCATACTCGGTGAAAGTGGCACTGGAAAAGAGTTAATTGCCAAGGCCATACACTATAATAGTGTGCGGCGTGGAAAACCGCTTGTTACCATAAACTGTGGCGGCATACCGGAAACACTCCTGGAAAGTGAGCTGTTTGGGCATGTAAAAGGCGCTTTTACGGATGCCTACCGGGCTAAAAAGGGCCTGTTTGAAGAAGCCCATGGCGGAACGCTTTTCCTGGACGAGGTGGGCGAGCTGCCTATATCCCTCCAGGTCAAGCTGCTCCGTGCCCTGCAAGAGGAAGAGATACGCCCTCTCGGAGACACACGGGCTACAAAGGTCGATGTCCGGATTATTGCCGCCACCGCCAGGGATCTGGCCAGGGAGGTAGAAAAAAATACCTTCCGGGATGACCTTTTCTATCGTCTTAACGTCCTTTCCGTCCGCGTGCCGCCGCTACGGGAAAGGCGAGAAGATATCCCCTTGCTGGTCGATCATTTTATCCAGAAGTACAATAACCGCTTGGGCACCAATGTTGAAAGAATTTCCCCGGAAGCCATGCATCGCCTCATGGAATACGAATGGCGGGGCAATGTGCGTGAATTGGAAAATGTCATTGAACGGGCCATGGTGCTCACAGAGAGCAAAATAATAGGGTTGGAATACCTCCCGTCCTCTATACAAAAAGGCCATGATACCTTTCCCCATGAAATCCTGAAAGGCGTAATGTCCATCAAAAAGGCCGGCAAGTCCGTGGAACGGGAATTGATCAGACGGGCCCTGGAACAAACGAAAGGGAACCGAACCCAAGCTGCTCATATACTAGAGTTAAGCCTTCCGGCCCTGCTTTATAAAATGAAAGAATATAAAATTACTGCCACTACTTGATATCTCTATCTGCACCAAAATTTTTTAATATACGTAAATCTTTTTAACGTTATGTTCCGTCCGCATATTTCACATCATCTGCCATTTTTTCAATAATTTCTTCAAGTTATACCATACGGCGCCGATAAGAAACAGTAGGCACGCTTCTTGCCAACAGATATATTCAAGAGGATTAAAGTGCCCAAGAGGAAGCACAGAATGAACCTGCCAGGGAATCACCGTGGATTTACTCTGACGGAATTGATGATAGTGGTGGCGCTGATGGCCATCCTGGCAGCCATAGCTGTGCCCAACATTATTGCACAGATGCCAAAATATCGGTTGAACGGAGCAGCCAGACAGGTCCTGGGAGATTTGATGGCGGCAAGGATGCAGGCTGTCAGTCAAAATAACGAAGCTAAGGTATTTTTTTTAGACAACCATCGCTATATGATATTAGACGACGATGATAATGATGGCACGGCCGATACCGGTGAGGCAACACAGACAAAAGATATTCAGGCGGATTATTACGATGTGACTTTTAGCCCAATACCCGGAACCAACCCTGTATTTCAGCCTCGCGGTACGGCAAGCAATATGACTATAATTTTAGCTAATTCCAGTGGAACCAAGACCATAACTATCAGTATTGCCGGTCGGGTAAAGATAAATTGAAGCAAAATTGGATATTCCTATGATGCACAGATTATATGATGAAGCGAACATGCCGCATAGCAACATAAAAGACAGTGGAAACAATCCCCCCCCACCCCCCTTTATTAAAGGGGGGAGAAAGTTAACTCCCCCTTTGGAAAAGGGGGACACAGGGGGATTTTCAGGTGAAAAAGGTTTTACCTTAATCGAAGTCCTCATCGCCATGTTAATCTTGGCTATTGGGCTCTTGAGTCTGGCCACTTTAGCCACGACGGTAATAAACGGTAATGCCTTCAGCAATAAAATGACCACGGCCACCACCCGGGCGCAGGATAAAATGGAGCAACTGAAAAATAGCAGCTATGCAAGCTTATCCTCTGGAGGTCCGGAAACGATACAATCAATCTATACGAGGCAATGGACAGTCACAAACGATTCCCCTGCCGCGAACATGAAGAAGATCCAAGTCAAGGTGACGTGGTCCTGGCAGGGTTCGAACCATGACGTAGTACTCAATACCATCGTGGCCAAATAGAAAGCAGGTTTATGAAAAGGCGCTGCCTAAAAAATAAATTAACAGGACCTTTTGGGGTTTGCTTCAAAACTTCTGGTTTCTCCCTGGTGGAGCTCCTTATCGCCATCGCCATCAGCGGAATCGTTCTGGGTGCCATATCCAGCTTATTTATCATGCAAAATAAATCTTACAGCGTCCAGGAACAGGTCGCCGAGATGCAGCAAAATGCCCGGGCGGCGATGGATATGATGACCCGCGAAATCAGGATGGCCGGATATGGGGCTCCAAAATCCAATATCTCATCGTGGATTGATTGGGTAACCGGGGTTACCATTGATAGTAATCCAAAGATCGTGCAAGGTAGTGGGTCAGATCCTGATACCATTTATATAGTGGGCTGTTTTGATTCGTCGCTGGCTAGTCTGTCAGCCAGTGCCTCTTCAGGTGCCACATCACTCCCTCTTAACCAATCGGCTAGTGAGACCAGCGACGAGTTTAACACTACCTCTAAGAAGCTTATCTCTATTGATGGTTTGGAAAATGCCATCATTACCAGTATTTCTGGCAGTACCTTGACCATTAACCCGGGATTAACCAGAGATTATGGGGTGGACACTTCCATATACCTGGTTAAAGCTATTTCCTACTCTATAGTTTCAAACACTTTAAAAAGAAACGAAAATACAGGGGCTGGCCGTCAGCCATTGGGAGAAAATATCGAGGATTTGCAGATCTCCCAGTCCGGAGATTCTATCGGTGTATCCTTAACCGCCAGGACCGCCAAACCTGATCCTGAGTATACACATCCAACCGAAGGAGATCATTACAGAAGATTTAAGTTAGATTCAGAGATAACCCCAAGGAACTTAGCCTATTGATAAGGGAAGTATGGCGCCACAAAGTCACTAAGGGGGAATATAAATTATGGCTGGAAAGAATTACGGTTTAACAAAATTATTCTATAAAATCTTCGTGCCTTGGTGTCTTAGTGGCTATGGTATTAAGAGACTTATTCTATGATCTTAGTGTCTTTGTGTCTTAGTGGCTGAATGGCCACTTGCTAAGGAGGCAAAAAACATGACTCCAGAACGAAAAACCAAGATAATAAAAAATGAAAAAGGTATCGTCCTCATTACAGCGCTCCTCTTTCTAATGGTTCTTACTGTCCTGGGAACCACCGCAGTCATGATAAGCAGTACGGATATCAAGATCGGCGGAAACTATAAGACGAGTAAGCAGGCGTTTTATAACGCCGAGGCTGGTATTGAACGTGCAACAGATGCTTTGAAAACAGCTGACATTGATGCTGTTCTGGCCAATGGTGGTATCTTGGGTTTCGGGTCTTCGGTGAGTTTTGGGAATGGAACATATAGCGTCAGTGTGGCCGATAATAATGATGGTGACGGCAATCTCTTGCACGACACTGACGGCAAGGTGGTCGTTACCTCGACAGGGACTTCAGCAAATGGGAGTACGACCAAGATAGAAGTCGTTTTTCAGAAGACAACCCCCACTACGAGCGGGCTCCGTGCGGCTGTAACTTCTAACGGTCCTATCGCGACCTTGGGTAATTGCGCGATAGATGGCCGAGACCATGATATCAACGGTATCTATACCGGGTCAGGCACCTTAGGGATATGTTCCAGAAGTACATATGCTGGTGGGGGTAGCTCTGCCGTAGGTGGCACCGTTTCAGGCACAAATTACGCCCCCCCGAAGAAAGGATTGGGCGATCCTGGCGTCGTTTCCCAGAACAGTACCAGCTGGACCGAGCCAACAACACCGGAAGCAGTATTAGGGCTTACTGCAGACTATTTAAAAAACATAGCCATAAGTGGCACAGGCGGCTCACGTTACGTAACGGATCCGGCGAGCCTCACTTTCCCATTATCGGGTGTTACCTATGTAGAACTTCCTTCTGGTCAAACTTGGCAGCCCAATGACCTGGGTAGCAGTTCCGGCATACTGATCGTCCACAACACCTCACGCAATGCCGTTCTGAAAAACACGAATCACGGCACATTCAAGGGAATCCTCATCACAGATGATTACGTCCATTGTCATAATGACATAATTGGCGCCGTAGTTTGTTTGACATCCGCTCCTTCGGCAGGCAACAATGGGAATGGGAATATATCGTATAGCAGCGTTGCCATAGCCAGTGCA
This sequence comes from Deltaproteobacteria bacterium, assembly GCA_007280345.1. Lineage (GTDB taxonomy): Bacteria > Desulfobacterota > QYQD01 > QYQD01 > QYQD01 > QYQD01. The sequence goes on along the minus strand of QYQD01000091.1, from coordinate 928 downwards.
TTAAGCAGTGTGGCGTCATGGACACGCGTCTCATGGCGAGAAGTTCGATAACAAAAACCTGGAAGCCCTGCTAAATAAACTCGCAGGGCTTCTTTATCGTACTCCTTGATCCGCCATCAAAAAAAGTTAAAAAACCTCGTTGACCCCGATAAATCAGGGTGATAGAAGGGTTTGAGCTAACCAAGCCTGTCACTGCACCAGTCGCGGCTGGAAGCCGCTCCTACGGGTAGGGAATCGTTCTCTCCGTAGGAGCGGCTTCCAGCCGCGACACCGTTCGCACCTGGCCTCCAAGTCGGCCGTGGCCGGAAGGTGCTCCTACAGAAGAGGCAGGAAATTGGCATACAGAAAAAAATAGGCGGTGGATTTGGGTACTTTCTTCCTCTTGCTAATTGCCTCCATTCCAAGTATCATTTTAGACTATGTTATGGAACAAAATCCTGACTATTCTCTGGCCTGTAATCTTTCTTGCGTTTTGCCTCCCATTAACTGTGTGCGCCGAGGAAAGTATCCCCTTCAAAGAAGGAGACGTCTTAGCCTTACCGCAATGTGTTGAAATCGCCCTAAAAAACCAGCCTACTCTAAAAGCGGCGCGTAGTTCGGTTGAGGCCGGCCAGGCCCGGGTAACTCAATCCAAGGCCGATTATTTGCCGCAGATAAGCCTGCAGTCCGCCTATGACCGTGTACATACGGAATTTTCCGGTCGCTTTATGTCAGCAGGCCGGACCACCAGTAATTATTCGACGGGGGTTAACCTTGACGGCTTCGTAAAAAAGCCTTTTCACCGCTGATTCACCCTGTTGAATAGGGTTCCCACGGGGAAATTTAACAGGGGAACCGCAGAGTCCGCAACCCGCAACGTAGGGGCGCTGCTTGCTGCGCCCTTATTGGGCAGGGCAAGCCCTGCCCCTACGCCAACCTCGGCGACCTG
>QYQD01000120.1 GCA_007280345.1 Deltaproteobacteria bacterium | reverse complement strand
GGGCTTGCCCTGCCCAATAAGGGCGCAATCGTAGGGGCAGGGCTTGCCCTGCCCAATAAGGGCGCAATCGTAGGGGCAGGGCTTGCCCTGCCCAATAAGGGCGCAATCGTAGGGGCAGGGCTTGCCCTGCCCAATAAGGGCGCAATCGTAGGGGCGGGGCTTGGCCCTGCCCAAGCCCAAGAAGGGCGCAGCAAGCAGCGCCCCTACGTTGCGGGTTACAGGCTCTGCGGTTCCCCTGTTAAATTTCCCTTAGGGAAATTTAACAGGATGAATCAGCGGTGAAAAGAATCTTTTACGAAATCATCAAATCTAAGTTAAGCAAGAACAAGGAGGCAAAAAAATGTTAACAAAGATGAGAATGAACAGGAATCAAAAAGGTTTTACGCTTATCGAACTCATGATCGTCGTGGCCATCATCGGCATCCTGGCCGCCATCGCCATCCCGCAGTTTAATGCTTATAGGCTGAGAGCATTTAGAGCAACACTGACATCTGACTTGAGAAACGCATACACGGCCTCTCAAGCGTACCTAGCTGATGATTCCACCGCAACGTGTGATACTGAAGCCAAGCTGACCGCGTATGGTTGGCAGAAATCTGGCTCTGTCACCTTTGTATCGTCAACTATGGCCGCCGCAGGCGGAACTATTACGCTGACACACGCCAATCTAACCGGTAATGGCACAATTACCAATGCCGGTGTCGTAAGCGTACCAACCAGCTAATCATACAGAGTTCAAAGTGATCAAAAAAGAGGGCATGTTCGATTCGCATGCCCTCTTTCGAATTTGTGAGGGGGAACGAAGCAGTAACGTTCTTGAGAACTTCCACTTAAGACAAGAGGCGTCATTGAAAAAAGGGCTGTCCTACCGGGCAGCCCTTTTTTTGTCATTCCCGAGGGTTTAATCGGGAATCTGGTTTTTCAGCACGTAGGGTGGGCTTTGCCCACCAAAGGAAATGCCAAATTATCGAAGAGCCCGGGAAGGGAATACCTATTTTTTCATCCGTTCATCATTGAGGCATGGGTTTTGCTGCCGGATCAGGTGGAGAATAGAGCGGCAATCTAATGATGGCGGGCAAAGCCCACCCTACGTGACACGTGATTGCATTTTTAGTAGACATCTTTTCAAACAAAATGTACATTACAAATGTACATTTCTGACGAATATAAGGAGCTCCATATGAAGATCAACGCAAAAGAGGCCAGAAACAAATTAAGTTCACTTCTTAACCAAATAGAAGAAGGTAAGGAAGTGATCATCTTACGCCGCGGCAAGGAAGTAGCCCGGCTTGTTCCACCTAAGGGTGAGGTCAGGGTTTTACCCAAACTAAAGGATTTTCGCTCTTCTATTCGACTTAGCGGTAAGCCATTAAGCACAGTGGTAATCCGTAAAAGGAGAGAGGAGCGCTATTAATGTTGAGCCCCTTCACTACCGATTGGCCAGAGACTGGATGGGCCAATTTAATACTTCGCTGCGTACTCTCGACGCCCTTCACCTGGCGGTTGCCTCTTCCGAGGGACTAACCCTGGTTACTGCTGACGAAGGACTTGCAAAAGCAGCTAAGGCATTAGCCGTCAATGCCCTTCTGCTTTCATGACCTATAAGAATGGCGACGTCCGGGCAAGAAAATGCCCAAAAAGCTCAAGCCCACCCTACGTGACTGAAAAGGGCTGTCCTACCGGGCAGCCTTTTTTTGTCATTCCCGAGGGTTTAATCGGGAATCTGGTTTTTCAGGCAGTTTAAACCATATCCCCGATAGAAACATTCGGGGATGACAAACAGTTTTGCAAGAGGCTCTCTTGTAAATAGTTTTATAATCCATGTCATGTCATTAATGCCAAAATAAGGGCTACTTTCCCAATCAGCTCATGGCTCGAAGCGCTTTGGCCGATAAGATCAATCAAAGCCTATGGACCAATACATCGCGATAATATTTGCTCTGACCCTCGGCCTTTGCGTGGGTAGTTTTCTGAACGTCCTCATCTACCGCCTGCCACTGCAGAAATCCGTCATACATCCTGCTTCGGCATGCCCGAATTGTGGGATTCCCATACGGTGGTATGATAATATCCCGGTGTTAAGCTACCTCTTACTACGTGGCAAATGCCGCCATTGCCAGTCGCGCATCTCTCTCCGCTATCCGATTGTAGAACTTGTAACCGGATTGCTCTCCCTGGCCATTTTCTTTCGATATGGCGTATCCTGGGCCTGCCTATTCTATTTCATCTTTATCTCCGCCCTCATCGCCATCATCTTCATCGACTTCGACCACCAGATCATCCCCGATGTTATTACTTACCCCGGCATCGTAACCGGCTTTATCTCTTCCCTCATTCTGCCGAATATTACTTATAGTGATTCACTCATCGGCATAATTCTGGGAGGAGGTATCCTTTACCTGATTGCCCTTGGCTATCTCATGCTGGCCAAGAGAGAAGGTATGGGCGGCGGAGACATTAAACTTCTGTCCATGATCGGCGCCTTTCTGGGGTGGCAGGCGCTGCCGTTTACTATCCTGGTGAGTGCGCTCCTCGGCTCAGTGGTAGGTATTATAGCCATGCTCAAAACAGGTAAGGACGCCAAGATGGCCATCCCGTTCGGACCTTTTCTATCCATTGGAGCCATTCTTTATCTTTTCTGGGGAAAAGCGGTAACCCAATGGTATCTGGGCCTCCTCTGTTAGCCACGAATTGACACAAATGAACTCGAATAAAGAGAAAATCCCGTATAAAGACTTATGACCTCGTAAAAAATCATATCTCCCCTCCCCTGGCGGGAGGGGATGAAGGGGAGGGGGAACATCTTGAAATTGCATAACCTTTTCACCCCCACCCTAGCCCTCCCCCGTCAAAGGGGGAGGGAATATAGGGTTTCCGGATGGGAACTTAATAGATCGATTTTTGTTTTTCTTCTGGCGGCCTGGGTATCCATCGCCGGCGGGCCCGTCGGACAGGCCCAAGCCCAAGGAAAAGAAAAAGTTCCGTCACATCTGACGGCGATTTGGGAAAAGGCGGCAATCAATTTTCAGCAAGGCTACTATGATGAGGCCATATCCGTTTATGAGAAGGTTATTGAGAACGGCGAGTACGGCGATTTGGTAGAAAGGGCTTATTTTCTCCTCGCAGATTGCTATTTCTACAAGTATAGACCGAGTCTGGCTTCCCATTTTCGTTCTACCATCGAAGCTTACCAGACGGCTATACACAAGTATCCGTATTCTGCCGAGGTCCCCAAGGCCTATCTCCAACTAGGCCTGCTTTATCAGGAAATGGGTTATGATTATGAGGCATTAGCTTATTTCAACCTGGTCGGCAAAAACTATAAGAACACGCCCTATATCCCTTATGCCCATTTTTACCAGGGGAAAATATGCCTCTCAGCCCGGCAGTTGGACAAGGCTGAAGGAGAGTTCCAGAAAATTATATCAAAATTCCCCCAGAGTAAGATAATAGGCGAGGCATATTTAGGACTAATCGAGGTCTATATCCACAGAAAGTCTTATGAACAGGCGGCACAGAATTTGGAGAAGCTACTGAAGTTGTGGCCTGATGCCCATCAGCGCTGGCCGGTGTTTTTATTCTTCAGGGGAGAGGCTGAAATGGCAGCAAGACAGTACGCCCCGGCCCGTGCCGATTTCCTCCGTTATATAAATATAACTCCGAATGATGATAAAGATGATCTGGCTATTTATAAGATAGCCGAGGCCTATGAAATAGAGGGGAAAACTCATGAAGCCATAAAGCTTTATACCTTTTTGACCAACTTCTATCCTCAGAGTGAGGGCGCTGTCCTGGCCCGCTACCGGCTGATCGAACGGATAGAATGGCCGGATAAAACAATGCAAGGAGGGAAGGTGTCGTTTGATGCCCGTCCTTATCTTGATTTGATAGAAAAACTTCAAAAATACCCGTTAGCAGAAGAGGCCATGGCCCGGCTGGCGTTAAGGTACTATGAAGCCGGGCATGCAGCAGAGAGTATAAGCTGGGTGCAGCGTTTCATAGAAAGATACCCTCAGTCTGCGTATCTGGCTTCCGTCCTGGATGTAGGCCAGGAAACGCTTTCCAGTCAGGCAAGAGACCTTCTTTCCCGCCGGCAATATGTAGAGATCATTAATGCCTATCGTAAGAACGATAAAATAATAACCGGGTTAAAGGACGGCGCTTTTTTCTATTATTTAGCCGGCGCCTTTCGGGAGTTGGGTGTTTATGATTCCGCTGCTCATTTTTATTACCAGGCCAATAAACTGGGCGTCAAGGGAGAGGAAGGTCAGCGTGTCCTGCTGGATTGGGCGGACACTGCGCAAAGAAAGAGCGATTATCGTACGGCCGGCATACTGCTGAAGCGCTTGATCTCCAGCCCCGGCACCGAATCTATTCTAGAAAAAGCATCGGGTAAACTGGGACAAAACTATGTCCTGGCCGGTGAATGGCGAGAGGGAGCGCATTACTTGGCCTGGCTGGTTAAAAAAAACCCGGGGAAATATATGAACCCTTCTTTGCTGTATAGCTGGGCCTACTGTACACAGCGCGCCGGCGCAGAGGCACAAACACGTAACATACTGAATACGCTTACCCCTTTGCTGGGTGAAAAAAACGATAGCGACTCGTTGAAGACCCGGATTGCCGAACTGTGGGTTGATCTGGGAGACAGGCAAAAGGAGAAAAGACAATTCGAAGCGGCCATAAAGGATTACCGGGCGGCGCTGGCGCTTGCCGTGCCGCCGGAAAAAAGACACGGGATTCACTACAAGTTGGCCGATTGCTATGAGGCCTTGGGGAAGACGGCCGAAGCCGAGGTCGAGCTTACGGCTATTACTAAAACCGGTGATGAATTCTGGAAAAAAGTAGCCCAGGGCAGATTACAGGGAATCAGACTTATAGTGAATGTCATTAGTCAATAGTCATTTGTCACTGGTAAAAGACACAGAGGGCACAGAGCTGGTAAAATTAGTTGGGTAGTTAAGAGTTACTCGGCAACTCAACTGTTTTTGCCACTCATCTGCTCAACCCATTTTTCACCACAAAAGAGGGTGGCAGTGGTCTGGGATTGGCCATAGTGAACAATATCGTTCGGGCGCACGGAGGTATGATTGAGGTTAACAGCACAACAGGCAACGGAACCAGTTTTACCATCTACTTACCAATGAAAAATGAAAAGTGATGATTTTTAAAAAAACCGAAATTACCGCAGAGATCGCCGAGGTTGGCGTAGGGGCAGGGCTTGCCCTGCCCAATAAGGGCGCAGCAAGCGGCGCCCCTACGTTGCGGGTTGCGGGCTCTGCCTGCCTGTGCGTTGCACGCAGACAGGCGTACTCAGCGGTGAGAAGGCCTTTTTACGAAGAGGTACAGGGGCTCAGATAATGACTGCGGCATCCATCCTGATCGTAGATGATGATCCTAATGTGCGCCTGGCGCTATTTGAGGCGTTGGCGCGTAATAACCATAAGATTGTGCTGGCAGAGGATGGTCAGGCCGCGGTCAAGGTGATAGATAAGACGCCGCTGGATCTCATTATTACTGACCTTAAGATGCCAAAGTTGGACGGGATGGATGTCCTGTTAGAGGCCAAGAAAAGATTTCCGGATCTGCCGGTGGTTATGCTTACCGGCTATGGAACTATAGAGAATGCCGTGGAAACCATGAAAAAAGGGGCCTTCGATTATATCCTTAAGCCCTGTTCGGTCGAGGTACTGGAGCACGTGGTAGAGCGCGCCCTGGGAACGAGGCGTGGGGCGCATATCATGAAAGGACAACCCGCCTCTGAAAATAGAATGCCGCCTGCCCCCACACTGGTCACGCGCAACGCACGAATGCAGGGAATTCTGGATATTGCCAGAAGCGTGGCCACCAGCCGCGCGACGGTCTTTATCCAGGGGGAAAGCGGGACCGGGAAGGAACTCCTGGCCCGGTTTATTCATGCGGAAAGCGAACGAAAGGATAAGCCGTTTGTGGCGGTCAATTGTGCCGCCCTGCCCGAAGGGTTACTGGAAAGTGAACTGTTCGGACATGAAAAAGGCGCCTTTACCGGGGCCATAACCCGTAAGATGGGAAAATTTGAGCTGGCCCAGACCGGCGCCATCCTGCTGGATGAGATCAGCGAGATGCAGATCCAGTTACAGGCCAAGTTGTTGAGGGTCCTTCAGGAAAATGAAATAGACCGTGTCGGGGGTAAGGTTCCTATAGCTATAGATGTGCGGGTTATTGCTACCACAAATCGGGATATAGAAGCCATGGTTAAAAAGGGAGAGTTTCGCGAGGATCTGTACTACCGCCTGAACGTGATCCCCCTTAAAATACCGCCCTTAAGAGAGAGAAAGGAAGACATCCGTGCCCTTTGTGACTACTTTGTAAAAAAGTATAGTCAGTTGTATGGAAGGCAGGTGCAAGGCGTATCGCCTGAGACCTCTGAATATCTCTTAACCCTGCCGTGGAAAGGTAATGTGCGCGAATTAGAAAATACCGTTGAAAGAGCGGTACTGCTCTGTACCGGTAACGAGGTAACCAGGCAGAGTCTTCTGCTCGATGATATGGCCGTAAAGCCTCCCGGAGAAAAGCCCGCGTCCCCGACCGGTACGGCCCCGCTTAAGGACATAGAAAGAGAGCAAATTTTAAAGGCCCTGGACGAAACCGCCGGTAATCGTACCTATGCGGCTAAAATCCTGGGTATTAGTGTGCGCACGCTGCGCAACAAACTACAGGAATATCGCCTGCACGGGTGGGTTGAATAGTATCTGGTATGGATTTTGCTTAATTAAAAGGCAAGATTTAAACACAGAGCGCACAGAGAAATAACAGATAGTATTAAAAACGGAAAAGGTAAGAAGAAACGTAACTACTCAGGTTCAAAGTTCCAAGGTTCAAGGTTAGAGTATGAAAAGCGCAAAGTAGCCAACCGTGAACCTGACAACCTGAGTAGTTACAAAGAAACAGCATAAATAGGGAGGGGATATATGGGTGGTGGAAAGCTATTTACGCATACCATGCAGGTTCTTAAACGGTCGCTGGATGTCCGTCTCCTGAAGCATGGCCTGACTACGAGCAATGTGGCCAACGCCGAGGTCCCCGGTTTTAAACCAAAGGACATATCCTTTAAAGATGCCATGCGCACGGCCGTAGAAGGGGCTGATCTGCAACTT
>QYQD01000198.1 GCA_007280345.1 Deltaproteobacteria bacterium | reverse complement strand
CTCTCCGGCCATACCGCCCTCCCTCAAAAAAAGGCAATATAGCATCTCTAAATTAGGACATTTCTACTTTGGCTAATTAGGACATTATCATTTTGGTATTACACAAAAGCTCTTATCTCGTCGCGCACCCGCCGGTAATGGGCAAGGGCCTCGTCCTTGGTCTTTGCACCTTCGGCCAACTTCGGCGGATCATCAAAACCGGCATGAACCACCTTGGTCCGGCCGGGGAAAAACGGGCAATTCTCTTCAGCATGCCCGCAAACTGTCACGACATAATCAAAAGTGATGGCGCTCAGTTCGTGGACATGTTTCGAACGCTGATGTGAAATATCCACCCTGGCTTCGGCCATGACTTCGACTGCAAACGGGTCCAGACCACCCGGCTCCAGTCCCGCGGAGTACGCATTTACTGCATCAGCCTTGAGATAATGCGTCCAGCCCTCAGCCATCTGGCTCCGGCAGGAATTGTGTGTACACAGGAACAGAATTCTTGGTTTTGGCGTCATTTCCGAAATCCTCGGTTGAACTTCCCAGAGATTAAATGAACCCATATTCCCGGAATCCGATCAGAAACTTATCTGATAGACGAACTGAACCTTGTGTTCATAATCGTCTGCGTTCGTCAGGCCTCCGACCTTGCTATTGTTAACGTCATATTTGTAACGCTCGTAGTTCAACATGACCATATTATGTTTGTAGACGTCATAACTCAACCCGGCGATAAGCAGGCGCGCAGAGTCATCTGAGACATCTACGTTCGGATCAAAGTAATCATAACGGCCGTGTACCCTCAGTTTCTCCAGGCCCGGAACCCTCACGAACCCGAACAAGGAATAGCCTTCGACCGTCTTTGCATTGCTGCCGGTAGTAGTCCAGGTCCCGGCCTGATTGCCTTTATTTCGACAGACCTCACCGGCAACCGTGAAATATTTGGACTCGTAACTGATGAAACCTGTATTTATATGCCAGTCCGGGGCATTACTGCCCGTGTATGTAGCGCTGTTACCTTTTCCGGTGACACCGAAATAGCTTAATTGCAGCCCGGGCAATACATCGGGCAGGGGCCGCACCGTAACCCGGTATTCCACCGCCTTGTCGTTGTTGTTTTCCTTGGCATGATACCCGCTCCCATTGTAAACACCGAGGTGATAGCTGCCATACTTACCCGCGTAATATTTACTGACGTTCTTCTTATAGTCTTCATCCATCTCACCGCCGAAATAACCCATAATGCCTATGCCTATATCCGATGAGTTAAAGTTGCCGAATCTTTCCTGAAACATAGTCCCCTGACACCGGTAGGGATTGATGTGTTCCTGGAAATCCAGCCAGGGCATGTGACCCATCCCAAGTTCCGTTTTATTATTGGTAAATAATCCCAGGTCCGGCAGATTAAACTGTGCGTAGTAGTACTTGAATCTGAGCAGCCAGCTACCATAAGCCTTATCACTACTGGAGTTTGTTTCCTGAAATATATCAGGCGTAATGCGTACGGAAAACCAGGGAGTAACCTGTTTTGTGAAATTAATGTAACCACGCGTGACCGCGAATTGATTATAGCTCGACTGCGTCCCGCTGGTCAGAGTGTTACCGGCCGAATAATCGATATAGGCCAGGGCGCCAAGGCTTACTCCTTCGAGGCCTTTGGGTAGCTTTGCCTCCTTTTTTTCACTTTCTTTTTCAATTTGCACTGCTTCCTCTTCGGTCAGCACGCCTTTTTGCTTCAGCTTTTCCAGTAAAGGATCAGCGGCATGGCTTGGAGGATTCTTCCAGGCCAAAGCAAACAGCACCAAAATAAAAATCACAAGGGTTTTCTTCAGTAAGCAATTTTCCATCTACTACCTCCTCTATTGATTTTTGTTAAACGCAGCTATGATTTAAGGCAGAAGATACCGCTGTAATGTGGCGTGATTATGGGCGTGGAGTGACAATTTCATGAAGGTCACTACTTATCCAGATACCGGAATCCAATAGACCCCGGTTGATTCCATGTCAACGGTTTCGATATCGCACTCTTTCAGCCAAGCAGCCATCGCATGCAAATCTGCCGTAAAGCAGCCAAACCTGCGTACAGGTTTTTCATCACGGTCCACAGGAATTGCCACCCAGGGCTTTCCTGAGCCGATATCAATACCTGCTGCATTTTTCATTTTGCAATGCGATTCAGCGTGCATTTTCAAAACGCTAAATTGTTACGACATTTCTAAATTGATGAACTCGTAAAAGGTCCAAAATATCACGCAAAGCCGCCAAGGACGCAAAGTTTTTTCTTTGATAACAATAATGTTGTCTTCGCGGTCTTTGCGCCTTTGCGTGAGAAATTGACTTCTTACAAGACCATCTAAATTGGCTTGACACACAAATTTAACCCTGCCGTAACAACACTGTAACGTTGATGTGGTTTAAAGCTATATTATTACGTCCTCATATATTGAAGGATAATAACACGTACGACACGAAGTGAAGCTTTTACAATAAATTGAAAGAGATGCTTTTAATATTTTTTGCACTTCTTTTCGTAGTAGGTTTGATCGTCTTGCGGTTTAGATTCATGAAAGATCGAAACCCTAATGCCGAGCTGTTGATTGACTTATTAAGACGTATCAGCACGAATGAAAAGGATGAAATGTCAAAATGATAGAGATGAAACCAGTTAACTATTTAAGGAACTGCGGATTATGAAAAAGAAACGTGTATTGGTCATTGGGCACAGTACTCCGGATAGTGATGCGGTCTGTTCCGCTATAGGGTATGCCTACTTTAAGAACCACCTGGATAAAACGCGGCTGTATGTCCCTTGCCGGGCCGGCGCATTGAACGAAGAGACGACCTTTGTCCTTGAAAGGTTTAATCTGGAGACGCCCCTGCGTGTAGACAGCGTCGCGGCCACGGTGGAGGATATGGATATAGAAAAACCGATATCTGTTTCGCCGGAACATACCATGATGGATATCGGCTATCTGATCAAAGATAGAAACATCCAAAGCTTTCCCGTGGTGGATGGGCAAAATAGACTTCTTGGTATCGTGGATAAGATGGACCTGGCTGTCTATTACGTGGAACGACTGGAGATGGAGAACTTATCAGCCATTCCTATCGGTCTGAGTCCTTTGATGTCTGCCCTGGACGGAAAAATCCTGGCCAATACAGGGAAAATAAAATCGCTTCAAGGTGAGATATTTGTTGCCGCCTCGCAGCGAGGAACCACTATTAACAGGACAAAGCATGGGGATATCGCCATCCTGGGAGATCGGAGCGATGTGCAAACGGATCTGATCAAGGCAGGATGCTCGGCTCTCATTATCACCGGGGACCATCCGGTCAGTAAAGAAGTTTTGCAGTTGGCCAGAGAGAAACAGGTGCTGGTGATCAGGTCGCCCCACCGGACATTTGCTACCGCCAGGCTGATCAACTTATGTATGCCTATCGCACATCTCATGTCAAAAACTGTACCCACGGTAGAGTTGACATCCACCCTAAACGAAGTAAAGGAAAAGGTGCTGGAATCAAAATATCGGTGCGCAATAATTGTTGATGACGATAATCATCTGATCGGTATCATAACCCGGAGCGATCTCCTTGATCCGATTCAGAAGCAAGTTATCCTGGTCGATCACAATGAAATATCTCAGGCTGTGAATGGCATAGAGGACGCTGATATCTTAGAAATTATCGACCACCATAGGGTGGGGGATATATCAACCATAAGGCCCATTACTGTTTACAACGAGCCTATTGGGAGCACATGCACCATAATAGCCAGTCAGATATTTTTGCACCGGATTGAGATGATTCCGGATATTGCCGGCGTTCTCCTGTCAGGGATATTGTCTGATACGCTATTGCTGACGCTTTCCACTACTACCCAAAAAGATCGCGAAATAGCCCGCAAATTGGCAGGGGTGGCCGAACTCGATCTGACGACATTTGGAAAAGAATTATTAACCTCGAGTATGAACATCAAGGGCAAGACTCCGCGGGAGATCCTTTTTCATGATTTCAAGACCTATCATTTTAATGGAAAGAAGATAGGGGTTAATCAAATAATGAGTCTTGATAACGAGGAGATTGCGTCTGTTGAGCCGGATATTAAGTCAGAGATGGAAAAACTTTGCCGGGAAGAGGCATATAGCATGGTAGCCATGCTGATAATGAATCCGGTGGAAAGGAAGGGGGAAGAGATAATCGTCAAGGGTGACACGAAGATTATTGAAAAGGCATTTGGGGTAACGGTAAAGGATGATAAGTGTTTTGTTCCAAAAATCATGTCCCGCAAAAAAGATTTTATCCCCAGGATCGGCAGAATTCTTGCCAACTCTCCCGGCAGTTACCATACCGTCTGAGACTATTCCCTGCGCCACATCTTTAACAAAATTAACACTTTTCATTTGCTTCCAACTTGTTGATAGTTTTGACAAAGGAACACGCGGGTGCATTTCCATGGCTTGAGACCGCAAGGGAGGATTATGTGAAGGCTGCGGAACTAAAAAAACCATCTTGGCAGGAAAGGTGTTCAGGTTGGGTTACTGTTGTTGCCTGATTGCTACTGCAACGTATTCCAGCCTATATAGATTTGTTGGGAAATTTTTGGCAAACCGGTTGACTTACTTAAAACTTCATTGACCCTAATGCGGCGGGGTGATAGTAAGGGAGGAAAACCAATTCTGAGAAGGGGCTATAAGACAAGATGGAATTTATTGCCGACCTTCATATACATTCTTACCTCTCACGCGCTACAGCGAAAAATCTCAACCTGGAGCATTTGAACCTTTGGGCACAGCTCAAGGGAATTACAGTGGTCGGTACGGGGGATTTTACACATCCCCAATGGTTCTCTGAAATCCGGGAAAAACTGGAGCCGGCGGAGCCAGGGCTTTGGAAGCTCAAGCCTCAGTTGGCCAAGAAGATGGATAAAGAGGTTCCGGCAAGCTGCAAAAGGCCAGTACGCTTTCTCTTGAGTGTCGAGATCAGCAATATTTATAAAAAAAACGGTAAGGTACGAAAGGTTCATAATATCGTCTTTGCCCCAGACCCTTCCGTCGCCGAGAAGATCAATGCCCGCCTGGCTCGGATTGGAAATATCCGTTCCGACGGAAGGCCCATCCTGGGTCTTGACTCCAAGGCGCTTCTGGAGACGGTTCTGGATATCTCAGAAGACGCCTTTGTAATCCCGGCCCATATCTGGACACCCTGGTTTTCGGCGCTCGGTTCTAAATCCGGGTTTGATTCCCTTGAGGAGTGTTTTGAAGAACTCACGCCCCATATCTTTGCGGTGGAGACAGGTCTCTCCTCTGACCCGGCCATGAACTGGAGGGTATCTAAACTGGATGGGGTGACCCTGGTATCCAATTCTGACGCCCATTCCCCGGCAAATCTGGGACGCGAGGCGAACCTTTTTGACACGGAGCTTTCTTACTTCGCTATTAGAGATGCCTTAAAGACCGGCGACCCCAGTCGGTTTTTGGGGACCATTGAATTCTTTCCTGAAGAAGGGAAGTACCATTTTGACGGCCACCGAAAATGCGGGATCCGGCTTTCTCCACGGGAAACCATGCGCTGCAAGGGACTCTGCCCGGTCTGCGGTAAGCCGGTAACCATAGGGGTAATGTATCGCGTGCAGGAACTGGCCGACCGCAGTGCGGGACTAAAGCCGGGGAAAGCGCATCCATTTACCAGTCTTATTCCCTTGACAGATATTCTGTCAGAAATATTGAGATGTGGGCCAAAGAGTAAAAAGGTGCAAAGCTTCTATCAGCAGCTTTTAAGGACGCTTGGCCCGGAGCTTGACATCCTCGGGAAATGCCCTCTAAACGTGATCGAGAGTAAGGGCTCGCTTATGCTGGCAGAGGCTATCCGGAAAATGAGAAATCAAAATGTTCATATCGATCCGGGGTATGATGGCGAATTCGGTAAGGTTTGTTTATTTACTGATGAAGATCTGGATCGTCTTTCCCGGCAGCAATCTCTGTTTCAAGCGCCTGATGAGACGCTCATGTCTCAAAAAGACGCAGGGGATAATGAAACAGTCACCCGCCTGCGTCGGACAAAGCACAATGAAGAAAATCCCCCCTCGCCCCCCTTTGCAAAAGGGGGATACAGGGGGATTTTTAGACGAAAGACAGTCGGATATTTCAGAGGAGAGGAGGCTGTTTTATGT
>QYQD01000131.1 GCA_007280345.1 Deltaproteobacteria bacterium | reverse complement strand
CACAGTAAAAAGCTCCAGTTGCAAGGCGCGCAAATCCTATTATCCGTTAACCGTTGTCCGTTCACCGATAATGCGTGGACATATTCCAGTCTGCTCTTTGCTGTCGGTGCACGGTGAACTGTGAACGGTGAACTATTTCCATAACTACGTCGCAGTGACGAAGGATGCAGCGCAACGCAGCAAATGGACTTTTTACGAAGTCGTCAATTTTTATTAAAGTTACCGGGCTATGCCGCCGATAAGAAAACCATAACATACAGCTTCCTGGATTGTGCGTGATGTGAGCGTCGGCCGAGTCTAATAACTAAAAAAGTAAAAGCGATCCTCATCTGCGGCAGATGCCCAGTAATGGATGGCAAAACTTAAAAAGAGAGCACTTCGAGCTCGACGGCTCTAAACGGCATTCTGGGATAGACGAAAAGATAAGGTGGTCTGTCAACCTAACTACCTAACCCCGAACCCCCGGAGGGAGGAACCCCTCCGGGGCTTTTTATTTGGCAGATTGATCGGCAGTCTCAGGATTAAAAACCAGGCATTTCAGGATCAAGTCTTCCAGCAAAAGTTTAGGCGTTATCCTTCCGGATTTGAGGGCCATATCGACCCTAAGGAGTTCGGACATACACTGAACAAGGTGCTCAATTTGAAAGCCCCTGGCCTGTTTTAAAAGCAAGAAAAGCGGGTACGGTGAAAGTTTTTCCAGCTCCTTAGGTATCTTTCCTTCTTTCTTAAGCCCTGGCAATCCCTGCTGAATGCCTTGATATGTGACATCCCCTTTTCCCAGAAAATCCGGACTCGTATCCAGCGCCCACCTGGCCAGGAGGAGGCGGCGAATGTGTTTGGTGAGGCTAGACAGTATCTGGAGCGGTGCATAACCCTGGTCAAGGAGCAGACCCAGGGAAAAAAGGGCCTTCTCGGCATCCCGCTCACCGAATGCCCCGGTCAATTCATAAATCGGCTCTTCCCTTTCCCGTTTCACTACCGCGTCAATATCTTTCAGGGTGATGGTCTTTCTTTCACCGCTGTAACTGATCAGTTTTTCTAATGCGGCAGCCAGAGAAGCCGGATTAAAACCTATCCTCTCGATAAGATCGGATGCCGCGCGCGGCTCCATGGCCTTTCCATGGCGTGTGAGTATATCCTTCATCAGGTCCTTGAGCACCGTATCCTGACTGCGTTTTGCCGCCGCGGTAATTCCTTTATCAACCGCGAAGCTCACAACCACACCCATCTTTTCTATCAGCCGGTAGAGAGACTTGCGTCTGTCCACAGTATCTGTAAGCAAGATCAGATGGTTGGAAGCCGGTATGCCTTTGGCCAGGGTCTCTTCCAGGATATCCCCTCCACCAAAGGCAGGGACTGATTCTTCCTGCCCGGCCTGTATGGCGAAGTTGGTCACTTCATTCAGCCAGGTAATATCCTCCCCACTCTTTGGGGCGCTGAATATCTTTTCCCACGTACCATCCGGGATATTCTCCCATCCCCCGTCCCTGACATCCTCAATGGCCAGACCGGATGAGGAAATGGCCTGCACGAGGCTCCGGGCCGCCGCCTGAAGGTCGCCTTTTATAAAGTACTCATGGCTTTTAGCCAAAAGTGGATCGGCCGTACTTTTGGAATGAAAGAGACGGGTGTCCTTTACCACGAAGACCTGCCTCCCGGGAAAAAGGGGTAAGGTCTGCAATTCCTCTACCAGACGATAGACGTCTTCATTAGCTCCGTCTATCACCCGGAGGTTGGTGCTGCGTTTTTTTTCAGGAAGGAGGGCGGCAATAAACTCTTCATAGGCCGACTGGTATAGATACCGTTCACCCCACAGAAGATATACGGGCGCTACGTCGCCCTTTGCTATGGCCTTCAGCAGGCTTTTAAAGTTAGTTCTCTCGTAAGCTGGCATTGTTATAAAGCCTTCCCGCTCTCAGCTCTCAGCGGTCAGCCCAAATCATTATACTGATGGCTGATAGCTGAGCGCTGATAGCCCTTAATTACGGCGCCTCGCCTACAATCAATACGCGGGGGCCTTCTTCGAGCATCCGAAATCCCTCTTCATCAGGAAGCGGAGCAATAACCCACTCGTAAAGTATCCTGGCATCTTCCAGCACAGGATCCTTCGGGTATCTGTAGTATTTTTTCTGCATCGGTTCATCATAGAGCCCGATACAACCATGGGAGGCCGGATACCCGGGGACGTCACGCCCGTGAATCCAGTACGCCACCCCAGCCTTGGTAACGTAAAAACGGAGGGCGTAATTCATGGGATAGGGAATCATGGTTTTTTCGATAACGTATAATGATGATTTACGGTGACGGTCAACCGCTGTTATCCTGAATTCTCCGGCCGGGGTCTCATTACCCCTCTCACCTGTGGTAACAGGAGCAGAAAAGACCAGGCGGCCGTATTCATACGCCCCCAGAAATTGCTCTGATAAATCTATCAGAATAAATTTTGCTTCAGTCTCTGCCGGTGGATAATACAAAGGTAAGGGCGTAAAATCCTTAATCTCTTCGAGCCTGTTAGGGACCTTTAGAGGAAACCCCTGGCGGACATGGCGCCGGTCTATGCGATTAAATCGAAGCACGTCCTTCCACTGCTCCCCGAAGAGGGACTCCAGTGTCTCACCCGGCCTAAGACTCCGGCACTCCCATTCCACAGTTGCATCGCCGGGATAACGAATCTTACACGGAGAGCGTGGTTTCTTTGCATCGGCGCTCCACACGTCTTCAGACGCTGAAAGCGAGAAAAAACCGATAAGGAAGACTGTCAGCAAGTACCGGGTAATATTCACCAAGTCCTGAATCTCCCGGAGTCTATATGAAGAAAACCGGACTTAGGATAATAACCCACGCCGCCATAGCCCAGGTTTACGGCGGTTTTTCTCAGGACATCCATATCCACCAGCGGGATGGATATGTCTATGGCCTTCCCGGACAGATGCATGCTGTTCTTCACAACTCCCCTGCCCTCCCGACTAAGCAGGTCATTGTACTCCGGCGACCTGTAACCGGAGATAATGTGTATTTCGTTACCTCCACCCAAGCGCTTATCCACTGCATTCAAAAATTCAATTACGTCGATATCCATTTTCTTTATTTCCCGGGTATAATGACACCGGAGTATATAATTGAGGTCACTGAGGGCCCCGGGATCGTACGCGCCCCATGGATCCCTGTAAGTTACCTTCAGTCTTTCGTCTGTATGGACATTATAGAGTGACAGCTTTCCCTCTGGAAGGGCCGGCATTATCAGCTCCTTCGCAAAAGCCCGCCCGCCGAAGAGCGCAAAGGCCCCGGCCAGTGAGGCCTTGAGAAAGGTCCTTCTACTCCAAAACTGACCGAACAATTTCCACCTCTGTATGATTAGTTATTCGTTATTGGCCGGTGACTAATGACCAATGTAAAAGTTTTCGGGAGATTAGCACAAGAAGTTAAATAAAGTCAATTCCCAGGTTCTTATCGCATAGGTAGGGATAGATATGCTTATTAGATAGTCCGGCTCGTAGTTGTCAAAAGGCAGGTACTGTGCCTATAATGGAGCCTCTTGCAAAACTGTTTGTCATCCCCGAATGCCTCTATCGGGGATATGGTTTTTCAAACAGTCAGAACCAGATTCCCGCTCAGAATCGCTGCGGGAATGACAGAATGGAGGCTTTTGCAAGAGGCTCATTCGTTAGCTGATTAGATTCGACGTTGACAAAACGTACGTTATGGCGTACATATAGAAATACCAGACACCAAAAAAAGGAATGAACTATGCCAACACTTACCGCCAGTGAGGCGCGTGCAAAACTCTATCGCTTGATCGACGAGGCAGCCTCTTCCCATGAGCCGGTTCTTATTACAGGCAAACGTAGGAATGCCGTGCTCATCTCGGAAGAAGATTGGAGAGCTGTACAAGAAACGCTCTATCTATTGTCGATTCCTGGGATGAGAGAATCGATTCGGGAAGGAATGAATACGCCGGTTGAGGAATGTGCGAAGGAACTCGATTGGTGAAATGGCAAATCGTTTTCACAAAGCAGGCCCGGAAGGATGCCAAAAGGCTCACAGCCGCCGGACTTCGCTCCAAGGCAGAAGAGTCGCTGGATTTGCTCAGTAAAAACCCATGCCAAAATCCCCCATCGTATGAGAAATTGCTCGGCGATTTGGCTGGAGCGTATTCTCGCCGAATAACCATTCAACATCGTCTTGTCTATCAGGCACTGGAAGAGGAAAAAGTCGTGAAAGTTATTCGTATGTGGACTCATTACGAGTAATACAAAGAATCAGCTAATCGGGTAGCCCGGGGTTTTTATCCCCCAGCCCCCACACTACCTGGCGCCGTAAAAACTCTTATTCGTTGGGTTGATAAATATAAACACGAAATACAGCTATCAAAGAAAATGATATGGCACTCGAATCTTTAAGCTTACTCGATCACGTCCGAAAATCATTCAACTCTAATACAAGTAGAACTGACCGCGCTCGGATCGGTCAGTTCCTTACGCCTGCCGCAATCGCCCATTTTATGACATCGATGTTTGAAACGGGGGTGCAAGAGGTAAGGATTCTGGACCCTGGCGCAGGGGCGGGGGTACTTTTTGCGACGTGCGTGGAGACTTTGGTCTCGCGAAAGACTCGGCCTCTTTCTATTGAGGTTGTTGCCTACGAAACGGATAGAGGAATACTGCCCTATCTGGAAGAAACCATGAAGCGATGCGAATCTCTCTGCAAGTCTGGCGGCGTTGCCTTTCAAGGGATGATAAGATTTGAGGATTTTGTTTTGTCTGCCATTACCGAAACGGAAGAATCTCTCTTTGCCGTTCCCGGCAGACGTTTCACCCATGCCATTCTTAACCCTCCCTACAAAAAGATCAATGCACAGACAGCTATGCGCCGAATGCTTTATTCGGCTGGCATAGAGGTGTCAAACCTTTACGCGGTTTTTGTCTGGCTGTCAATGCGGTTGCTGGAACCGGGAGGGCAAATGGTGGCGATAACACCCCGAAGCTTTTGCAATGGCCCTTATTTCAAGAAGTTCCGTGTCTCATTCCTGAGCATGATGAGTCTCAAGCGCATTCATTTATTCGTATCGCGCAAGAAGGCGTTCGGCGACGACGATGTGCTGCAAGAGAATGTGATCTATCATGCCATCCGGAGGCTTCAGAAACCGAAGTCTGTCATAATTTCCGCGTCCGAGGGTATTGATTTCGACAATGCACGCATCCTGTCTATCCCATATAGTCATGTTGTCCACCCCAGTGATCGGGATGCCTTTATCCATCTGGGTGTTGATGATGCCGATCTAGATGTGATGAAACGAATGGAATGCTTTGTATCGTCACTCAGTAACCTTAACCTGAATGTCTCCACAGGACGTACCGTTGATTTCAGGGCACGGGAACACTTAAGACAGTCTCCTCAGCAAGGAACAGTTCCGATGATCTATCCGTGTCATTTTCAACATGGCTTCATCAACTGGCCTGTTGAAGCGGGAAAGAAACCAAACGCCATAGTGTCATTGCCCGAGACGTCCGATCTTTTCGTAGAAGCTGGATATTATGTTCTCACAAAAAGGTTCTCGTCCAAGGAACAGGAGAGACGAGTTATGGCGGCGATATATGACCCGTCAAGGGTCAACGCACCTTTAGTAAGTTTTGAAAATCATCTGAATTACTTCCACAGACAAGGCAAGGGGTTACCGGCTGACTTGGCAAAGGGGCTTGCCTTATATCTCAATTCTACAATTGTTGATCAGTATTTTCGCCTATTTAGCGGTCACACTCAGGTTAATGCCACTGATCTGCGAAAACTGCCCTATCCTACTT
>QYQD01000223.1 GCA_007280345.1 Deltaproteobacteria bacterium | reverse complement strand
TATAGATGACCTTGCTCAAATTGTCAAAGAAGCCAATACCGAACAGACTGTTAATGAGCAAGGTGGCAAGATTAACGGGATTGTCAATGACATTAATAGTTATTACCTGGAGAGAAAAAGAAAGGCTCCAAAAGATGAGCTGTACAATTTTCTTTTGGGTCGTCATTCCTCGATTTATGAGTCCCTTGGCATACTTCGACAAGCCGAATTTATGAAAAAAGGAATTGCCACATTCGTTTCAGGGGCGGAGATTGACTTTACACTTTATCAAGAGATGGCGATAGAAGATCCGCAGGTCAGTGATCCGCTGCAATCCAGCAATATAGATTCTCTCAAAAAAGTTGTTAATGACTATGTAGCTTACGTCCCAAAAACAGTTCGAGATATCATCAATGATAATGTTAATGCTCGCACTAGCAAGATTTCAGAGCCATATGATGATCCGTGGTGCGACGTAAATGTTTGCAAGAGTCGATGGTATTATTTCGATTCTGAAACGAATAAGCGCTATGGTTCCTATGAACAGTGCGGCAAGAAAGATAATCCAGAAGCTCGGTGCAAGAAGGATAGGAACATTTTTTTTAATTCAATCAAGACAACCAAGACTGCGGAGATAACGGCAAAGATGCAGTGGATGCTGGATAGTGCAGAGCAGTGGAAAAGTCTGTTGCAGAAACCACTATGTTGAAAAAATGGACGATCTCAAATAGAAAAGGCGCGCCAAGAAAGGTGTTCCTATTTCGCGCCGCCCTATTAAAAGGCGCAACCTTTACATCAGTCTGAAACTTCGAAGTACATAATCGGGTAAGGGCGGACTTTTCTCCCGCCCTCCCCACAAGCACCCCGCATGCGGGTCCGCACGGGGCGCTTCACAGAGCCTATCGGGCCGTAGCCGGATAGTGAATGTTCACCCGCAGCAGGTTCACATTTGGGGTTGGCTTTTCAATGACGTGCTCCATGTTCACTCCTCCATCCGGATTCATTGTGTCATGAAAACTCATTGACGCTCATTACCCTCCTCTGTGTTTGGCCCTTCACCATGGCCGGTGGGAGTGGGACGCCCTTAAGATTCTAAGTTGACAATGTCTTAGGGAAGTGACAAATGCGAATGCATGCCAAGATTAGCCCGACTGGACGCACCCGGTGTTTCAAGGAGCAAAGAGGGACGCTCCAGACTATCACTGAGGTGCCCCTATGAGTACAAAAAACATTCTTGATCCAATAAATCCGGGTGAAATTCTCCGTGAGGATTTTCTAGAACCATTAGGTATTAGCATTAACCAGCTTTCCCGGGACCTTTCAGTCCCTCCCAATAGGATAAGTGAAATTGTGAATGGGAAAAGGTCCATTACTGCCGACACCGCCTTGAGGTTACAGCGGTATTTTGGGGTTGAAGCTCAGTTTTGGCTAAATCTGCAAACCGAATACGATCTGAGAGTAATGAAGCGTAAAATTTGGGCGGATATTGAACGGCGAATTATCCCTGTTAAAGAGACTGGCGACAGGATACTGCATAGCGCCGGAGCATAACGTTAGGGTGATAGATTCGGGTAGCTGAAGGTGTTGTTATTATGGATGAACTGATGCTATTTACGGATGGAAGTGTGAATACTCATTCAAATATTGGATATGGGGCTTACCTAGCTGTGCCTGAAGGTGGACTTTCGTTGGATTCGTTGAGGACGAGCGTGAAAGTGAGGGGATTTGAGCATACGTCTTCAACGAAACTGGAATTGCAGACTTTATTATGGGCGCTAAGCGATATTCAAGCATTGGGGAATAGGGTGATTGTGTATACGGATTCTCAAAACATCATGGGTTTACAGGGAAGACGTGATCGGTTTGAGCAAAATGATTATCGTTCAAAGAAAAATAAGCGCCTCAACAATTATGAGCTGTATCAGGAATTTTATAGAATGACCGATCAGTTGGACTGTGAATTTGTTAAAGTGCGTGGACATAAGGTATCGAATCAACAAGATGATATTGATAGGCTTTTTACACTTGTGGATAGAGCTTCAAGGAATGCGCTGAGAGGAGATAATCGGTGACCTGTCGTTTTCAATCGGGTAGCCGGGGGGTTTTATCCCCCAGCCTCCATGCCACGCCAAGCCCGCTTAGGTGCCCCAAGCGTTCTCCATCATAATTACGGTGCGACAACCCGTACCATTGAGAAAATGGAAAAGAATAAATAGGTTATGTAACGCAAGAAACAACATATTGCCATTTTAAAAGCATGACCGTCCTATATTTCCCTCAGAGTTTCTAATGCTCCTCCATACTGAAATAATAGGCATTGTCCGGGCGGTATGGTATATTTACAAATTCCATAGGTTTCGACGTACTGGAAGCATTACAATATTTGTAAAGAAAGGATTTGGAATCAGATGAGCAATGAACCGAATAAGGTTATTTACTCCATGATCGGGGTAAGCAAGTATTATGATAAAAAGCCGGTCTTGAAAAACATCTATCTCTCCTATTTCTACGGGGCAAAGATCGGTGTCCTTGGTCTCAACGGGTCAGGAAAAAGCTCCCTTCTCCGTATCCTTGCAGGAGTGGACAAAGAGTTCAACGGAGAGACGGCCATCTCCCCCGGCCACACCGTAGGTTTCCTCGCGCAGGAACCGGAATTGGATGACAAAAAGACAATACGGGAGATTGTGGAGGAAGGGGTGCAGGAGATAGTAAATACCCTTAACGAATACAATCTCATTAATGAAAAATTCGCTGAGCCGATGTCGGATGATGAGATGAGCAAGCTTATCGAGCGTCAGGGAGAGGTGCAGGAAAGGCTGGACGCACTGGACGCATGGGAATTGGATTCACGTCTGGAGATGGCCATGGATGCCCTGCGCTGTCCACCAGGCGATACACCGGTTAATATCCTCTCCGGAGGGGAAAGGCGTCGCGTAGCCCTTTGCAGACTCCTCCTGCAGAAACCTGACATTCTGCTCCTGGACGAGCCCACAAACCACCTCGATGCCGAGACCGTGGCCTGGCTGGAGCGCCATCTGCAAGGCTATCCGGGCACGGTCATCGCAGTGACTCACGACCGCTATTTCCTTGATAATGTCGCCGGGTGGATTCTGGAACTGGACAGGGGACAGGGTATCCCCTGGAAAGGGAATTACTCCTCCTGGCTGGAACAGAAGAAAAACCGTCTGCAGCAGGAGGAGAAAACCGCGAGCGAAAGGCAGAAGACCCTGCAGCGCGAGCTTGAGTGGATACGGATGTCTCCCAAGGGACGCCATGCAAAATCGAAGGCGCGCATCAGTTCTTATGAGGAACTTCTCACTCAAGATATCGAAAAGAGGTCAAAAGATCTCGAAATCTATATCCCCCCCGGACCCCGTCTGGGTAATGTCGTCATTAATGCCGAAAACGTTAGCAAGGCATACGGCGATAACATTCTTATGGAAGGCCTGACCTTTTCCCTTCCTCCGGGCGGGATTGTCGGGGTCGTCGGAGCTAACGGAGCGGGAAAAACTACCCTTTTCCGGATGATCACCGGCCAGGAAAAGCCTGATTCAGGCGCCCTCAGGACAGGAGAAACCGTAAAGCTGGCCTATGTCGACCAGAGCCGCGACGACCTCGATCCGAATAAGACCATCTGGGAGGTAATCTCCGGCGGAGCGGATGTCATTCAGCTCGGCAAACGGCAGGTCAACTCACGTGCCTATGTGGGGCGCTTTAATTTCTCTGGAAGTGATCAGCAGAAGAAGGTTTCCATGCTGTCCGGCGGAGAAAGAAATCGTGTCCATCTGGCCCGCATGCTGAAGGAAGAGGCCAACGTCCTTCTGCTTGATGAGCCTACCAATGATCTGGACGTAAACAGCATGCGTGCCCTGGAAGAGGCATTGGAGAATTTTGCGGGCTGTGCCGTGGTCATCAGCCACGACCGATGGTTTCTCGATCGTATCGCCACCCACATACTCGCCTTTGAGGGCGACAGCAAGGTGGTCTGGTTCGAGGGGAACTACTCCGAATATGAGGCGGACAGAAAGGCCCGTCTCGGCGTTGCCGCAGACCAGCCCCACCGCATCAAATACAGGCATTTGTCGAGAGGGTAAGCGCCCCGCGAAAGGGGGAGAGGATAAATACCCCACGCGTACTAAAATTAAACTATGCCCGACGAAAAATCGAAGTTAGTGTATTCCACAGAACAGGCGATCCCCCGGAAGGAGAAGCCCATTGAAAAGAATCTCCAGACAGGCTTGCGTCCTGCGCAGCAGAAGGTTACTGTCCGGCTTGACCGGAGAGGCAGGGGCGGGAAGTCCGTCACGGTCATTGAGGGCTTACAGATGCCGCAGAAGGAAAGCGAGGCGCTCCTCAAGCAATTGAAGGCGAGACTCGGCACAGGCGGCACGGTTAAGGATACCTCCCTCGAAATCCAGGGCGACCACCGTGACGCGATCATGATAGTGTTGGAGAAGATGGGCTACACACCGAAACGCTCCGGCGGCTGAGAATAGAAAAGGGTCTATAGACAAGGAAGAATTGCGGGACGACTTTTTAAATATAATGTTCCCTTCTATTTTTCCCCTTGACAATTGTTCCAGAAAATCGTATTGTCAGTGCGGGATTTTGGAAGTTTTTGCGTTTACAGAGGCCACAAAGACTTTTGACTTTGTGGCTTTTTTTGTTGAGGCCTTCTGAGATTTCAATTTATAGAAAAGGAGGTAAAAGAAATGGCACAAGGAACTGTGAAATGGTTTAACGACAGCAAAGGTTTTGGTTTTATTGCTAACGATGATGGAAGTGAAGCTTTTGTCCACCACACGTCCATCCAAGGCGACGGATTTAAATCCCTTGCCGAAGGTGACAAGGTCAGCTTTGATACTGAAAAGGGCCCGAAAGGCCCCAAGGCAATCAATGTCGTAAAAATCTAATTAACGGGGCAAGGCTCCCTCAGCGGAGGGAGCCTTGCATCTTACAATGAAAGTAAGCAACAGGTCTTAGAACAGCCCCGCAAATTCCAGGAACTTTTTCCATTCCTTTTTCTTGCTGGAGGGAAATTCCTCCACCAGCAACTGTTCCCAGCGTGGAGCACGGGGCTTCCTTAATAAGGTCATACCGGCTTCCCCGGGGGTCTTGTTCCCCTTTTTCAGGTTGCACTTCTTGCAGCAGAGAACAACGTTTGACCAGACGGTCTTTCCGCCCCTGGAACGGGGTATAATATGGTCAACACTTCTTTCCTTGGAGGCCCGAACACTTTTGCCGCAATATTGACAGGCGTAGGCGTCCCTCACAAACAAGTTGGCCCTGGTAAAGATAATATCTGTCTTGGGAAGCTGGTCAAAGCGGGAGAGAATGACGGCATCCGGGGCCACAATAGAAAAGCTGGGGCTGTGAATCAAACGGCCGTTGTTATGGAATTGTGACACTTTCACCCATTCGGCAAAGGAATGGGTAGTCCAGTCCAATGTAATCACCTTGGCCGCTCCCTTGTAGAGGTGACAGATAGCCCTCTGTACGGTGGTCACATGAACCGCCTGATAATATTTATTTAATACCAACACCTTATTATCTAATATCTTCAACAAAGAATGCTCCTTATGCAGGATAGCCACGCAAGATGGTTATTAAAGACAATATCTGTTTCCGGGTTTCTTCAAGCGGGCCGTTATTATTCACCACATAATCGGCCAGTTCCTTCTTTTCGTCAATAGGCAACTGGACAGCGAGCCACTTTTGGGCTTCGGCAGGTGATATACCGTCTCTTCTTATCAGGCGATCTATCTGTACCTCGGACCGGGCGTAAACCAGGACGGTCTTATCAAAACAGTCTTTCCAGCCGGCCTCGAAGAGTAGTGGGACCTCAACCACCACCAGGTCTGCCGTCCCACTTTCCTCAATCTTCCATAAGTCCTTTAAAATAATCTCCTTTACCCGGGGATGGATAATTTTGTTCAAAGCAAGGCGCGCCCTCTGGTCGGAAAAGATAAGCCGTTTTAACCGGCTGCGTTTAAGGCTCATATCCGGAGCAAAACAACCCCGGCCAAAATGTTTATATATTTCCCACCAGGCATCCTGATAGGGCTGGGCTATCTCGTTACAGAGACGGTCGGCGTCGATGACGGTCACCCCCGAGGCCCGAAGTATCTTGAGAACAGCGCTCTTCCCGGTAGCCAGGCCGCCTGTAAGACCGATTTTTATCATGAAAGGGCCTCAATTATCTCTTGCATATCAGGGGGCATCGGGGAATGAAATTCCATAAACCGGCCGGTTCGGGGATGTACAAACCCAAGCTCCCTGGCATGCAGTAACTGACGGTAGACACTTTTTATAATATTTCTCACGGTTATATTACGGATATCCGCCCGCTTCTGTTTATCGCCATAAACCGGATCTCCTACCACCGGATGCTGCATTGAGGAGAGGTGGACACGAATCTGATGGGTGCGGCCCGTCTTAAGGGTCAGTTCCAGGAAGGTCAATCCGTTAAAAGACTGAATGACCTGCCATATAGTAATCGCTTCCCTACCACTTGCGCTCCTTACCGACATCTTCTTTCGCTGGGTGGGGTGTCTGCCGATAGGCGCCTGAATAATCCCGCTCTTTTCCCGAAAATAGCCGTACACAAGCGCTACGTACTTCTTATAAACCTCTCCGGCCTTAAACTGTCTGGCCAGTTCCTGATGAGCCCGATCATTTTTGGCGACCACCATCAGACCGGATGTGTCTTTGTCCAGACGGTGAACAATACCCGGCCGCAGTACGCCGCCAATGCCGGAAAGATCCGAACAATGATTGAGGAGACCGTGCACCAGTGTCCCGCTATTG